>JAZSRC010000028.1:0-14652 GCA_045538305.1 Clostridia bacterium | reverse complement strand
AGAGGCGCCCGTCGGGCCCATTTTTGCGTCCGGGCGCGCGTCTTTTTCAAATAGCTTGTTATTCTTCCTCGATTGCAGCCTTCCGCGCAGTAATCGCATGGATGACGGCGGGATCGAATTTCGGTCTCCTGTCGTAATAATACAGGCCGTTTCTCTCCTGCTCAACGTCTGTCAGCTGCGTATAGCAAAAGCCCATGTGATTCGGATTGTCAAGAAGCGCATCGGTCAGGCCCTTATAGCGGCTGATAAACTCTTCCTCGCTTTGGGGTCCGTTTCCATAGCCCCAACCCTGTCCATCGGGATTCCATCCGATTCCGCCATATTCGCTTACAAACACCGGGCCTCCGGAATACTTTTGCCGGCCGGACAGCCTGTCGTAAATCACGGGCGCATCGGGTGCATACCTTTCCTTATAAATCGCGGGATTCTGTTCATAATCATGCGTATCGAAAATATCGGTTTCCACATGGATGCCGCCGCTGGCATCGATACACGGACGATAGGGATCCACCGCCTTGGTTACGCGATAGCTGAGACGCATGGTTTCTGCGTGCTGTCCGTTATTGGTTTCGCCCCACGTTTCGTTCCACGGACACCAGCCGATAATGGCGGGCGAATTATAATCGCGGTTAACTACCTGAAGCCACTCATCCAGGAATACGGGCAGCGCCCACGCATTCTTGGGATCAATACCCCAGCTCGCCATTTCTCCCCAGCAGATATAACCAAGCTTATCAGCCCAGTACAGAAAGCGCTGTTCAAACACCTTCTGATGCAGTCTGGCGCCGTTAAAGCCCATGGCCATGCTCCGCTCAATATCCTTTTTCAGTTCCTCGTCGCAGGAGGCGGTATAGATTCCGTCCGGATAAAAGCCCTGATCCAGAATCAAACGCTGAAATACGCTTTTTCCGTTGATCAGGCACTTCATACCGTCAAACGAAATGGTTCTCAGGCCAAAATAGCTGTCCACAACGTCGGCGGCTTCGCCGTCCTTTTCAAGGGTAAATCGAATGTCGTACAGATTCGGCTCGCCTATATTCCACAGATGCACATTTTCTATCAGCATCTGCATTTTCGCAAACTTTCCGTCGGCTTCGGCGGAGATTTCCGCTTCGTATTCGCCTTCAAAGGAAGCCTGCGCTTTTAAAACCGCGCCCTTTACATCGCCGTCCAGCTCCGCCTCGATCATAAGAGAAGCGTTCACTGCGTCGGGCGTCATACGCACATTCTTGATTCTCGCGTCGTTCGTCCACTCCAGCCATACCGTCTGCCAGATACCGGTTGTGCGGGTATAAGAGCAGCCTGCGGAATGATAGTGATAGCACTGCTTTCCGTAGGGCTGATGGCCGCTTCGAAGATCGTCGTCCGCGCAGACGACCACCACGTTCTCACCGTCTTTCAAAGCCTTGGTAATCTCCAGCTGAAAACCGACATAACCGCCGCGGTGCGTACCGACCGAAACGCCGTTTACCCATACCTCGCTTGCATAGTCAACGGCTCCGAAATTGATAAACACCCGCTTGCCCTGCGCCGATTTGGGAAGGGTAAACGTACGCTTGTACCACACGGCTCTCATAAAGTCCTTGTTGCCTACGCCAGAAAGATCGCTTTCCGGGCAGAAGGGTACCAGTATTTCGCCGTCCAGCTTTTCTTTATTCACAAGACCGCGCGCGCGGCCGGATGCGCCGTGGTCAATTTCAAACTCCCAGGTTCCGTTCAGGTTCATCCAGCCCTTGCGCACAAACTGAGGGCGCGGATATTCTGGACGAGGCATTGCGTTCATATTCTTCAACTCCTGTTTCATGGTATCAATAGCCTGTATACCGCAAAGGCGCTGCCTTAAAAAAGCTCAGCTGCTCCGCATCCGCCATGCGCCAGTTTTCGGCATACTTTGAAAAGTTCATTTTTTCGATATGCTGAACGGGCGTAGCGCCGCGTGAAATGACAATGCGGTTTCCCGTAGGACTTGGCGTGTCAAACACGTACAGCCAGTCGCACAGGCGCTTTCTCATCGCTTCCGACTCTCCCCGTTTGGCATCGGTCGTCGCAATAAAAGCCGCATGGGACATAGCGTATACAACACGGTTTCTGGAAACGGCATGCACGCCCGTATGCGGCGCATCGGGATGCACAAGCGATACAAGCACCGCCTGCTTGCGCGCGATGGCTTCGGCGTACATTTCCTCGTCCTTCTTTTTCATAAGGTCGCCCGCAAGCACGCAAACCAGCTTTGCGCCTATTTCAAATGCCTCATTTTCCGCCACTCGGCACGCGCCGGGCTCGGAAGAGGTAATAATGCCAAATCCCTCGTTATGAATGGCGCGAACCAGCATGCGCACGCCTTCCTCGGCTTTTTTATCCATTTTCACGCCCGAAATGCCGAGTATGCCGATCATAGGATGAGAGAGTATGCTTTCATCTCCGCAAAGATACATGGCGGTAGGCGCATCGCTTTTCAGACGCTCTGTAAGGCGCGCAGGGTATACCGCGTCCATCATGGTTAGTATATCGATACTCTGTTCGTAATAACGCTCCATGGCATAGGAAAGCGGCATGGTACGGCTTAAAAGCATGCACAGCCTGTATGCTTCTGCCTCCGGCAGCTGCAGCTGAGACATAATACCTGAAATATCCATGCCGATCAAATCGCCCATATTCCGAAGCGAAGACGCCTCCACCCGTTCAAGCAAAACGGAAAACTCCGCGCTGCTGAGCGGACGAACCATTTCCTCCTTATTCGCAGACAGCGGCAGGGTGAGAAGCATGGCAGTAAAGGCGTCGTCATTATGTTGCATAAAGCACCTCGTCAATTCCGGTTC
The DNA here is from genome assembly GCA_045538305.1 of Clostridia bacterium. GTDB lineage: Bacteria > Bacillota > Clostridia > Christensenellales > Aristaeellaceae > SFHK01. Next base: position 11,833 of record JAZSRC010000028.1, on the reverse strand, counting down.
CAATTTTTAATGTAGTCAAAAAAGCCTCTGGGGGAACACTCGGGCAGGTTCAGAAATTCCGTGGGCTCGAGCATATTCTCCAGATAATGCGCGTCTGAAGAATGCAGCTGCGCAAGGTTGGGAATACCTTTGTGCGGAAGCGGCATGCCGACGCTTACCTCCAGCGCCGAAAACGGCTCGTTGGGCGGCACAAAGCCCAGCGCCTGCAGAATTCCGTTCGACCCGCGGTTAATGTGAGCGGGAACGGCCAGCGCCCCTCGTTCAATCAGCATATGCGTAAGGTCGTCAATCGACAGATTGAGCGCGGAAATCAGAAGCCTTTCCTCTTCCCCGACAATCTCGTCATCCTCGTCCATCAGCGCCTGCTGGCCGAACAAAGACGCGCGGTTTTTGACCTTGGGCAAATACTCGTATATTTCCTTTGAAAAGTCGACAGCCGCGTCGACCGATTCAAAATATGCCAGCATATGCACTTCCTCGCGTGTATTCAGTTCAATAGCGGGAAGCAGCTGAACGCCCACAAAATCAGCGACCTTCTGTATCACAGGCAAATGCATCGCCGAATTATGATCGGCAACGGCAATCATATCCAGGCCCTTGATTTTGGCCATATTGACAATGTTGTTGGGCGTCATATCCATATCCCCGCAAGGAGACAGACATGAATGCATGTGAAGGTCTACAGCGCACTTCATATCTGGGCTTATTTTGCGGGAATTCCGCAGGCGTTCATACGGCCGCAGATATCGTAAGCGCCGAGGGGCGAGGTCAGGATGGCGATCCCCTCTTCGTCAGCCTTGGCAGCTACGTCGTCTTCCACCTTAATGCCTTCGGGAATGATAACACAGCTCATGTCGTGCAGCGTAGCTACCGCAATAACGTTCATGTGCGTCTGAACGGTAACCCATGCCATGCCTTCGCTGCCGTTTGCCATAACCCAGCTTAAAAGGTCACAGGTGTAGCCACATTCCACTTCGCGCTCGGCGTCCACATTTTTGGTAATGATTTCGGCTTCAATTTTTCCGGCAAGCTCAGAAATTTTCATATAAAACACCTCTCCTTTATCGTCATCAGTTCTTTTCGCGCGTGAGTTCACTGATTTCCACCATCTGCTTTGCCATAACGGTTACCTTTTCCTTCAAAAGGAACAGGCAGTCCAGTTCTCTGGCATAGCCGCGTACGATATCTTCCGCAAGCGCCTGACACGTGGGCGAGCCGCAGGAACCGCAATCCAGGCCCGGAAGCTTTTTGCGGATTTCTTCTATCATATCCATCTTCTTCAGAGCTTCGTTGAAGTCCTGATCAAGCTTCAGGGTTTCTACAGAGCTGATGGGCGTATCGAACATAATATCATCCTTAAGCTGCTCCAGCTCTTCCTTGGACACCGCGTCTTCGATCTTCACCTTCGGAAGCTCCGACACCAGCTTTCTGATACGGTTTCTGGCGATGAATACATTCTCAAACACGATGGGCCCACCAACACATCCGCCGACGCAGGACAGGCCTTCAAAGTATTTCAGATCCGGAAGTCTGTCATTTTCAATGGCCTCAAGAACTTTTCCAACTTCTTCTATGCCGTCTACGGCGAGCGCTTCCTCCTCGGAAATGGCGAGACATTCGCCGCCAGAGCGCGCCCAGCCGATACCCAGCGCCGTGCCTCTGTGCGCTGGATCGAATTCATTTTGTTTATTCTGATCGCGGCGAATCTGATTGCTCAAAAGGCCATAGATTTCCACCATGGAAATCGCACCATCGACGGCGCTTTTTTCATGGCCAATGGGAGAACGGACCGCCGTAGCCTTGGCAGCGCAGGGCGTGATAAAGAAACAGCCCACTTCTTCCGGCTTTACATTGTGCTTTTCGCAAAACTCCCTTTTGGCAATGGAAGCTGCGATCTCCATCGGCGACCGGATATCCACAATATTATCGATCAATTCCGGAAAGCGCACCTGAATCAGACGCATAACCGCGGGACACGCAGAGGAAATCAGCGGCTGCGGACAGTCGGGTTCCTTGAGCTTCTCCATGACCATACGCGAAGCGATGTCCGCGCCGCGGGCCACGTCGAATACCTCGTTAAAGCCCATGCGCATAAGCCCTCTGGGTACGCTTTCAATGTCCTTCAGGTTTTTGAACTGACCGTAAAGCGTAGGCGCAGGGAGCGCAATTTTATATTTGAACCGGTTAATGGAAGAAAGCGGATCGGTAAGCGCAATTTTGGCATGATACTGACATACGCGAATGCATTCGCCGCAGTCAATACACATGTCGTCCACAATTCTTGCCCGTCCGCCGCGGATGCGGATGGCTTCCGTCGGGCAGCGCTTCAGGCAGTTGGTACAGCCTACGCACTTACCCTTATCCAGCGTAACGGAGTGCAGATTCATCGGCATCAGCTCACCTCCGGTTTCAGACTCGCACGCGTATCCTGCAGAGAGAATATCATTTCAATGCGCGTGCCCTCTCCCACCTTTGACTGAATATGAAAACGGTCGGCATTGCGCGCCATATTTGCAAGGCCCATACCGGCGCCAAAGCCCATCATGCGCACATCGTCGCTGGCTGTTGAATAGCCCTCTCTCATCGCAAGGCGAATATCCGGGATACCGGGGCCGATATCCTCAGATACAAGGGTAACCTCGCTCTCGCCTACAAGCAGCGTCAGCCTGCCGCCCATGGAATGGATGACTAGATTGATCTCCGCTTCGTAACAAGCAATAGAAAGCCGGCGCACAACATTAGGATTCACGCCCAGTTTTTTCAGGATGCGCTTAATTCTGGAAGAAGCTTCTCCTGCGGTAACAAAGTCCATTGCCCCAACCTGGAATTCTTCTCTTAATTGACTCATATCCCTCACTCCTGCTGCTGGCTATACAGACCATGGGTATACAGTATACCGCTGGCAATGTACATCGTATGCGAAGTAGATAGCACGGAAATTCCGCACTCTCTCGCCATTTCAAGCGTTTCCTCATTTGGCACCTTTCCGCGCACAAACACTACCATGCGGATATCCAGCATATCCGCCGTACGCATTACCTGCGGATTGATCAGACCCGTAAGCAGTACCATGTGCTCCTTCGGGAAGGCGAGCACGTCGCTCATCATATCGCTGGAAAACGCGCTGAATACTTCAAGCTCCGGATTCTCTTCTCCCGTCAGTCCATGTGCCGACAAAAGCTCCTGAATTTCCTTTAGTTTCATGGTCAACAACCGCCCTTTCGGTGGCAATATAAACTGTACTTACTCATTATACAATATTAATAGAAAAATTTCAATTCCGCATTTTTGCGTCTTTCGATCGCTTCAGCTTCCGCCAATGTTAATTTTGCAATTTTTTCAGCAACCCAAATTCAGATTGTCGAACTTAAATCATTTAATTATCGGTCTTTGAATAAAATTGTGTTACGATATTGCATTTTTCGTATAACTGTGATATCATGTTCCCATTCGACGCCCAATATACTTTTGATAGGGCGAAAAGGAGGCATATCCATGAAAAAGCTTCTCGTGCTTGCACTGGCAGTCGTACTCGTTCTGAGCGCTGCCGTATGTCCCGCGATGGCGGAGGGCAATTCCTTCAAAACGCTGTATTCCGGCGAAGTGACCAGCCTGAATTACCTCACCACCGCAACCACCAACGACTTCTCCCTCTCCTCAAACGTTATCGACACACTGGTTGAATACGACGCTTTCGGTCAGATTCAGCCCTCCCTCGCGGAATCCTGGAGCGTGGACGAAACCGGCCTAGTCTGGACCTTCAACCTCCGCAAAAATGCGACCTGGGTTAACAGCAAGGGTGAATACGTAGCAAACGTGACGGCAAACGACTTTGTAACCGCCGCCAAATACATTCTTACCGAAGCCAATGCTTCCGGTACGGCGGACATTTTCTACTCCGTAATCGCAGGCGCCGAGGAATACTACAACTCCACCATCGCTCCCGCTGAGGGCGAAGCAGCTCCCGCGCCGGTGGATTTTGAAACCGTTGGCGTTAAAGCGCAGGACGAGTACACTCTCATTTACACGCTGTTAACACCCTGCCCGTATTTCGAGAGCATGCTCACCTATGTGTGCTTCATGCCTGTATACGAGCCGTTCCTCGCCGAAATGGGCGAAAACTTCGGCGTTGCCAATTCTCCCGACACCATTCTTTACTGCGGCGCATACCTTCTGAGCGAGTTCAAACCTCAGGAAAAGCGCGTGCTTGTAAAGAACAACGCCAACTGGGATGCAGATAAGGTTGTAATTGAAACCATCGAGTACATTTACAACAAGGAAGCCTCCACGATCTCTGCCGAAATGTATAAGCGCGGCGAAATCGATTCCGCTTCCATCAGCTCCCTGATCGCTTCCGAATGGCTGAGCAACGAAGAAACCGCCAGCCTGATCCGTCCTGTACGTCAGACCGGTTTCTACACCTATTTCTACACCTTCAACTTCGACCCGCAGTTCGACGAAGCCTATGAACCCGAAAACTGGCTGCTAGCCGCTAACAACGAGGCGTTCCGCAAGTCCATCTACGCTGGTCTGGACCGCGAAAAGGCCATGCTGATCACCGAGCCCGACAACCCCCAGTCCATCATGTTCAATACCATAACCCCGCCGGATTTCGTAACTCTGGACGGCGTTGATTACACCAATGTAGGCGCACTGGCCGAAATCACCGCCCGCGGCGTAGATACCTTCTCCAAGGATGCAGCCCTCGCCTTCAAAGCACAGGCTATGGAAGAGCTTTCCGCACAGGGCGCAACCTTCCCCATCAAGATCCTCATGAAATACAACCCCAACACCACCGGCTGGGATGCAGAGTGCCAGGTAGTGGAGCAGCAGCTGGAAGGCCTGCTCGGAACCGATTACATCGACATTATCGTTGAGGCCGGTCCCTCCACGGGCTTCCTGACCGAGGTTCGCCGCAGCGGCAACTACGCGCTCCTTAAGTGCAACTGGGGTCCGGACTATGCCGACCCGCAGACCTACACCGATCCCTTCAAGGTTGACAACAACTATAACTTCATGGACAAGGGCGCAAATGCAGCCGACATGGCCGAGTACTACGCCCTCGTAGACGCCGCCAAGGCCATCACCATCGACATCGCCGCCCGCTATGAGGCATTTGCAGAAGCAGAAGCCTACCTGATTGAAAAGGCCTACATCGTGCCCTTTGGCTATGGCAGCGGCGGATATACCGCATCCCGAGTAGATCCCTTCACCACCCAGTATGCTCCCTTCGGCATTTCCAACTATCGCTACAAGGGCACCAAGCTCGTTGAAGCGCCCATGGATACCGACGCTTACTTCGATGCCTACTATGAGTGGATCGATCAGCGCGCCGCTCTTGCCGAATAATCACCGTACACCGAAACGAATGCGGAGCGGCGGTTTACCCGCCGCTCCATCCATCAAATAGCCTATTGATGGAGCAGGACCGATTCCAGAAAAGTCTTCGGAATTTTTAGGCAGGAATCGGGAAGGGGAAGCATTTTCTGCATAAGATACGCGATTTCGCCGTATTTGCCGCCGAAATCGGCGGCAAATGACGAAGGCATTCATTCCTCTACAAATCTCTCCCGGTGCTTTGTTGTGATATGAGCGACGGTTTATCCGCCGCTTTTTGGCCGTTATTGCCGGCCGTTTCCAATCCTACGATGTATAAAGGTCGTGAACGAATTGCTGAAATACACCGTCAAGCGTCTGTTGTCCGCCGTATTTACGCTTGCGATCATCCTGACAATCGTGTTTTTCCTTCTTAGGCAGATGCCAATAGAGGGCTATTTTGACAATTTTGATAAAATGTCCGAGGCTACCATCAACGCGCAGCTTCGCGATATGGGTCTTTTGGATCCGTTCCATATTCAGCTGAAAAACTTCTTTGTCGATCTGTTCCACGGGGATCTCGGAACCTCCGCCAAGTACAGAGTCGGCGCCAGCGTTTCCCAGATTATCCTGGAAAAAGCGCCTCTTTCCCTCACCATGGGCATGATATCCATGGGAATTTCCCTGATTGTCGGCATCCCCCTGGGCGGCGCAATGGCGCGCAGCAGGATATGGGATCGTTTCGGCACCGTATTTATCGTGTTTATAAACGCCGTACCGGCGGCAATATACTATATTTTTATACAAATGTATGGAACAACGCTTCTGGGCATCAGCATGCAGTTTGATCAGACAAACCCTGTCAGCTGGGTTCTTCCGATTCTGTCCATGTCGCTTGGCAATATTGCATATTACGCGATGTGGCTCAGGCGATACATGGTTGATGAAATGACAAGGGATTATGTAAAACTTGCGCGGGCAAAGGGCGTCAGCACCCGGAACATTACCATGCGCCATGTATTCCGCAATTCCTTCGTACCCATGATTCAATACCTCCCCTCCTCCCTGCTGTATACCGTATGCGGCTCTTTGTACATTGAATCGCTGTACGGCATTCCCGGCATGGGCGGTCTTCTGGTAGACGTTATCGGCAGACAAGATAACCCGATGGTTCAGGCGCTGGTGATGATTTATTCCTGCATCGGAATTATCGGTCTTCTTATTGGTGACCTGCTGATGGGCGTAATCGATCCCAGAATCAGCTTTGCCAAAAAGGAGGGCTCCAGATAATGCGCAGCATTGCAGACAGAAAATCCGCAAAGCTTGAAAAAGCCATTCATACCGCGCTCAACACGCCTCAAGAGCCTGTAAACGAGGACGATCTTTTCACCTTTGCCGATTACGACGCGTCAAGCGCGGAAAAAATCGGATATTCCAACTATAGCTACTGGGGCTGCACCCTGCGCACATTTTTTAAGCGCAAAACAGCCGTTATCCTTTTGTTCGTACTGGTGATTCTGGTCGCCTTTACGTTCATACAGCCGCACCTGCCCGGGCAGTACGGCGATATCCGTATAAACGACTATCCCATGTCGGATAAATTTGTATACAATGCGCAGCCGTCCCTGCACAACGAATATTCCACCGTTCCCGCAGGCACCATTCTTTCTTATTCCGAGATTCCCGAAAACGAACTGAAATGGCCCGGCGTTCCGGATGAATGGATTGCGGTATCGGGAAAGCTGGCCACCATCCGTCGTCCCGATAAGTTCACCATCCTCGAATACGGCGAAGATTGGTGCATGGCCGAATACAAGGGAATCACCGGCTATGTCAAAAATAACTTCGAAACCAAGCTGAAACTGCCGGACGATCCGGAAAACACGCCCTATGAAAGCCGTTCCAACTATACCGTAACGCTGTACGCCTCGCCCGATGACATCGTCAACCCCGACGCCAACGCAGACGGCTGGCTGTATGCCAAAAAGAGGGACGTATCGATTGAAAAAAACGGCCTTGCAGTAACCCTTGATGAAACCACGTTGTACATTTTCCCCTCCACCTACGGCTTCCTGTTCGGCACCAACGACCGCGGACAGGATTTGTGGGCGCGCGTATGGAGCGGAACCCGAACCAGTCTGTACATAGGCTTTATGGTTGCGCTCGTGGAAGCCTTCGTCGGCATTCTGGTCGGCGTCCTCTGGGGCTATGTACGAAAGCTCGACAGACTGCTTACCGAAATCTACAACGTGCTTGACAACATCCCAACAACCATCGTTCTGATACTGATTGCCTACATTATGAGCCCGTCCGTGACCACCATCATATTCGCCATGTGTCTGACGCGCTGGATGGGCATGGCCCGCTTTATACGAAACCAGATTATCATTATCCGCGACCGCGACTACAACGTTGCCTCCAGATGTCTTGGCGTAGGCTCCAGCCAGATTATGGTGAAAAACCTTCTGCCTTATCTGGTATCGGTCATTATGCTGCGCATGGCGCTGGCAATTCCTGGTGCAATCGGCAACGAGGTTTTCATTACCTATATCGGCCTCGGCATTCCCGTAAATACGCCGTCGCTGGGCAACCTGATCAATGAAGGACGCGCTTTGTTCGTAACCGCGCCGTCCCTCAGATATCAGCTTTTGTTCCCGACGATTGTGCTTTCCATCATCACCATTTCATTCTACATCATCGGAAATGCCTTCGCAGATGCAGCTGATCCCAAAAACCACATGTAAGAAAGGAGCGAATGAACGTGCCGGAACCCATTTTGTCCGTACAAAACCTGAACTTCAAATTCACCCTGCGCGGGAAAATGCTCCATGCCATTCGCGATGTATCACTGGATGTGTATAAGGGAGAAAGCCTCGCCATCGTAGGCGAATCCGGAAGCGGAAAAAGCGTTTTCACCAAGTCGTTTATGGGTCTGAACGACTCAAACGGATGGGTTGACAGCGGAACAATTATGTATAATGGAATGAATCTTGCAGCCTTCAAATCTGAAAACGATTGGCTTCGTATCCGCGGCAAGGAAATTGCCATGGTAATGCAGGATCCGATGACGAGTCTGAACCCACTAAAAACGATCGGCGATCAGATTCTGGAGGCCATTGCGCTTCACCAACACATAAAGGGTATACCCGCCAAACGCATCATGTACCAGATTCTGCAGGACGTAGGCATTCAGAATCCGGTCAGACGCGCCAGACAATATCCGCACGAATTCTCGGGAGGTATGCGTCAAAGGGTAGTTATCGCCATCGCCATTGCCTGTAAACCCAAAATTCTGATCTGCGACGAACCTACCACAGCGCTTGACGTAACCATTCAGGCGCAGATTCTATCGCTGATCAAGGATCTGATTGCAAAATACGATCTGACCGCCATATACATTACGCACGATCTGGGCGTAGTCGCGAACGTTGCCGAAAGAATCGCCGTCATGTATGCGGGCGACATCATTGAAATCGGAACAAGCGAGGAAATCTTTTATAACCCCAAGCATCCCTATACCTGGGCGTTGCTTTCTTCACTCCCTCAGCTCGGCATCAAGGGCGAGCTGTTGTACTCCATACAGGGAACGCCGCCCAACCTATTTCAGGAAATCAAAGGTGATCCCTTCGCTCCGCGCAATCCGCATGCATTGAAGATCGATTTCGTGAAGCGTCCGCCGTTTTTCGATGTTTCGCCCACGCATAAGGTGCGTTCATGGCTTATGGATCCAAGGGCGCCCAAGGTCGATCCTCCGGAAGGAATACGGAAGCTGCGTAAAGAGGAGGCGGAAAACAAATGAGAGATGTGCTGCTTTCGGTACAAAACCTCGTCGTTCAGTTTGGGAAAAAGCGCCGTCCGTTTACAGCGGTCAATGATGTGTCCTTTGATATATACAAGGGCGAAACCTTCGGGCTGGTAGGCGAATCCGGCTCCGGAAAAACCACCATCGGCCGCGCAATCATACGCGTAACGCCCACAACCCGCGGGCAAATCCTGTTTAAAGGACAAAGAATCAACGGAAAAATTGATAAAAAGCTGGATCATGACATCACCCGAAAGATTCAGATGATATTTCAGGATCCAATGGCGTCGCTTAATGAGCGAGCGAAGGTAGACTATATCGTCTCCGAGGGCATTTATCGCTCTACCGGCAAGGAAGAGCGCAAAAAGCTCGTCGATAAAGCGCTCACCGAGGTAGGCCTTCTGCCCGAATTTTCCAGCCGCTTTCCGCACGAATTCTCCGGCGGACAGCGCCAGCGAATCGGTATCGCACGCGCGTTGATTATGCAGCCCGAGTTTATTATCGCAGACGAGCCCATCAGCGCTCTTGACGTATCTATACGCGCGCAGGTGCTGAACCTTTTAAGCGAACTTCAGAAGGAACGCGGGCTGACCTATTTGTTTATTTCCCACGATTTAAGCGTTATGCGCTTTATCTGCGACCGCATTGCCGTCATTCACAAAGGAAAAATCGTAGAGCTGGCGGAAACCGAAAAGCTGTTTGCAAATCCCCTGCACCCGTATACAAAGGCGCTGCTCTCCGCAGTTCCGATGCCCGATCCGATCAGCGAAAAAAATAAAATTCTCACCGTGTACGATCCGTCCGTTCATAAGTATTCCTCCCAGCCTCCTGTCTGGACGGAGATTGAAAAGGGGCATTTTGTGTACGGAAACGCGCCGGAGCTCCAGGAATATATAGCCCAACTCAAGCATACAGCCGATAAAAACCCGTAAGGAGGACGCATGCATATGACATATGCACAAGCCACCGCCCGCTGCTGGGCCGAAATCAACCTTACGAATCTGGAGGCCAATTATAAAACGGCGCTTTCCTTTTTAGACGGAAAGGCGCTTTTGATCCCGGTATTGAAGGCAAATGCGTATGGCTGCGGAGCAAAACGCGTCGCACAGTCACTGTATTTGCTCGGCGCGAGGCTTTTTGCCGTTGCATGCCTGTATGAAGCGGAGGAAATCCGAAAAGTTGTTCCGGATGCCGACATATTGATTATGGGCCTTACCGGGAGCGCCGAATGTGAGCAGGCCATCGAACAGAATTTTCTCTTAACCGCTTATTCCCCGAAAAGTGCCGGTATCATTTCCGAAACCGCAAGGCGCATCGGCGTGCGCGCACGCGTTCATCTGAAGGTGGATACCGGCCTTCACAGACTGGGCTTTGCACCGGAACAAACAGATGCACTCATCCAATGCGCCCATTCCCCGTCCTTAACCATAGAAGGCCTGTACACTCACCTCGCCCTGCGCAACAGAGAAGAAGACGACAGGCAGTTTGCATTTCTGGAACGCGCGCATCAGGCTCTTTCCGATTCCGGGCTCACCGTACCCATGCTGCATGCCGGAGACTCCATCGGCATGGTGCGTTATCCCCATCGCCATTACGACGGCATCCGCGCAGGCGCATGGCTGTACGGCGTATGCCCCTACCGATACGCACACCCGGAGAAATGCCTGGAAGTACTTACCGTAAAAACGCGTATTTCGCAGATCCATGAAGTCAAAGCCGGCAGCTGCGTGGGATATGACGACGAACACCCCATTACCCGCGACAGCCGGATTGCAACGCTGAGTGCAGGCTATGTAGACGGATTTCCGCGTCTGAATAACGCCGGCGAGGTACTTATTAACGGCAAGCGCGCTCCGGTTCTGGGACTGGTATGCATGGATCAGATGATGGTGGACGTTACAGAGATTCCGGATGCCGAAGAGGGCGGCGTCGCAACGCTGCTGGGAAGCGGAATTTCGGTAGACGAATATGCATCCGTTGCAAAGCTGAACCGAAACGAAGCGCTCAGCCGCACTGGACGCCGTGTGCCTAGAGTGTATCTTAAAAACAATGAACCTTGCAGCATCGTGCTTGAAATGGAATAGCGCGGTCAAAATCAACCGCTTTCCGATTCCATAAAAGACCCTTAGCAGACAGAAAACATCGCCCCGGTTTCCGTATTGACGGGAACCGGGGCGACATTATTCTGTTTCATTCATCATGCTTCCGGCTTCATGACAAGCTTCTCCATGATAAATACATATGTGTTTTCATCAATCGGATAGTACGCTCCTCTACCGCCATTCTGTCTGAAGAAGCCTTCTTCATCCATTACGCTTGTAAGCGGCGGAAGACTCGGCTTTTCGGCAGCAAGTACGGTATTGTAATAGAACTGTACATCCGCAATCGCCTGATAGGTGATATCACCCATCACGCCGGTCTCACCCATTTCCTCCAGAAGAACGCTGTCCAGCCATCCGTATCCGACCAGCTGCAGCTGGAATGCGGTTACCGCTCTGGAATCATACGTCCAATCCTGCGTGTATTCAGGCTCCGGCTCGGGCGTGGGTTCAGGCGTGGGCTCCGGCGTAGGTTCGGGCGTAGGTTCGGGCGTAGGCTCGGGTGTGGGTTCAGGCGTGGGCTCGGGCGTGGGCTCCGGCGTAGGCTCGGGTGTGGGTTCAGGCGTGGGCTCCGGCGTAGGATGGGGCGTGGGCTCAGGCGGGGGCTCCGGCGTGG
>JAZSRC010000001.1:0-57853 GCA_045538305.1 Clostridia bacterium | reverse complement strand
CCCCCTTCTCTGCCGACGCACAGGATGAACTGACCGTTAACTTCGTAACCACCTATCAGTCCAAGTACGGCGACATCCCGAATCAGTTTGCAGCCGACGCATACGACGGCGTATATGCTCTGCTCGCAGCTGTTGAGAAGGCCGGCATCACCGCCGAAACCTCTCCCGAAGATGCTTGCGAAATGCTGATTGAGGTATTCCCCTCCATCGAAATCGTCGGTCTGACCGGCATCATGCACTGGGATGCTTCCGGTGAAGTAGACAAGACCCCCACCGCCGTTATCATCAAGGACGGCGTATATGTAGGCACCAAGTAATCGGCTGTAGTTTACTCCCCGGCCGCGTTGTCGGACCGGGGAGATTTCGCTTGTTTATGCAGAACACGGTCCGACAGTAATCAACAGCAATCAACATTCTCCTGCTGATTGTTGTTGGTTATTTTCGCATTTATCTCCTTGTGCTTCAAATGATAAAAGAGGAGCGAATCCCCAATGATTCAATTCTTATCTCACCTGATTAACGGAATCAGCCTTGGCAGTATCTATGCCATCATCGCCCTTGGCTATTCGATGGTATACGGCATTGCCAAAATGTTGAACTTCGCGCATGGCGATGTAATCATGGTTGGCGCATTTGTTTCGTTCTCCGCCACGCAATATGCAGGCCTGCATCCGCTGCTCAGCGTTGTAGCGTCCGTAGCTGTATGCACAATCCTCGGTATTTCCATTGAGGGCTTAGCCTACAGACCTCTTCGTCAGGCCACCTCCCTTGCCGTGCTCATCACCGCCATCGGCATGAGCTACTTACTTCAGAATTTAGCGCTTTTAATTTGGGGTGCCAACCCGAAAAGTTTTTCCAGTGTTGTGAATCTTGGAACGCTGACGCTTTTTAACGGCGAACTTCATATTACAAGCGAAGCCATAGTAACCGTTCTTGCAAACATCGTTATCATGGTCGCTCTTACTTCATTTGTCAATAAAACGAAGATGGGCAAGGCTATGCGCGCCGTATCCGAAGATAAAGGTGCGGCGGAGTTGATGGGCATCAACGTAAACCTCACCATTACCGTTACCTTCGCTATCGGCTCTGCGCTGGCCGCCATTGCCGGCGTACTTCTTTGCTCCAGCTATCCCTCCCTGATGCCTACAACGGGTTCTATGCCCGGTATCAAGGCCTTTACGGCTGCCGTATTTGGTGGTATCGGCTCTATTCCCGGCGCATTGATTGGCGGTTTGCTGCTTGGCCTGATTGAAATCCTAGGAAAAGCCTACGTAACCAACCAGCTGGGCGATGCATTGGTTTTTGCCATACTGATCATCGTTCTTCTGATTCGTCCCGCCGGTCTTCTGGGTAAGAAGGTTCACGAAAAGGTTTAAGGGGAGGTACACAGATATGAAGCAGAAAAAGAATTTTATAAACAATCTGGTCACCTACCTTATTGTAATTCTCGCCTTCCTGTTTTGTAAGCTTGTCCTTTCCGGAGAGATTGAAGGGCTCAAGATGTCCCGTTCGCTGAAAGGTCAGCTGATTCCGATCTGCGTATACATTGTAATGGCGGTATCCTTGAACCTTACAGTCGGTATTTCCGGCGAGCTCAGTCTCGGTCATGCCGGCTTTATGAGCATCGGCGCATACACCGGCATCGTTATCAGCCAGTGGATCGGCGGTGCATATGGCGGCTCCGAGCTTAGCATGATGATTGCCGAGAAGCTTCCGAATTTTGATATGAAGGTAGTGCGCCTGATTGCAGCGCTGATTTCCGGCGGTATTGCCGCCGGGATTGCAGGATTTTTGATCGGTATTCCTGTACTTCGCCTGCGCGGCGATTATCTGGCTATTGTAACCCTGGCCTTCGGCGAAATTATCCGCAGCGTCATCAACTGTCTGTATGTATCCGTAGAAGGCGGAACGCTGCATACAGGTTTCATGATTACCGGAATGCTTCCCGGAAAGAGAATCATCAGTGGCCCGATGAATACCTCAGGTATAGAAAAACTGGCTACCTTTGAAGCCGGCTTTATCATGGTTCTGTTTGCGCTGTTTGTTGTATTGAATCTGATCAACAGCCGCTCCGGACGCGCCATTATGGCCAGCCGCGACAATCGAATCGCAGCGGAATCCATGGGCGTAAACGTAACCAAGTATAAAATGATCGCATTTGTTACTTCCGCAGCGCTGGCGGGTATTGCCGGTGCGCTGTACGGCCTTAACACCTCCATCGAGCCTAAAAAGTTCAACTTTGACACCTCCATCGAGGTGCTGGTATTCGTGGTTCTGGGCGGTATCGGCTCGATCCGTGGCTCCGTCATCGCAGCAGCGCTTCTGACGATATTGCCCGAAGTCCTGCGTGAATTCGGAAACTACCGAATGCTGGCATACGCAATCGTACTGATACTGGTAATGCTGGCGCGCAACAGCATATTTGTACGCACGATCATTTCCAGTGCCAGAAACACATTCAAGAATCTGTTTAAATTCAACTTCCGCTCCGGAAGCAGTGCAAATCAGGGAGGTGCATCATCATGACGCAGCAGCGCAAATCCAACACCAGGATGGTCGCCTACCCCAGCCACAGTATCGTACCCGAGCGCGATTTGAATAAACGCCCCGTGCTTGAAACGAGGCATCTCGGCATTGAATTCGGCGGCCTCAAGGCAGTTGAAGATTTTAACCTCACCATCGGTTCAACCGAAATTGCCGGCCTGATTGGCCCCAATGGCGCAGGAAAAACCACCGTATTCAATCTGCTTACCAAGGTCTATCAGCCAACCACCGGAACTGTTCTGATTGATGGTAAGGAAACCGCGGGCATGAACACCGTACAGGCCAACAAGCTCGGAATTGCCCGAACCTTCCAGAACATACGCCTTTTCGGAAACATGTCCGTGGAAGACAACGTGCGCATCGGCCTTCACAACCAGATTCCGTATAATCTGTTTACCGGCATATTCCGTTTGCCCGGCTATTGGAAGCAGGAAAAGAAACAGCATGAAAAAACGCTGGAGCTTCTTTCCATTTTCGACATGGCAGATATGGCTGGCGCAAAGGCAGGTTCTCTCCCCTATGGCGCGCAGCGCAGGCTGGAGATTGTGCGTGCACTTGCCACAAACCCCAAAATTCTGTTACTGGACGAGCCTGCAGCCGGTATGAACCCTCATGAAACCGAAGAGCTGATGGATAACATTACCAAAATCCGCGACCAGTTCCAGATTGCCATCATGCTGATAGAGCACGATATGAACCTGGTTATGGGTATTTGCGAGGGTATCTGCGTGCTGAACTACGGCCGTATCATCGCCAAAGGTACCGCGGATGAAATCCAGGCCAACCCCACCGTCATAGAAGCCTACCTTGGAAAGAAGAAGGAGGATTGATGAATGGGTACGCTGTTAAAGGTTGAAAACCTACACGTTTACTACGGCAACATTCACGCAATCAAGGGCATCAGTTTTGAGGTTAACGAAGGCGAAATCGTTACACTGATCGGGGCAAACGGCGCCGGAAAATCCTCGACGCTCAACACCATCGCCGGCCTGCTCAAGCCGCGCTCCGGAAGAATTCTGTTTATGAACAAAAATACAACAATGATGTCCGCAAGCCGCATCGTTCCTCTTGGAATGGCGCTTTGCCCCGAAGGCAGACGCGTATTTCAGCAGATGACTGTGCGCGAAAACCTTGAAATGGGCGCTTATTGCCGCCCTGACCGCGAGTCACGCACCTCCATTAACGATGTTTTCAGCCGCTTCCCGCGCCTTAAGGAGCGCGAAAAGCAAATCGCCGGCACGCTTTCCGGCGGTGAACAGCAAATGCTGGCCATGGGCCGTGCGCTGATGAGCCGTCCGAAGCTGCTGATGCTGGACGAGCCCTCCATGGGGCTTGCCCCGATTCTGGTAGAACAGATTTTTGATATCATCAAGGAGCTCCATGAAGCCGGCACGACCATCCTTCTGGTCGAGCAGAACGCGCAGATGGCGCTTTCCATTGCAGACCGCGCATACGTACTGGGAACCGGCTCCATCACGATGTCCGGCCCTGCAGAAGAGGTTCTGGCGGACGATCGCGTACGCGCCGCATATCTGGGCGGTTAAACAATACACACAAAGAGCGCAGCGGATATTTCACCGCTGCGCTCTTTGTATGCTTTCTATTAATCTTTGTGTAATGCTCCGCATTTCGTACAGGTTACGCGAGAACCTGCGTTGATTTCTCCGCATTCGCATACCCAACTTCTCTGCTGAATATCATCAGCTTCCGCTTCCGAATACAAACCGTCCTCATAATAGGAGCTGCCAAAGCCAAGAATCATGATAAAGATCGGCCGGAACAGAATAAGACCAATAGCAAAGCCTGCGCCATGTCCAAACACCTTTGCAAGGCGGAAGCTGTAGATGCATTCAAAAACCGCCAGAATCAACATAACTATCAGCATTAACGCCTGCGAACCGGTCGAGCTCGCTATTATCACACCTAATATGCCGACGATCGCTTCGAGCCAGAAGATTCCACCGCAATCTGCAAGCTTATATTGCGCATACTGGCCATAGATCGGTACAAACAATCTTTCCCACGGGTAGTCGACCTTCTTGAAAATATTGCACCAAGCGATCAGCTGAGCAATAGCAAAGCCGATTATAACAATGTAAACAACGATTACGGTAAGACCCATGCTATAATAGCTTGAATTATAGTTGTACATATATGTCCCTCTCTCTTCTTTTGTGTGACAGAATTATATCATCGTTATGTCATTAAGTCAATCGATGTTTTCTTACAATTAAACAAGCATTCATTAGCACAATATTTCCCAAAGTCGAAACTTATCATCACCCAGAAAGACAGCAAATCTTTTTTCTAAAACGCCATCCGTCCCCAGCCCTTTTCATGATCATCAATGCCCAATATCTCGCGCGCCCTTCTCACGTAATATCGATAACTTTCAAGCGGTGTACCGTTTGGAATGCGATGGTCAAGGCCAAATACCATACCGCCTCCCCGCATCATGGGCTGAAGCTTGTACGCCAGCTCGCGATCAATATCCGCCCTTGATTTTCTGAGAACGTGTTTATCAATTCCGCCCAACATGGCAATTGTATTGCCGTATTTTTTCCTCATTTCGACAATGTCCATGTTTCCCGCGGGTTCACAAGGATAAAACACGTTCACACCGCAATCGATAAACGCGTCAATCACAGGATTCATGTTTCCGTCGCTGTCCTGGGCAAACAGCTTCGTACCGCGCCTTGACACCATATCCCATACAGCGCGATAATAGGGCTTGATGAATGAAAGAACCTGCTTAGGTCCGGCAAGCGGCCCGCTCTTTCCGGCCATATCCTCATGTACAAACAGATAATCAATGGTAATATGTCGACTGATTTCGTCAAGCACGCGGCAGGCGGTTTCACGGGCGGTATTCAGAATGTCCTCCATCAGCTCGGGATCCTCGTAATAGCACACGCAGGCCATTTCGTCGCCCATCAATTCTCGCGGAAGATCAAAGCCGCCGGGAATTGAAGCGCGAATCAGCGTACCGCTTTTCTGAAGTTGCTTTGCACGCGCAATCTCTTCATCACTTACGCGGCATGCATCGTAGGAAAACATCGGTTTGATTTTCAGCCAATCATCCATACACTTTACAGGATAATCCATAGGCAGCGGCAGCGTGGCGGATGATTTGATTAGCTTGCAGATGCGGCCAAGATAATCGCGCTGAATAACATATTCATCCGTTTCTTCCAATACGGTTTCGCGAAGCGTATGAATCGCCCCCGTGTTTCCAACGGTAAACACGGGCACATAGTCAAAGCAAAAATCCTCCAGCGCAATCTCGCCCTCACAAGCGCCTTGCTTCCTCCATTCGTCCTCCAACCCCACCAAAGGGCCCATAAGCTCAACAAACATCTCCCTCGGAGGATGATTGAATGTAAGGAGATCGATAAAGTCCTGCCGATTCCATTTCATGAGGACCCTTCTCCTTTCATTTATGCCTCAATGAGTCCCGCAATCAGCGCAACCAGCGGTGAATTCCAGTACACACAGATTTCGTTTGTGGAATAGCTTTCAAAGTGATCGATAAAGCTCTTGCCTGCTGGTTGGCCCTGAAGATACTTTTGGGCACAGGGATCCATCATGCCGCTGGCAGCGCCTCCGGAAAGCATACCCGGCTGGCATACGCCCGTTGCAACGCTGGGTCTGTGGTGCGGGTGTTTAACCGGCTGCGCTCCAAACCCTGTTATGTACGAATATCCGACGGGGTTCACCCCGAGTATGTAATGCACCTGCTTTTCGGCAAGCGCTTTGTATTCCTCGTTCCCGGTGAGGCTATATGCCATATACAAAACCATTCCGTCGTTGGCAATGTTCATATTACTGCCCCAGGGAAGCCTTTCGGTCATGGAAATTCCGTAAGCATTCAGCCTTGAAGCGATGCCGTTCGCCGCTTCTATCACCCAGGCCTTCGCCAATTCTCCGGCTTTTCCGGGCAGCTTCGTTCCGGCAAACGCCGCATAGCCGCAAACGTCTCCCCAGCCCAGAATTGCGCAGCCGTGATTCGCTTGCTCCGCTGCTTTCACAAACGCATCCATGTATTTTTCGTCGCCAAACGTCAGCGCCATCTCGGCATGCGCCCACATTCTCTCGTCTTCATCCGAGCCGTCTCCGTATTCGCCGGTTACAATATCCTTCGGATTTTTGAAAAGAATCGGGCCATTTGCTTCAAGGAAATCCCACGCCCGCCTTGCGGCAGATTTAAGCGTATCGGCAAAATCCGGATCGATATCCCGGTAGACGCGGGCGGCCATTGCCATGCAGGCGGCAAAATCGCCAGTTGCGGGTGTGGATACCGGGCAAACGATCAGCTCTTCCGTTTCCTCATGCGGCATTACCATTGCCGGGAAGCGCGCACAGGTGACCTTATGATACAAAGCGCCGTCCGAGCGCTGCATTTTCAGCATCCATTCAAGCTCCCACCTTACCTCATCCAGAAGGCTTGTCAGACGCGCATTTTTGAACGCATCCCCATTCCACTCTGCAGCGATCATCAGGTCCGCCGCCGCTTTGGCCGCAGGCACGATATATCTACCGTAATCTCCGGCGTCGTGCCAGCCGCCTGAAACGTCTATCGATTCATTCGTTCCATAAATACGCGCAGGCGCATCATGACAGGAGGGATGCGCAAACACGCCGACTTCTTTTCCAAGGGCGGTTCCGCATCGCTGATAATAGAACATATCAACAAGCGCCGTCAGACATTCATCATACGGCGACTTGGAAATGATAAACGGATGCGACTTCTCTTCCCCGCAGGTAAGCATGTATTCGCCATCTTGGGTGAGAACAGAAAAATCCACGCTCTTCACCCTGTCTCCCCATAATTCAACCGACTCCTCCGGAACCGGAAGCGAAAGTACCTTTTCGCCTTTTGAATCGATTACGCACAGAGTGTCGCTAAGCGATCCGCAAAGAACCGCTGTCTTTTTCATAAAAGGCGTGTAGCCCAGCTGGTTTACAAAAATATTCATCGTTTCATTCTTCCTTTCTGTCCGGGAAATCCCAGTGGAAACTCGGGGTTCCATTATCGGTACAGCGTATCCGGAATATCCCTGAACTCCAGGAATATATCCTCCTCTGAGCGCCCGTAAATGCGGCTGATGATATCCCGGCACATGCGCGCGTCCACTACGCGCACCTCCGCGTTTCCAAACCGGCCCATGCGCTGTGCGCCCATTTCCAAAAGCGGCTTTTCAAAATTCACGTAAAACTGAGATACATCATTGGTTTTTGAGCAGCAATGCGGGTGCATGGGATGCGTGTTTTCGTTGCCGTCGTAATCAATGATCGTAACATCATAGGGCGTTTCGCCAATTCTGTCGGGATAAGCGGCATATTCATCAATCGAATGAATAAACGTATTTCTGTTATGCTTTACGCCAATCAGCAGAATCTTTGCGCCAACATCGGCAAGCCGATTCCAGGCGCCCTGTCTGGGTGCGGGCGACTGTACATCGCCTTCCCCTTTTACGAATTCCGCCGCCTTTTTCCCCTTTGCCCATATGGAATGCGTTGGATGCAGCGAACGGATTCCATCCTTGCGGAATGCCGCAATCGTCGGAAGCGTACCTATGCAGGGAACGGATGTGTTCACGTCATATACCGGCTGCTCCTTATTTACGGTGCCCCATGTATGCGTAGGCACGATGAACAAACCGTCCTGCAGGCATTCGGAAAACGCGTCGATGATCCCATCTGCGCCGCCTTCCGTTTCACCTACGGCCTTAAGCGATATGTGAATCAAAACGGTATCGGTATCCTTAATACCCATATCCCGGATCTGGCTGATCAGCTGCTGCTTTGTATACATAATAATTCCCCTTTAAATAATGTCAGGCTGTGTCTGTTTTTGTTCATCGGAATACCACTTCCGAACGGTTTCAATCCTCGCACCGCCCGGCGTATCGCCATGTACGGGATCAAAGGAATATTGCGTCAGAAGACTGCAGGGAAGCTCCGGGCACTGCCCGCAGTGAACAAATCCTCGGTTCTGACAGCATTGCGCTACCGGGCATGTACCATGAAACGGATGACCGTCGGTTTCAATGCAGCCCTTACAGCCACACTTTTCCACATATTCGCAACCCGCGCAATGGAGTCCGCATCTGGTATCGGGCATACGGTGTTCTCCTCCATTCTTCATCTGAAATAGCCTGCGTATTTTTCCATAGCGTCCATCAGCGCCTTCACATTCTTAATCGGAACACCCGGATACAGGCCGTATATCATCATAAGTCCGCCTTCTTTGACGCCGATTTCGGAAATTTCTCTTAGAATCAGCCGATCTATTTCATCGGGCGTTCCAAGCGCAGTAACGCGCCGGCGGTCAATATCCAATTCCACCGCAAGCCGTCCTTTGAATTTATCGCGGATCCAATCGATACCATTGACCAGATCCTGAAGGTTTATCACTTTAACACCATCGTCGACAATATCATCGACCAATAACCGGATATCCCCGTCCGAATGCATGTGCACAATTCTTCCGCTTTTGAGCGCCGGCTCCATCAGTCGCTTGTATACGGACTTGATATACTTTCTGAAATGCGCAGGGCCGAGCATCGGCCCCGACTGCATGCCAAGGTCTACCGCATAGGTAATCTGATCTGCTCCGAGGGCTATGTATCTGTTTACAATCGCCATATTGAATTCTTCAATGCCTGCAATAAGTTTCGTAAGACGAACACTTTCATCCGCCATATCAAATATCAGATTTTCATACCCCCGGATATCCGACAATTGCAGAAAGGTATGCCCGTGCCTAAGGCCCCTGGATACAAACATCCCCTTTACGTGCATTTCTTCTATCGACTTTTTTCCTTCTCCCAGTCCACAGGCCCAATGTCCATGCAAATCTCGGGATCCGGAAAGCGATAGGAAGCAAAAAGCTCCCAGTTTTCAAGCGGATGGCCCTTGACCGTACCAGTCAGTCCGTCAACAGAAGTCATCCAAACGCATCCGAAATCATCCGTATAGGGCTGATCCTCTCTCGCTACCCGCTTATATTCGGGAAGATTTTCCCCCTCAGGTCTTTCAAAATCCGGAAACAGGTATTTGTGCGATTCCATCAGATCAAACAGCGCGTTCTGATCGTACGCCTTCCAGCAGGCGTCGTTGATGGAAAAGCGCATAGGAATTGCGTCCGGCTTTTCAAACAGAACCGCGCGTTCATAATCCGTCATGAACTCTCACTTCCTTCATCTGTCGGCGTATCGGTTATGCGTCTTCTTTCGCGTCCGCAATCTCCGCCATTTCGGCAAGCCTCGTTCGCTCTTTTCCAAGCCTTTCCCAGTAGGGCTCGGTATAAAACCACGTTCCGCTCATCAGGAATATGTTTCTGAGTCCAAGCGATATTTCAAGCTCCAGGCGTCTGATAAAATTGTCAGGCGACATGGCTGCGGCAGGGAATACGGTAGTTTCGCTGTAGGTTTCATTGTCTCCGATCAGCGATCTGTGTTTCTTTACGCTGGCAATCAACGCTTGGCGATTGTCGGGATTTGAAAAGCTTTCATCGTCAAAAAACATTTCTCCCACGCGGAACATGCAATCCGGCACGGCTTTTTTGATCATAGGTATGGATATACCGTGCCTTTCGTCGGCATTGTGCATAAGCATAACGCCCGATTGCATGCCATCCATCCGGGTTGCGCTCATGAAGCCGGCAAGCTTTTTACAATTGTAGTCCATCCACATCCGACCGAGTTCGTTTTCACCAGCATCACAAGCCTTTCGAAGCATTTCCCTGTCCGCTCCAGCACCCGTGATTTCGTTAAAGCGAAGAATGCAATCCTTACAGAAGCAGCCGCGAATCTGATCTCCCCAATTGCCAAGGCGAAGATCGTCGTCAAAAAAGTGGCGCTGAAAGCCCATTTGAGCATAGCTCCGGGCCGCTTCCCGATTGTCACTGGTCATTACGTCGTTAATACACGCGCTGAAATACTCGTTCTCGCCGTTTGCGCCCACACGATACGTCCAATCGCTTTTGATTCTAAGCTCCAGCTCAGGATCATCCGGGTTTAAAGAATTTCCGGGATGGCCTACCGGAAGGCTGATAATTCCGGTTTGAAAGCCCTCTTCCTCCAATCGAAGACGTGCGCGGAAGATATCCTCTTCAGACGATTCATGGCGTCCGTAAAAATATCCGAACAGCCATACGCGTTCAACGCCGGCATGCTTCATCATGCGCAAGCGCTTGGAAATGTCCTTGTGGAACAATACGTCGCGCGCGCTGATATCATAATTGAATAAAACCGACATGCGCCGTCACTTATCCTTCCTGAAGGCCAAGACCTTCAAATACCGCGCGTTCCAGTCCATGCGACACATACGAATCGGAGCCGCCGATATCATTTCTGTTCGCCATCAAAACCATGGTAACATCATTTACGGGATCAACGTAAAAATGCGTTCCGAAAGCGCCGGACCAGCCAAAGCTTCCATTAGACAGCCCTCTTCCCGAAACGCTGCGTCCGTTAAATACAAACATACCGAGTCCCCAAGCGCCAAGTGAAGTGCAATGCTTTGTATCACGCGCCGTCATAAGGCGCAGGGTTTCCTCTTTTAAGATTCCTTTCGTTCGCCCCGACAACATGGAAACAAACGCGTCGTAATCCGAAAGCGTTCCGAAAAGACCTGCGGAGCCCGATGGGTACCGATACAAAAACGGGCTCTTTACCTCTCCCGGCGCATACACATCCGAAAGCACGCCGCTTTCGCGTCCATACAGCCTAACCGTCCTTTGCGCCTGCTCAGAGTTTGGCCAGAAAGTCGTATCCGGCATACCAAGCCTGTCAAAGAACTCTTCCGCAAGAAAACGTTCAAACGGGGTGTCCGAAACCACTTCGACAATTCTTCCCAATACATCAAACGCAGTTACGCCGCTATAGCCCGCCTCCCATCCCGGTTCAAAGTCCAGGGGCATGCGCGCAATCATATCCGCTCGCTCTGCAAGCGACCGGCAAAGGGTTCCATTGTCAACGCCAAACAGCATACTGTTTCCGCCATGCCCAAGGCCGCTTCTGTGGCGCAATAGATCCTCTATCAGCAGTGGTTTTTCAGATTTTTTCAAAGGTACATCTGCCGCGTTTTTATACGCATATTCTTTTTCTCCTGCGCATACAAGCATATCTCCGAATTCAGGCAGGTATTTTGAAACCCTGTCTGTTATGCACAGTTTCCCTTCCTGTGCAAGCAGCATAATCGCACAGGCGCATACGGGTTTAGACATGGAGGCAAGGCGAAACAGGCTCCTTTTTCCAACAGGAATACCGACATTGATATCGGCATAGCCCGCATATTCCTCATGAACAATTTCAGAGCCTTTTCTTACAATCAGACCTGCGCCTGCGATGTCACCGTTTTGTATGTAAGAAGCGAGTTTTTCATGGATAACTGCATTCTTAGGCAAGGCACTTTTCCTTTCAAACAAAAAACCGGAATTCACCTGACCGGCTTCTTCAAGCACGCGTATGATTTTTTCCCCGTATGCGCCAAGGTTTTTGATCAGTGCGTTCGCATTTTCCAGCGTTACGCACCCGTTCATCACGGATACCTCATCCCAAAGTGCATCCAGATTTCGCCCATAATGCTCTGAAAGCCCCAGCGATCGCTTCAGCTCATCATGCGCCTTAGCTCGGTCGGTCATGTTTTTTCCGTCTATTACATGAGTTACCATAACCAGCTCCACCAGCCTTCATCGTATGAATCGACTTCTTCTTCGCCGTATCGGTAATCGGGATCGAACCAGCCGTTATACAAAAGTTCAAAGCTTTCATAGTGATCCATCGTATAGTAAATCAGGCCGTCCGTAGCGAATACAAGCCTTTCTCCGCCTCGGAAGCCACCGAAATAGTTCACGTCGCACTCATACCATGTGCGCCCTTTCGCATCGGGAAGCAATCCCTCACGGTTTCCAAACACATCGCCGCCGATGGTCAGGCCATAACCGATATTCCACAGATTCCCTTCGCTGCTAACCCAGCCCATATCCCTGGCTTCCGCTTTGGTAAGATAGTTGGGCGGAAGCTCGCCAAATACATACAGATACAAAGATACCTCGCCCGGCGTGACATAGTCATAGCCCCGTTCAACCGAAATGCCGTCGGTAACGGCAAAGGATTCATCCGCCAGCACCTCTGCAGGCTCGGAAAGCGCAGTCGAAAGGAACAGCATCACAGCGAGCAGAATTGCAAACAGCCTTTTTAACATAACCACCACTCCTTTACGATTA
Organism: Clostridia bacterium; assembly: GCA_045538305.1. GTDB lineage: Bacteria > Bacillota > Clostridia > Christensenellales > Aristaeellaceae > SFHK01. Next base: position 45,075 of record JAZSRC010000001.1, on the reverse strand, counting down.
TTATACAATAAAACCCATGTGCATGCAAATAAAACCCCAAAGCGTTTGCCCGGAATATGCAGCGCGGTTTATTGACATCGTCAATTTTCCGGTGCTATAATCTGTACATGGAACAACGGAAAGGAACGAGATATTTATGCATGTGAATACGCCGCCGCTTGGCTGGAACACCTGGAATACATTCGGCGCAAATATCGACGAAAAACTGATATTGGAATCAGCGGACGCAATGGTAGAAAGCGGACTCAAGGACGCCGGATACAATTATCTGGTTATTGACGATATATGGCATCTTCGCGAGCGCGATGCGCAGGGCAATATGGTACCGGACCCCGCAAAATTTCCCCACGGTATGAAGTATGTTGCAGACTATGTACATTCCAAGGGGCTGAAGTTCGGTATGTATTCCTGCGCGGGATATATGACATGCGCAGGGTATCCTTCGAGCTTCGATTACGAGTGGGTGGACGCAAAGAACTTCGCCGAATGGGGCGTTGATTTTTTGAAATACGATTTCTGCTTTCATCCTTCCACCGTGCGTGGCGACACGCTGTACAAACGCATGGGCCTCGCGCTGGCAAATTGCGGTCGCGATATACTGTTCAGCGCCTGCTCCTGGGGCAGCGAAAACACCAAGCAATGGATCAAGGAAACCGGCGCGGATATGTGGCGTTCCACGGGCGACATTCAGGATTCATGGGAATCGATTAAGATGCTGGCGCAGTCGCAGCTGAAGTTCCTGGAATACAACGGGAAAGGCTGCTTCAACGACATGGATATGCTGGTTGTAGGTATGAACGCGCGCGGAAACGTGGGCTTTAAGGGCTGTACCTATGAAGAATACCGCACGCATTTCTCGCTTTGGGCGCTATTGAATTCACCTCTGATGATCGGCTGCGATATCCGCAGCATGGATGAAGCAACAAAGTCTATACTCATGAACCGTGAGGTACTGAAAATCAATCAGGATCCCAAAGGCTGTTCTCCGTTTTTTGCAAACAGCTACAACTATGTTCCAAACAGCAGCAGAAAATCCGAAACAGAACCGCACTTCATCAACTATCCGCTGGACGTACCAATCATTGCAAAATATCTGGATAACGGCGATATCGCCCTTGGCATGTTCAACCTGACAGACAGTACGCAGAACCGTTGGAGTCTGACTGTAACGTGCGATAACCTTGGTCTTGCCAGAAACTGCGCAAAGACCTTTGTAGCTACAGATCTCTGGACAAACGAAACCGTAAAAAGCATAAATGACTGTTTGATCGTCGAAGAGTTGGCGCCCCATGATTGCCGCCTCTTCCGCGTGAAAATCGTAGATAAATAACATGGCTGCATGTATGAACTGCAGCCGTCCGCTCACGGCGGATGAAATTGGTCTTCATAAAAAGATGATCAATCGGGGTGCAAACGAACACCTGTGCATCACATGCCTCGCGGCTCTCTTTCGCTGCGAGGAAAGCCTGCTCAGGAAGAAAATAGAGCAGTTCCGCGAACAGGGATGCATGCTTTTTGCAAAAAAACAATAACGAAACACGGGAAGCGATCGTATGGATCACTTCCCGTGTTTCAAGCCATCAAAAAAGACCCTTATTTGATGGGAAGGTCGGTCTCCTGAAATCCTGCGGGATTTCCGGGCGGAGCCCGGGAAGGGGAAGCGTTTTTCGCCGCTCCGCTCAGGAAAAACGCGCGATTTCGCCGTACATGCCGCCGAAATCGATGGAAAATGGAGAGGGAGTGCGCTCCCTCTCCAAGCCTCTCCCTGGAATTTGTTGATGATCTGAAACACGGGAAGCGATCGTATGGATCCCTTCCCGTGTTGTTTTTACAGCGCCTCCAGCGCGGATTCCGCTTTCTTCAGAAGTTCGCGGATTTTCAGGTGCTGCGGGCATTTGCGCTCGCAGTAGCCGCAGTTGACGCAATCCTTTGATGTGGCGCCGGGCTGCTTTTCGTTATTCACATAACCGATATAGGTATTTTTTGCCAGCTCATGAAGGCCGTATACGTTATGATAGGTATAGGCTTCAAAAATCTTGGGAATGTTAATGTCCTTCGGGCAGGGCTGGCAATATCCGCAGCCGGTACAGTAAAGCTCGGAGAATTTTTTAAGGTTTTCCATAGATTCTCCCGCTTCGCGCCACTTTTCCTCAGTCATGGGCGTTTCGAGGGAAGCCACAGAAGCGTTCTTTTCCACCATATCGCTGTTCTGCATGCCAGAAAGCGCGCAGCATACGGAGGGATTTCCAAGAACAAACCGAAGCGCCAGTTCATATGTATTCAGGTTGCCGCTGCCAAGCTTCCGGGCAAGTTCCGTGGGCGCGGCAAGACGGCCGCCGCCAACCGGGCCCATAACCACTACGCCCAAGCCCTTTTGGGCAGCGTAGGCAATCATTTCTTCATTCGCTCTGTCCAGAAGGTTGTACTGCAGAAGCACGCTTTCCATGGCCCAGCCGTTGTCCAGTATGTGCTTAAGCGCTGCGGGAGAATCGTGGAAGGAGAATGAAATGTGGCGGATCTTTCCGGCCTTTTTCAGTTCAACCGCTTTTTCCATCAGCTTCAGCGGAACAATTTTTTCATCAAACACCTTCTGGTTGATGCTCCAGAAGTGGTAGAAATCCACATAGTCGGTGCCGAGCTTTTCAAGGCTTTTGTTGAGTGTGTTTTCAAAATCCTCAGCGCTCTTTACCAGCTCCATTGGGCACTTGGTGGAAATATATACCTTGTCTCGGATCGGCGCAAGCGCCTTACCGATGGCGATTTCACTGTTTGAATGGCAATAGTAAAACGCGGTATCAAAATAATTTACGCCCAGCTCATATGCTTTCATCAGCATTTCATCGGTTTTCTGCTGATCCACATGCCAGCTGCCATCCTCCGCCTGATACTCGGGAAGACGCATGCAGCCAAAGCCCAGGCAGGAAATATCAACGCCGGTATTGCCGAATTTTCTATATTGCATGGTAAGTATTCTCCTTTTTCATCGGGCTGTCAAAGCCAATATATCGATATGAGTATAGCATATATACGCTTCGTTCACAAGCGCATCACTTCCGCGTAAGCGCATATATCGCCCTTTATTCGTTATATATACATTAATTATCAATCTGCTTCCAATCGGACGATTCCGCCGGCCTCAAGCGCCCGGAAAAGCGACATACATTCGCTGTAGGCACGCGGATAGTCGTCCTCTCCCGCCTCCATCGCCGTAAGGCAGGCAATCTCCCATATCGTTCGTTTTCCGTCCGCCCAGAACAGCGGGCGATGAACCTCTGTATTCCACGCGGTATGGAAGGTCTTTCCGGTTTCGGGATCGGTTTTCGGAAGCGTCATACAGCCGTCCAAAAGTCTGATAACCCGTTTGTCTTCAATGCCCGCAGTCGGCTGCGGAAAAGGTATATCTTCCGGATCTGGCAGATACCGCTTCCCTTTTAAAAACGCATCCTTCTCCTCCCGGATCGCTTTCAGCCGTTTCTTCCAAAACGCCTTTTCCAGCGAGTCGACCGCTTTTGCATGCCTCCTGCCGGTATACTCATAGGTAAGATCGATCCCATGCTCCGGATCGGCATCCGCAAGGGCTTTGATTACGCGAAGCAGTATCCATGCGTTCCTTCTCATCACGCATTCCTCCAGCCTGTCCGGCGTGTCCATAGAGGTATGATAGCTTTTCGCAGGCTCCGTAATCAAGGCAACGGTAGGCATACCGAAGGCGGGATCCCCCAGCATATTATCGCTCGCAATTCCAAACGGGCGGCTTACATAGGGAAAGTTCCAAAGTTTTCGGGCATCCCGAACGGTTTCTTCAATCAGGTCATCCAGAAACGACCAGTTGGAATACGGCGAATGCCACACGCCGAAGGTTGCGTTATCCACCCCTTCGTTTCCGATCATATCCGCAACCAGACCAATTCTTTCATCCCTTTCCGGGTGCGCAAGCATATAGGCGTTGGAGCCCATGCATTCCTGTCCAAGCGCCAGACGAATGGTCCTTTTCGGCCGGTTCATTACGCCCTTTCGTATCAATGACTGATAGATGTTCATGCATTCCAGCATCAACGCGCAGCCGGAAGCATTATCGTTGGCACCAGGTTCATACAGATGGCCATACAGGAATATTTCGCCAAGCGACGGATCGGCGCCTAGAATTGCGCCCGAAACAGTGGGCGCATATCCGCCAAAGGCGTCTGCATCAATAAAGGCGTGCAGTATCACCTTATCGCCTGAAGCCAACCGGGTTCTGAGCCTTTCGCCGCGCTCGGGCGTCAGATTAAACGCAAAAAGCCCCGTTTCATTTTTGACCGGCATGAATTCGCAGTCCCAGCGTACAGCGCCCCTCATATCTTCTTTGGATTCACGGATCCCTTTGTACAGCGGAAAAAAGTCAGAAATAATGCCAATGGCGTTATGCTTTACAGCGTCAGGCAGAATTTCAGCAGCAGAACGCGCAGTGAACAGCAGCTTGCCCGCCATCCAATCGCCTGCCGGGCGTATATCTGCATCCACCGCCTCCGCCCATACGCCGCTTGCAGGGGTTTTCGCACTGCGCATGCTTACAGAGCAGGGAATTTCATCATAATCGGCAATCATCTCGCCATCCTCATAGGAAAGGTGGCCGCCCTTAATCTCCCATGCCTGCGGTATGATCCATTCCGCATATTGGGTACGCCCATCGGCAAGGGCGTTCAGCACTTCTACCTCGTCAAGGCCTATCTCGCGCATCGTTTTTTCCACAAACGCCGCTGTTTTCAAAAAACCGGAATTGGTGAGCCGGTGATCATTTTCCCAAATGCCTTTTGCGTAGAAAAGACACCGTTCCCAGCAGAATGAATCAATCATATTCATGGGGATTGCACCTCTCTTTATCGAACGACTGCTTATGTCAATATCGTCGTATTGTAAAGAAAACGGCATTGACAGTCCGCACTGCCAATGCCCAGTCCGTCAAAACAGTTCCCTGATGATGGGCTCTGTTCCAAAAACGTTCATTCATTTGCGAAACGGCATGAAATCTTTTAAATACTCCGATACCGAACGGGTCATTTCTCTGGAAAAGTCGGAATTATACTTTCGGTTGCAGAAAGCCTGCATCCAATCCTCATAAGGCCTTGCCACCGCTTTAGGCGAGTACAGGCGCTTCAGTTCCTCCTTGTCCATTGTCCGGTAACCGTTTTCGTGAACAATATGTTCCATTGCCGCGCGCTCGGGCTTTACCCGCTCCACCTGCTGAGGCGTAGGATAACCGAATACCAACATACAGCATGGGAATACATACTCCGGAAGCTTCAAAAGCTCGCGATGGGCTTCACGGTTTTCCATAATATCACCAATATAGCACGAGCCAATGCCCATGCTCTGCGCGGCGACCACCGCATTCTGTGCGGCAATTGTGGCATCGGATACAGCCAAAAGCAGATCACCTGTTCCGGGCATGCGCGGCTCACAGCCCGCGGCGCAAAATGCATCATACCATTTTCTGCAGTCTGCAAGGAAAATCAGCACCAGCTTGGCTTCAGCAATAAAGGGCTGATGATCGCACGTTTCAGCCAATCGGGCTTTCATAGCCGGATCGGTAATATTGAGTATGGTATACAGCTGCTGATTTCCGGCCGTTGGCGCATTGACGGCGGCAAGCAGAATCTGATCGATTAACTCGGAAGAAATCTCACGGTCTTCAAATGCGCGCACAGATTTGCGCGAAATCAGTTCGCGAATCGTATTATTCATGTCGCATATCCTCCCTAACAGTATAGTACTATAATAGCATATACAGGAAAAATTGCAATAACCAATTGTGCACAGCTTTAATCGGACGCAAATTCTTATGCATTCATAGACACAGGCACCAAAACATGCTATAATTCCGGTAAACAAAAATAGCGGCAGGAGCGCATATATCATGAAAAGAATTAAAATCGGCAATCAATTCGAAGCAAGCGCCATTGCGCTGGGGGCAATGCGTATGTCCGGAAAAAGCGTTGAAGAAGCGGAGAAAATCGTACTTACAGCTTGTGAAAGCGGAATCGACTTTATAGACCACGCCGATATTTATGGCGGCGGCGCATCGGAAACCGTTTTTGCAGGCGTACTTAAGCGCAATCCCGGTCTTCGCGACAAGCTCATCGTGCAGGACAAGGTCGGCATCCAAAAAGGGTATTACGATGCATCCTATGAGCACATTGTCGAAGCGGCGAATGGCTGCCTTCAGCGCCTGGGAACTGATCATCTGGATGTACTTCTGCTGCACCGTCCCGATGCGCTGATGGAACCCGAAGAGGTCGCCGAGGCATACACGCGCCTGCAGGCAGAGGGCAAGGTGCGCTTTTTCGGCGTAAGCAATGAAAACGCGGCGCAGCTTCAGCTGCTGGAGCGCTATATGCCCGGCAAAATCATCATCAACCAGCTGCAGTTCAGCCTCTGCCACAGCATACTTGTGGACGAAGGCGTAAACGTGAATATGCATACGCCGCACGCGCAGGTGCTTTCCGGCGGCGTTCTGGATTATTGCCGTTTGAAGGATATCACAGTTCAGGCATGGTCTCCCTTTCAGTATGGCATGTTCAAGGGCGTATTCTTAGGAAACGATTTGTATAAGGAATTGAATGAAGCCATTCAGGAACTGGCAGAGAAATACTCTGTCACCGATAATGCCATCGCGGCGGCGTGGATTCTTCGCCATCCCGCCAATATTCAGGTTATTGCAGGCAGCATGAATCCGGAAAGAATACAGGAGATCTGCACAGGCGGAGATATCCGGCTTACCCGTCAGGAATGGTACAAGCTGTATCTTGCCGCCGGAAATCCCCTGCCGTAAAATAGATCTATCGAAAAAATGAGCGTTGGCCGAAAGCGTCAGCGCTCATTTTTTTGATCTCCAAGCTTTACCGTCGCCGTCATTTCGGCGCGTCAACATACCGTTCTACCCTGAGCCTCAGCTTATATTTATCTCTCAGCTCGGCAATCCTTGCCATCATCGGCGATTTATGGTGAAAATCCAGCGCGGCCTGGTCGCGCCACCTGTCAATCAGCAAAACCGTTTCCGGATCGTCCACGGGAAAGAAGTATTCATACTTTTCATTTCCCGCCTCTTGCCGGACTTCGTTGACAATCCCGGAAGACGTCATTTCCTCCGCAAACCTGCGCGCGCTTCCGTTATATCCGGTATAGTATAAATTGATGGTAATGCTCATTGGATTCCCTCCCCCGATTCTATGCCTTTATCATACAGCAAGAAACCGGTCTTTGCAAGAAAAACGTTTGCATACAGGACCAGAATTTCTTATTATTTCAAACTACAGGTTTAATGACAGCCGAAGGTGAATGTGCTATCCTTCTACATGTCGACAGGAAATGCACAATGCCACCCGCCGAAGCGGAAAGGCAAACGCCGAACCACACAGCACCTTGAAAACTGAACAGAAAGAATAAACTTGCAAGCAGCATGTGTGGTAAGCCGGAAAATTACAGGCGGCGGCTATCCGAACGCCTAGGAGGTGGGTGAAAGTCCCTCCCCCGACGCCGACGGGCTGGGTACCCGAAGGCAAGGATAGCAGGACAGGAGCGGCCAAAGACACGGCCTATCCGCCGATCACCCATTATCGGATCAGCCTTTTCACAACACCCTTCGAATCAATTGAACGCCCGGAGTGAGCGTATTCTCATTCAGCATGACGGCCTTTTAAACCTTTCATCCACACTATCGCTTTCTGGGGCAGACGGGCCCGCATAAGTTCGCGATTTCGCCGTACACGCCGCCGAAATCGATGAAAAATGGAGAGGGAGTGCTCTCCCTCTCCAAGCCTCTCCCTGAGGTTTGTTGATGATCTGAGTTCCTCACTTGCTTATGAGGAACTGTTTTTGTATGCAGACAGCAATACAGCGCATAAGCGGTACGCGCCATTGATCTGAAGCTTCTTACGTGCTATAATTGTTTACAGCATTGGTGAAAAGTCCGGCAGCCTACAGGGAGGAAACGAATATGAACGGAAAAGAGCATCTTGCTTCGATACTGAACCACACCAGCGCAAAAAGCGGATTTTGGCACGGCTGCCCGAACTGGGCGAGCACAGAGAATTTGTTTAAGGTTTTTCAGGTAAAGGATGATTTTGAGCTGGGAGTGAAGTTGGGCAGCACCTGCCGCTGGATTCAGCCGGAAGCCTATTCCCTCTATCAGCACCCCGAAAACAAGCCCATGTTCGATGTGCTCGGCGGCATTAAGCGAACCTCTCACAATCAGGACGGCGTTTTCGCTCAGTGCGAGGATGTAAAAGAAGTAGAAGCATTCGAATGGCCGGATGAGAAATACGTGAATTTCGATTCCACGATCCGCGAGATTGATCGCGCTGTTTCTGTTGGTCAGGGCATATTATCAGGCTCATGGTCCTGCTTTTTCCACAATGTGTGCGACTTTTTTGGTATGGAAAATTACTTTATTAAAATGTATACCGACCCTGATGTGGTGGAAGCAGTTACGGAGCACGTCGTTGATTTTTACCTGAAAATCAACGAACGCCTTTTTACGGAAGCCGGCCATAAAATTGATATGTTCTTTTTCGGAAATGATTTCGGAAGTCAGCTGGACACGCTGATTTCACCCGAAATGTTTGACCGCTTCGTAATGCCGGGGTTCAAAAAATTCACCGATCAGGCTCACAGGCACGGAATCAAGGTACTTCTGCATTCCTGCGGCTCCATTCACAGAGTTATTCCCCGCCTGATCGGCGCAGGCGTGGATGCTCTGCACCCAATTCAGGCACAGGCGGCTCACATGGACGCCGAAACGCTGGCACGCGAGTTTAACGGAAAAATCGTGTTTGTGGGCGGCGTAGATACCCAGCGCCTCCTTCCCCGCGCTACGCCGCGCGGGGTAAAGGAAGAAGTATACCGCCTGCGCGATTTATTCGGCCCAAATTTCCTTGTTTCGCCCAGTCACGAATCCATATTGCCGGACGTGCCGTGGGAAAATGTACTGGCCATGGCGGAAGCCGCAGCAGAATAAACCTGCAAAAGCGTTATTTCTTCTTCGGCTGGTAGCGGATTTCATTTACGGAATATACCGTAACAAAGGCTTTGGGATCCGTTTTGCGCACGTAATCCATTAAGGCTTTATATTCCTGCTTATCTACAATGGTAATAATTTCCTTGCGCATTACGTTGTCGTATGCGCCGATAATCTGGTTCAGGCTTGCGCCGCTGTGCAGATCGTGCAGTATGTACTGTACGATGTCGTCCACCTTGGGCGAGATAATGCACACGCGGCGTTTGATATTGAAGCCGAAAATAAAATGATCCACCACAATACCGCCGACATAGGTTCCCAATACGCTGAGTACCACCGTCTTTGAATCGTAGCACAGCGCCGAAGCAAGCGCGACCGCCATGCCGGAAATTCCCATGGCTTTCCCCATATCCATATGCAGGAATTTGTTGAGTATTTTGGCAACAATATCCAGTCCTCCGGAAGAAGCATTACAGGAAAACAGCACCGCAAGGCCGACGCCAACCACAAGTATGTAACAGCCGACATCCAGCAAAGGATCCTGGGTTATAGACTGAAAATCGGGAAAAATGATTTCAAGAATACCCAAATACACCGGCATGAGTATGGCGCAATACACTGTTTTGATTCCAAATTCCGAACCCACCAGCAGAAATCCGATAATCAGCAATATAATATTGAGTCCGAGAGTGATGACGGAAACGGGGAGCGGTACAAAGTTGCTGATAATCATTGCCAATGCGGCGGCGCTTCCGATAGATACATGGCTGGGCAGCATAAAAAAATATACCGCGCAGGCGACAACCAACACGCCCACGGATATTTTCGGCAGTTCTTTTACCCAATTCCTGACCGTCATGGAAAAACCTCTCTTATCATGCACTGAATATATAATGAATAATCATTCCTCATTATTCTATCACAAACGCGCATTCCCATCAAGGAGAAACTTCTCTCAAATTGCCAAACCATAAAGGACTAAGTATAGTACAAATAAAAACAGCTTCAGAGTAAGCCTCGAAGCTGTTTTTGAACGCTGTTGATAAACTGCGTTTTATTCCTCATCAACCGCACATACAGAGAAGAGCATGACATCGGCCAGACCCATCATTTCTTCGGTGCCGTTGCTGATGATGCTAAAGGTTAACACATAACCTTCCTCAGTTACAAAAGCCAGGTTGCCGTAAACAACGGGCGAGGTCAGAACATAGTACAGACCAGGCAGATCGTTAAAGAAGGCGATTTCCTGTTCGACAACGCCATTCTCAGCATAGAATTCGGAAAGGCCTTCGAGCGTGACGATCTGATTGCCTTCGGTATCGACAAGCGCTGCAAGGCTGATGGTCAACGCAAGGCTCCCATCTTCAGCAGCCAGAATCGCCTGAACTCCTTTCGCGCGATCCGTATCGGATAGTTCATAGGAAACGAAGTTCTCGGGGATGAACATCTGATAACCAAATCCTCCGATAGCGGCAAAATAGCCGTCTACGCCTTCAACAAAAGCGGGGTCAAAGTAATAGCAATTGATTTCTTCCGCCAAGGCGCAGGAGAAAGCCATCATCACGGCCAGAACAAGAGCAAACAACTTTTTCATAGAACATCTAATCCTTTCGTAAGAAAATAAGGCAAATCCGGTTTATAATTATACCACACAGCGGCGTCGTTTTCAAGCCCGATGTCCCTACTCGTCAGTTCATTGATTCTTTCCTCTGCGCTGACGGCTGATTTCATAAAAACAAACGGTAGCAGCGCAGCCTGCATTCAGGGATGATGCGGCGCCGGAAATCGGAATTTTCACCAGTACATCGCACGTTTCTTTCCACGCCTTGCTCATGCCAAAGGTTTCATTTCCGATTACAAGCGCAACCGGTCCCGTAAGATCGAGCTGGGAAATCTCCTTTTCTCCTTTTGCACTGGTGCCAACGATCAGCGGCGCGTTCGGCTGCGCCTTCAGCCACTTAACCGCTTCCTCCGCAGACGGAAGATTCGCAAACGGCATTGCAAAAACCGTGCCAACACTGGCCCGAATCGCCTGAGAATCGAAGCAATCCGCCGCATGGCCCGTGATAATCGCACCGTTTGCTCCGAACGCATCGGCGGAACGCAGGAAAGTACCCAGATTTCCGGGAGACTGAGGCCTGTCAAACAGCGCGTAAAACGGAGTTGCGCACAATTCAGCCGCATGCGCCATACGGTCAAGGGCATCCTTTCGCATGCGCACGAGGGCGATAATCTCGCACATTTCCTCACGGTCGGACAGTACTTCCATAAGCTGTCTGGGCATGTAATATAAAACCTCAGGCTGCGCTTTTCCGATCATGTCCTCCGCCCAGCCGGACAGACGCTTACCATCCATCACCGCCATGGCATAAAACTGCCATCCGTGACGTATGGCTTGTTCCACCATTTGCACACCCTCAATGAACACGAGCCCTGTTTTTGTGCGTTTTTCCCGATTGCGCTTCAGGGTTTCAAACAGTTGAAATTTATCGTTTCTTGAAAAAATCTTTTCTGTACGCATACTGCCTCCTGTTTTTACCTGAATGACACATTTGTCCGTATCTCTTTGGCGATTATATCAGTTCCTCCTCATACCTGTCAACCGCACGTGCCTTATCCCCGAAAAGATCCGAAAAACCACGCTTACTATCCGGCCAAAATAGCTGGATGCATGCTCCTTGCATATCAATCAGAAACAACAGATTCCTCTTTCTGCATTTCGTATATGCTTTTCACGCTCTTCCTGTTCAGCCATATGGTCAGCCAGCAGGTTATGCAGGAAAACAAACCGCAAGCCGTCATGCATACGCGGTAATCCAGCACTTCGCCCAAGAGCCCGACAGCAAGCGTTAGCGCCGAGCCCACCGCAAGGGTAAGCATGCTCTGATACGCATTCAGCCTTGCCCTGAGCGTTTCGGGAATATACTGCTGCACTGCCGCCTGCCGCATGGTGGCGCTGTTTATGCCGAGGAAGCCGCATATACCGCGGTTTATCAGCATTGCGGGATACGGAATCCACAAAAGTATCATATCCATGGTCTCATAAATCTGGTATACGGAAAAGGCAAAGGCAAAGCGTTTCTTTACGGGTATTTTTATGTTATAGCACACAAAACCGCCGAGTGTGCGCCCAATAAACTCCGCAACCGAAAACAGCGAATACATCGCCGTGGTCAGCCCGGCTGTCACCCGGAAAAAAGCAACCAAAATAGGTCCGTAACCTGTTCCAACTCCATTGGTAACGGCCATGTAATTGTAAATACCCCGAATCCCAGGCTCATTGCGCAGATAATCCATCGCTTCCCTGATGTCGGCGCGCCACATTTTCCAGAAGAATCTCTCGCCGTCCAATCGGTTTTCTTCGTGAATCCGAATAAAGCTTTCGACAACCGCCGCCAGTATGGAAAGAGCTCCCTGCGCAATAATGATACAGGCAATTCCAAATGCATCCAGCAGCACCGCTGCAAGCGGCATCATGACCACCTGCAAAACCGGATACAGCATAGACGAAACGGTATACCCCTTTTCATCCATTCCCTCCGGTATCAACTTTGGAAAAATGCTCATATATGCCAGCGAATCAAAGGATTGCAGGCACGCCAGCACCAGAGAAAACACCAGATAGCCAATGTACGTAAACGGGAAAAACATCAAATACAGGCCGCCCAGCAAATACAGTATGCCATTTACGGCATCTCCCGCCACCAGAAACGGTTTTCTCGGAAGCCGATCCATCAGCGGCGCCGCTACCAGAGGCACAATAAACCCAGGAATCAGCTGTATAGCCAGTATCAAGGCGGAAGCCAGCGTGCTGCCCGTTTCATCAAACACCAGAAAGGAAAGCGCAAAGTTACCGGCAATTCCACCAATGCTGCCAAGAATCGTGGCTGCAATCAGAAGCGTGAAATTCTTTGTCCAAAGCGTTTTTTTCACAACAGATCACCTCGGGAACATTATACAACCCGAGGTGAATGAATGGAAGACCGTTGTTTTGGGACAATCAAAGCGCATTTGCTGCATTCAATTCAATGATTTATACGTTTTTCAGGAAAAAACCGCAAAACCTCCATGGCCTTCTTATATTGACGGTTATGCTCGTACCATTCCATCAGCCACGGAAGATGGAATTGCGCGTAACCAGACGGAAGCAGCTTCAGGCACAAATCAAACCCACGAATCAGCTTTTCACCATAGTCCGCATTTTTTAGATAATCCGGATCTTCGACCCTTACGCGAACAATGTCAAGCAGCAGCATCTCAAGATCCCCGTATTTTTCATAAGTCAAAGGCGATGTTTGCGCCTTGTCCAGCACGGAAAGCGCCTCTTCTTTCCGGCCCAGTTTCTCAAGACAGATAGCATGCTTATGCAAAGCCATACACTTTGGATTTTCGATACTTTTGAAATATATCAGCGCCTGCTCGTAATCGCCCATTTCCACTTGCGTGGCGGCGCGATTATAGGCAATGCTGGCAGCTGCACTTTCATCCAGAAGGCTTTCTGCCAGTCGCAGCGCCACTTCATAATGATGCTCCATAGCGGGTAGATTGTTCTGATTCGAATAGCAGTTGCCCATCATCATTTTGCAATACAGCATCAGCCGCGCCCGGCCTTCCTGAGCCGCCTGCTGATACGCCGATTGCAGTTTTTCCAGCGCCGGCGTATATCTGCCTGCGTTATAATCGGAAACGCTGGCCATATACTGAACAAACCCTATCGGAAACAGACATATCGCTTCCTGACAGCGCCCCTGTAAAATTCGCTGCAGGGCAAGCTGTTTGTGGTTCAGGCAGGTTTCCAGCTCTTCATCCACCGGAGAACCGTCATTGGCATAACGGCATAAAAGCAACCAGTCAGGTCCGTAAGGACTATAGATAAACAAATCGGCATCCTGTTTCGAAAGAAACTCCTGCAGTCCTTCATCAAATCCCCATAGGATTTCATATGCTTTTTGAATGACCGCTTCCTTTTCCCGATCGGCGGAAAACCACTTAAGTCCCATGCTGCTCATCAGCATGCGGAGAATCTCTTCAGACGGTTCCGCCTTTCCCTTTTCAATCTTCGACAGATAGGAAACGGTGCAAATATCCTTGCAAAGGCCCTCCTGGCTCCAGTTTCTTTTCAATCGTTCCTGCCGAATCAAAAAACCGGCATATAGCATGCAATACATCCTCCGCTATGATTCTTTACTTCCTTATGCAATCCTTCGCCCGGTTGCGGGTTTTCGCATTCACAAAAAGGGACGATCTCCAAAAAGGATCATCCCCTTCTTTAAGTCTGGAATCCTTGCGCCGCAGAATGCGGCAAGGATTCAGGCTATGCTTTTTTATCTTCAGGCTTCATATAGCATACCGCTTTTTCGACAAACTCACTGAAAATGGAATTCGCCCAGGCAAACCACGCGCGGGTGAAATTGGCCGGATTGTTTACATCCACGCCCTCGTGCATGAGATAGGTATCGGCGTCAATGGCAGCCAGCATATCCGCAAGGTACAGGATTTCCTCCGGATCTTCGGACGTAAGGCCCTGTATGCACAGCGAAATCGGCCATACATACTCCGGCGGCGTGTGGGGGCTGCCGATTCCCTTTGCGGCACTGCCCTCATAATAGAAGGGATTGGCTTTACTGAGAATCATCCTGCGGGTATTCAGATACACGGGATCGTCCGCCTTCACACAACCCAGATACGGAAGACTTAAAAGGCTGGGAACATTGGCGTCGTCCATAAAGTGGGCATTTCCAAGGCCGTCCACTTCGTACGCGTATACGCGCCCATATACCGGGTGATCCACCTGTGCGTAATCATGAACGCCCTTTGCAATTTCAGCCCGCAGTTTTCCGGCACGGGCAATCAGCGCATCGCCGGGGCGAACGGCTTCCAGCAATTCCGAAAGCAGTTCCAGCGCCTTTACGGCGAAGAGATTGGCCGGAACCAGATACCCGTATTTACATGCATCGTCGCTGGGACGAAAGCCGCTCCACGTCATGCCGGTATAAGCAACGGGATTTCCCCTTCCTTCACAGGGCAGTGTATCAGACGGGGGACAATTGGTGCGGTTGAAATAATAATCGGACTTCTCCGCATGATGCTGTTCGGTTTCCCATACGGTCAGGATGTTGTTCGCCGCCTGAAAGAACGAATCATCGCACCAGTCCGTACGGCCGGTAAGCTTCCAGTAGCCATGGGTCAAACGGATGGGATAGCACAATGAATCGATTTCATATTTGCGCTCCCATATCCAGTCCTCTGCGCCGGGTGCAAAACTGGTATCGTCCTTCTCCCAGCAATTGCCGTTGGGTTCGCGGTTGAAAGCATTTGCATACGGATCAAGGTTTATGTACATATACTGCCGCCTGATCAGCTGAACAATGGCCTCGGCAACCTCATCATATTCCGACGCAAACGGCAGATAGTGATATACCTGAGCGGAAGAATCCCTGAGCCACATCGCAGGAATATCGCCCGTAACAAGAAAAACCGTTCCTTCGGAGCGCTGCAACGTGGTTTCCCAGGTGCTTTCAAAGCAGCGGCTGTACATTTCCGCAAGTTTCTTCCGTTCAAGCTTCACGAGTTTATCGTATACCGGAGCCTTCATCTGATCAATCAGGCGCATACCAAAACCTCCCCACATGGGCTGACGCCCATCTTTTCTACTATTATAGCCCATTTTTTCCGGTTATTCAAGGCGCGTTGACAGCGACAAATATGCGTTTTGTCTTTATTCAAAACGTCGGACGCGAAATGAAAGACCGGAGATGGTTTCGGTTCGTTGTGTATCGAATGTCTCGGTATCTTTTCTCATGATGATCATGCTCAACCGGTCATAACCGAGCTTATGATACAGGCGTATGGCGGGAATGTTGTCAGGAATGACCTCCATACAAAAGCTTGTCAAGCCTTCCGCTTTCATCCTCGCCTCTAACAGGCCAATCGCCTGCGTTGCAATTCCTTTTCCACGATGCGGCTCATCCACGAAGATATCATCAATCCAACAAAGCGTCGGACTCGTGTTATGGATGCGCAGAAATCCGACAAGCTGATCGCCCAACGCAATCGCAAACAAGCGATGTTCATTTCTCATCCATTCGTTCAGCAGGTTTTTTGCCTGTTTCAAGTCAACCAGACTGTGATGCGTATCCCAGAACGAAACCACAAACGGCGCAAGGGAATCCGCAAACGAATCGTTATATGGTAAAAGTTTAATCATCATACTTTCTCCCAATTATATCTGTACTCTGTCAAACGCCGGTATCATTCCGATCATCGATCCGTTTTCAGGCAGATTCCAAATCATTATACGAAAAATATCGCCGTAAGCGCACCTGTCGATAATTTCAGTATACCATAACCGCTTTTTCGGATACAATGGACAAATGCCTTTTCTTCTATCAATTTCCGATATAATCTGATATAATGGATGATAAAACGGTATCCGGAATGTACGCAGTCGGTTTTACGGATAAACGAGTGTTTCGGCGTACCGTCAGGAGGAATCATACATGCGTATTCATCAACTGATTGCTTTCATCCTTACTTTATCCCTGATTTTCTGCTCTGCGGCAGCGGAAGCTATGCCGGCTCAAACGCTCCGCCTAGTGTTCGATTATGAAGGATCTGTAAAAAGTAACGAGGAGATACCGCCTATGGGCCTGAAAATTCTTAGGTCGGAGATTCTATCCGTTACATTTTTAGATTCGCTGAAGGACGCGCCATCGTCCGCAGTGGACTACTCAGCAAATCATAACGGCAGTGTTCTGGCATGGGCAGTTCCGCACGGCGACCTGTACGATGTGTTCGTCGCAGCGGAGGGCGGCGTAATTGCCAACGAAAACAGCAGCTACCTGTTTTATTGTTATACTTCGCTTGTAGAAGTAAACTTCAACGGGTGCTTTGATATGTTCAACACCACAGGCGTGGTTTCCATGTTTGAAAACTGTAAAAGCCTTACGGAAATGGATATGTCCGAGCTGGATTTTTCGTCGGTCAAAAACGCAAGCTTCATGTTCGCTGGCTGCGAGAAGCTAAAAAGCGTAACGCTTAGCAATTTCGACCGAGAATCCGCAGATACAACCCATATGTTTGGCGATATTGCTGTGAAAGAGAAGCCATCCGAAGAATCAAAGAGTGCAATGAACGAATACCCCTGTTCCGGCTGCGGAAAGTTGGAACAATTCCCTTTCAAGCCCAGAGGCGTTATGCCCGTTTACTGCCGGGATTGCTGGAACAATCTGTTTGGCTGAAAACCGAAATCATTTTCTCAGAGACCAGGCAGCTACGTCGTTGTAAAACGTCGCAGCTGCCCGGTTTATTAGAAGTATTCTGGCATCTTTATGCTTTATTCTGTTTTTTCATTTCTGCGCTTTCCCGTAAAAGCTCTTCAAGCGGCCTGTAATCTCCGCCCCAGTATTCAAATACGCGCATACCTTCGTCTTCCAGTACGGGGCCGTACATTTCCATTTCCACGCCCATTTTTTGCAGGATTCCTTCATAGTCGATGATCTCCGGCTCAAACGGCAGCAGCAATCCAAATGATTGATAGGATACTCCATAAACAATCCTTCTGATGCCAAGGGACGCAATGGCCATCAGGCAGCGGGTGCACGGCGCGCAGCTGGTGTAAAATACGGCGTCCTTCAGCACGTTATCGGAATAGCGGTTGGCGCATTTGTGTACAAGGTTAAACTCGGCATGCCCGAATATACCGTTTGCATAATCCGCGGTATTCTCCGCTTCTTCAACAATCCGATCATTTGAAACCACAAGCGCGCCAAATGTATCAAACCCCTTTTTCCCCGCGGAAACCGCCAGTTCATAGCAGCGGCGAATATAGCGCTCATGAGTATCGATGTTAACGCTCATTTCTCTCATACGACTACCCCATCTTAAACAGCATCAATTCATACAGGCGAATGGTTCCGACTTCCCCATCGTCCGGCCGATACGCCTTAAGCAGTAGGTATCGTGCCTTCTGCATTCCCACATGAAACGAAACCATGTCCAGGTTGCAATCCGTTTGATAGTCCACGCAACGCCACTCGACCCCGTCCGACGACGCCATCAACTCCCAGCTGACCATATTGCCATAATATGACTCCACAGTTCTGGTATTCAGAACGGTATAGGTGTCAAACTCCTTTTCTTCCCCCAAATCCAGCACAATCCACTGCCCGGCGCCATCCATAGCGTACTTCATGCTGCTCACACTATGACTGGTGGAGCACCACTTGGTATAGGGATCGCCGTCCGTCAGCATTTCCGGCGCTTCATATTCATTTACAAAGCCAGACACTTCAACGCACCCGGCATGCAGGCACAGGTTTTCCCCTTCCGTCACAGCAGCCATGGGCTCTGCCGAACTTCTTGTATGAATCGCTTCCTCCCATGACGGATACTCGGGGTTCTGTATTCCGTTCAGATTCTCCGTCAGGAAATTGTCCTTATATTCCGAAAAGCCGTTAAAGCTCCATGTTCCTTCCCTAAGTTCCTCGGCAAAGCGAAGCCGCAGCGCATCAATCGATTCATAACTGGTGATATCATTCACCAGGCGATTGATCGGAGTTTCGGGAAGATAGGGATTATCGTTAAGCATTTCCCCCTCGTTTGTGTAAATCAGGCGGTGAATAGCGTCAATCAGGCCATAATGCATTGTTCCGTTTTCATCAATGGCGGTAGGATAGCGATCATCCATATAGGCAAAAAACCACTGGCAATTGCCGTAGGGGGTATAGCCCCAATCCATCCAGTCGTCAGGGTCAATGGAGGATGGCTCCATCCACTTGGCGTCTGTCCAGTGAAAATAGCGGAATCTGCCGTAATTGGCCATGTTTTCAACCCACCACGCATCGCCGCCGTAATTGATCCTTCCGTTATATCCCTGTACGGTATGCGTCAGCTCATGGGCAAAATAGCCCAGATCATACGGCGCCCGGTTGGCATACTCCGTATTGAGAACGACATAATTCAAGTAGGAGGCAGCTACAGATACATCGCCCTCCGACGCTGCCTCAAAATAAACGAGCCTTGGCGCAGTTTCCCTGCCCCACCGCGCATACAGCCGCGGATATACCGAATGAAATACTTCCGCCAGTTCTTCCTGATAGGAGGCCTTATTAATCTCGTTCCAGTCTCCATAAAAAACCATATGGAATTCCTCTGCATTCGCAGCAAAACCAAACATCAATATCGCCAAAACCATGCACAGAATTCGTTTCATGATATCCACTCCCTACACCTCTGATTTCAAATACTCCTTTATATGCGCCTCACAAATCAGTCAAAAAGACCGCCATTTTTCAGGTCGGTCTCATATCATACTTACGACTATCGCCATTATTCAGGTGATCCAAGTATTCCGGATGGTCCGCAATTTTGGCGACAAGCTCATTGACCGTGCGCGCCAGATAGACAGGGTTTTGCCGGATTATATGTACGGTCCGAACCAGCATCACGACGGAATGGATGATCAACCCGACAATCGACAAGATCAAACATACAATCACCAGCGGCATTACCGTCTTCATTGATTCCAGCTGCGCGCGGCTTCCATCGAAGGTGCGTGTACCGATAGCGCCGATAGCAGCAATCAGGGCAAGTACTCCGATAAAACCGGCCCAACGTGAATAGGACATACGCATCCAAGATTGCTTCTTTTGGCAAAACGGGCACTTTCCGTCAATTGTCTTTCCAATAAACGTAAGCGCCTTATTGTTTGAAGATAATGCATCAGCTGCTTCGTTCAGCCTCTCTGAAAGCATTTCCTGCTTTCCTTCCCGGCGGCGTTCCGTACCTCCCTGCGTCCAGCCGGATTCAAAACTCGTCCCCTTTTTCAAGAATACCTGATGCATAGCCACGTTGCGGCAATATTCGCAGCGATATACAGCCATCATCGGTAAAGAAGCAGTTATGCGATAATTCATATTGAAAACCTCTCAGTTCACTGTAATCATTGGAATTCTGAATACCTGCATCGAATGATTATGCTTTTCTTTCAGGCTTCTGGCCCGGAATTCCGAGATTCAGCTCGCTCCCGTATAGACTCTGGATGATTATAGCCCCGTATACTGAAACAGGCTCGTTACCACCTCATTGAAACCTTCACTGTGATTGCCCAGTACGTATTTTTTGTTGGCCTTAATCGAAAAAACCAGCATCTGATCCGGATTAGAAGTTTTGTCTCCGGCTCCGTTCATGCCCTTAAGCGACGTAATATCCGCAAAATGTACGGTTTCAAGCCCAGTTTTGGCGCCGATCAGAAGGCGTTTGTTGGTTACGGCTGCACAGGGAACATAGCCGCACACGGCCTCGACAACTTCTCCTTCGGTCAGGGCGCTTTGAACGCTTATTTGAAAATCCTCCATGATCTTTTGATACTTTTCGCTATTCCCTCTTTTCTTTTTCAGAACCTTACCAATCAGAGGCATTACGCTAACCAGCAGCGCGAAAAATAAACCGATATATAGCGGGTTCAATATATCCCACCTCAATTCCCATACTCCGAACTGGGTAAAATATAGCACAGTCAACGATAATTGTCAATTATCCATGCAACAGCCAGGCCAAATAGGCTCCTTTATTATAGGAAAGAACCGTGTTCCCCTTCGCTTATCCTGAATATCGATTCCGTCAGAATGGTCAAACCTTTTCGGCGATAATATGAGGTTCGTCAAAAATGATCTGCGTTGAAACCGCATCGGCCTTTGAAAAAAGGCGCCGCATTTCAGAAATTATGCATCGGTATTTATGCAATTCGTCAATAAAATGCATGTTATTATATAGAAAAACGGCTTTTATGGATAAAAGGCAGCAATGTTTGACGGATTTTTGCAATTTTTTGAAGCCGAAACAGCAAATTAACTTGACACAGCATACAATCGTATGTATTATTATTGCATTACTTTGTAGTACATAGTGCTATAGAGCGAAAAAAAATTAGGGGGACTCGTCACATGAAGAAACTGCTTTGCATGCTGCTGGCACTTGTGATGGTTCTGGCTTCCGCCGCCATCGCTACCGCCGAAGAACCTGCCAACTACAAGATCGCTATCCTGACCGGCACCACTTCTCAGGGTGAAGAAGAAGTTACCGCCGCAACCAAGCTGATCGAAACCTACGGCGCAGAAAAAGTTCTGCACGACACCTATCCGGACAACTTCTCCTCCGAAGTTGAAACCACCATCTCCAAGCTGATCGCTTTCGCAAGCGATCCCGAAGTTAAGGCTATCATCTTCGTTCAGGGCGTACAGGGCGCCGTATCCGCCTTCACCCAGATCAAGGAAAGCCTTGGCCGCGATGATATCCTCCTGATCGCCGGCGTTCCCGCTGAGGATCCCTCCGATATCTCCGCTGCTGCTGACATCGTACTGGCTGTTGACGAAATCGGCTGCGGCTACCAGGTTGCTGACAAGGCTGCCGAGTGGGGCTGCGATGTTATCGTTCACTATTCCTTCGCCCGTCACCTTTCCTATGAAACCATCGTTGCAAAGCGCGACGCTATGAAGATGACTGCTGAAACCTACGGCATCGAATTCGTAGAGCGCGACTGCCCCGATCCGACCGGTGACGCCGGCATGTCTGGTGCTCAGGCTGCGGTTCTTGAGGATGTACCGAAGGTTATGGAAGAGTACGCTGGCAAGAAGGTTTGCTTCTACTGCACCAACTGCGGCATCCAGGTTGCTCTCCAGCAGGCCGTTCTGAACGCAGGCGAGAATGCTTACTATGCACTGCCCTGCTGCCCCTCCCCCTTCCACGGCTATCAGGAAGCTTTCGGTCTGGAAGCCACCTATGGCGACATCGACGGTGCCATCACCAACCTGGCTAACTACCTCGCTGAGACCGATTCTGCGGAGCGCTTCTCCACTTGGGCAGTTCCGGTAAACATGTCCATGATCAATGCCGCTTACGAGTATGCCTGCCTGTACGCAGAAGGCAAGCTGGAAAGCAAGATCGATGAAGCAGTTCTGACCCAGTGCTTCGCAAATGCTGCCGGCGGCTCTGCTTCCCTCGGCAAGTACATCAATGCTGATGGCGTTGAGTGCAGCAACTACTACCTCATCGCTTTCGATCCCATCAACTTTGCTGACTATGTAGACTAATTTATCGATTAACTTCGCAAGTTAGAATTTCATCGCCCGAACCCACCGCTTTGTGTGGCCTGGGTTCGGGCGATTCTTCCGTCTATACTGCCGGAATCGGACGGCTTTTTGATTGAAACGAATCTTGCCCCTCTGATTGCGCATACAGGCGCCGTCAAGACGGGGCTGTAATTTATAGATCATTGACGTTGGAATTCGCGCGAAGCGTTGGCTTCGCTTGAAGGATATACAAAAAAACCATTGCATTTCAGGAACCGTTTTTTCGGTCTCCCTTTTCGTAATGCGATGCTTTGTTGGGAGGGCTGGCTTCTTGGCTGGAGAATACATTCTCGAAATGAATAATATCACCAAGACATACGGATCGAATGCGGTTCTGAAAGACGTTACGCTGAAGATTCGTCCAGGTGAGATTCATGCGCTTCTGGGTGAAAATGGCGCAGGTAAATCAACTCTGATGAATATTCTGTTCGGTATGCCCGTAATTCATTCCACCGGCGGCTTTCAGGGCGAAGTGCTGGTAAGCGGGACCCGCGCGAACATAACATCGCCAATGCATGCCATGACTAAGGGCATTGGCATGGTACACCAGGAATTCATGCTGATTCCCGGTTTTTCCGTTGTTGAGAACATAAAGCTCAACCGCGAGATTTCTAAGCCCTGGTTTGTCAGCGAGGTACTTAGTAAAGAGCTGGAAATCCTGAATACAAACAGGATGGCAAAAGATGCGCGCACGGCTCTGTCCAGCGTCGGCATTGGCATTGACGAGTATTCGCTGGTTGGCGGTCTTCCCGTCGGCTATATGCAGTTTGTCGAAATCGCACGCGAAATCGATAAATCCGGTATCAAGCTGCTGGTATTTGACGAGCCTACCGCAGTATTGACCGAAAGCGAAGCGCAGCAGCTGATCGGTGTAATGAAGGATATCGCTGCCCGCGGCATCGCAATTATCTTTATCACCCACCGCCTGAACGAAGTAATGGATGCTGCGGACCGCATCACCATACTGCGCGACGGTCAGCTGGTAACTACGCGCGATAAAAAGGATACCAGCATAGAAGAAATGGCCTCCCTGATGATCGGCCGCGGAGACGACGATCTGATCAAAATCGAAGGTAAAGTTAAAAACCCGACAGAGAAAATCGCAATGAAGGTGCGCGATCTTTGGGTTGACATGCCCGGCGAAGCTGTTAAGGGTATTGATCTTGATATTTTTGACGGTGAAATCATTGGCATTGGCGGTCTGGCCGGTCAGGGAAAAATCGGCCTGCCGAACGGCGTAATGGGACTTTACCCCGCTTCCGGCAGCGTGGAGCTGTTTGGAAAAGAGCTGCCTCTGAACAATGCGAAGGCGGCTTTGAATGCAGGCCTTGCAATGGTATCCGAAGACAGGCGCGGCGTAGGGTTGCTTCTGGATCAGTCCATTGAAGACAACATCGCCTTTAATGCAATGCAGGTGCACAATGATTTCCTGTATGGCGGCGTAAAACTCAAAAACACCCGCAGCATCCGAAAATATGCCAATGATATGATTCGCGAACTGGACATCCGCTGTACTTCTGCCGCTCAGCCCACCGGTCAGCTCTCCGGCGGTAATCAGCAGAAGGTCTGCGTAGCCCGTGCATTGGCGCTGAACCCTAGATTCCTGTTTGTATCCGAACCCACGCGCGGTATTGACATCGGTGCAAAGCAGTTGGTTTTGGAAACGCTGGTTCGCCTGAACCGCGAAAAGAAGCTGACCATTGTTATCGTTTCTTCCGAACTGCAGGAGCTGCGCTCCATTTGCGACCGCATTGCCATTGTATCCGAAGGCAAGATTAACTGCATCCTCAGACCCGACAGCTCTGATACAAGCTTTGGTCTGGCTATGTCCGGTGCAAAAGTGAATGGAGGCGATCTTGCATGAGCCAGAAGCAGGCAAAAAAAATCAGCCAGAGCAAGCGCATTATTTCCATTGTGCTCTTCGCTTTGAGCATCATTCTCCTGATTGTATCTGTATCAGGCTTCTTTGTCCGCAGTATGGAATCCACAAAAGTTCAGCTTAACGAAATGCGCACCAACGCTGTATTGCACGTAGCGTCCGGCGGCTTGGTGGACAAAATCGCAGCGGAAGCAAAAAACGTCAAGCTCAAGGAGCTTCGAGCGCTTCCGGACTTCCGTAAGATGGGCTTAAATGAGGTTGAACAGCTGTGTGCAGACGCGGAAGCAGCTGCCCGCTCCGAAGCTGAAGCCATTTATAGCAATGTGGGCGACGTCGACACAGCCGCTCTCGCTGAAAAGATTGACGCGCTGGAGCTGGCAATGGCAGATTACTCCGCTTTGGAAGCCACAGAGCAGGCCGAATACGCAAACCTTTATACAGCGCTTGTTGAATCCGTCGTCGATTGGACCGATTTTGCCGCCCCCGAAGACGATGAGGTTCTGTATGCGGCCGTTACCAAAAAGGTTCCTGAGCTCGGCGATGAAAAGTATGAATACTATAAAAAGCCCTTCGTAAAGTTGGTTCGCGCCATGGCCAGCGCTGAGAAGAAAGAAGAAGACGCTGCGCTTTACGATCAGCTTTATAGCTATCTTACCGCAGAAATCATTGACTGGACGACTCTGAACACGGAAACCGATGATGCGCTGTGGGCGGAGCTTACCGATAAAGTACCCGAACTGGCAACGCGGGAAGATTTCAAAAAGCAGATGCTCAAGGACGTAAAGGCGCAGATCGAAGCGGTTCTGAACGGCGAAGTGAGCGCTGCCGCTGAGGGCGAAGAAGCGATTGCCGAAGTAGCAACCGAAATCGTTGTGAATTACAACTACTTTGAGGAGTCCGATACTTTATCCGCCAAGGGCGATGTTGTAGACGACGCCTTTGGCGCACTGTGGACGGATCTCGTCGCCATTATCCCCGACCTCGATAATCTGGATAAGAAGACCAAGAATTCGATTCAGGATAGAATGGAAGAGGTTGCCAATTCCGGCAGCATGGATTTCTATGAGCGCTATGGTATTTATGCCGAAGAAAAAGCTGATTCCACCCTGTCCGGCAGCGTTGCATTCCGCATTAAGCTTGCTGCGAACGCGAATCTGTATCTGATCGGAAGTATTGCAGTTCTGCTGCTGGCACTGGTGTATATCTTCTGGAAGCCGCTGACCAAGCGCTTCGGTATTCCTAGAACCATTATCACGCTGTTCTTCATTTATCTTTGTCTGGCTGCCGAAATCTACAACATCAGCGTTTCCATGATGCTTGGCAACGTACTGGTGCGCGTGGGTATGTATGGCATACTGGCGCTGGCTATGCTGCCGGGCATTCAGTGCGGCATCGGTCTTAACATGGGCATGACGCTCGGCTGCATTGCAGGCCTTCTTTCCACCGTAATTTCCCTGCAGTATGACATGACCGGCCCCTTCGCGCTGCTGTTCAGCTGTGTGCTGGGCATGCTGATCGCCATACCGCTGGGTTGGGCATATTCCCTGCTTTTAAACCGCATGAAGGGCGAAGAGATGACCATTTCCACCTATGTAGGTTACAGCTTCGTATCCCTGATGTGCATCGGCTGGATGTTCCTCCCCTTCACCAACACCAAAATCATCTGGCTGCTTCGCGGACGCGGACTTCGCGTAACCCATTCGCTTCTGGGCAGCTTCGCACATTTGCTTGATAATCTCCTTTCCTTCGAAGTATTCGGTGTAACGGTTCCCACGGGACTTCTGCTGTTCTTCCTGCTGTGCTGTTTCTTCATGTGGCTGTTCAGCCGCTCCAAGCTTGGCATTGCAATGGGCGCCGTAGGTTCCAACCCGCGCTTTGCCGAAGCAAGCGGTATCAATGTAAACCATATGCGCACGTTGGGCACTACGCTTTCTACTGTCATTGCGGCAGTCGGCATTGTAGTTTACAGTCAGGCCTTTGGTTATGCGCAGCTTTATACAGCGCCCCGCCAGCTGGGATTCATCGCCGCCTCCGCCATACTGATCGGCGGTGCGACTGTGCGGAAAGCAAAGGTAAGTCATGTAATCATTGGCGTATTCCTGTTTGAAGGCGTGCTGGCACTGGGCCAGCAGATCGCAAACGCTGCGGTTGCCGGCGGCGGTCTCTCCGAAGTAATGCGCATCATGATTTCCAACGGCATTATCCTGTATGCCCTGACGCAGTCTGGAGGTGCTTCTCGTGACTAATCAAAATTACTTAAAGAAATTTCTCAGCCATTTGGGAAAATATGCGGTAACTTATCTGTTTATCGCCATCAGCGTACTGTTCATTTTCGTATCCGGCCTTGATATCAACTATGTCAGCAGTCAGCTTTTGCTGCGTCTGAACCGCAATGCGTTTATCGTACTTGCTCTGATCATCCCGATCATCGCCGGCATGGGTATCAACTTTGCGATCACAATCGGTGCAATGGCTGCACAGATTGGTTTGCTTCTGACAATCAACTGGGGCTTCAAGGGCGTGCCCGGAATCCTGTGTGCCGCGGCAATTACACTGCCTCTGGGCCTGTTTTTCGGCTTTCTGATCGGTAAGCTTCTTAATAAAATGAAGGGTCAGGAAACCATCGGTTCGCTGATTCTGGGTTATTTTGCCAACGGCGCTTATCAGCTTTTGTTCCTGTTCATTTTCGGAAATATCATTCCGCTGAATGAAAACGTAACCATTGTTGGTTCCACCGGCGTTCAGAACACGCTGAACCTCACAGGTTCCACCGGGCTGTACACCGCCATCGACGGCATCTATGCCATTCCGTTGACGTATACTGTGTATATCATCGCTGCGTTGATTGCTGTGGTGACAATACTTCTATACGCCCTTAATAAGATCAGCGTCAAAAAGTTGGTCGTGAATCTCGTATTAAGTATGGCGCTGACCGCGATCTTCTTACTCCCTGTTGTCAAAAATGTCGTTAACGGCGTAAACGGCGGTCGTAAGATTACCGTTCCTGTAGTCACCTGGGCTCTTGTGGTGCTCTTGTGCCTGTTCAATACCTTCATCATGAAAACCCGTCTGGGCCAGAAATTCCGCGCTGTCGGACAGAGCATGACCGTAGCCAATTCCTCCGGCATCAACGTTGACCGTATCCGCGTGATCGCAATCATGATTTCCACCGTTCTTGCCGGTTGGGGTCAGATTCTGTTCATGCAGAGCGACGGTATCGGCACCTTCCAGACCTACGCTGCGCACGAACAGGTCGGTCTGTATGCCGGCGCAGCCATTCTGGTAGGCGGTGCGTCCATCGACCGCGCCACAAATATGCAGGCATTGATTGGTACCTTCCTGTTCCACAGCCTGTTCATCACCGCGCAGAGCGCCGCTTCCAACATGTTTGGCGACGCCGTCATCGGCGAATACTTCCGTGCCTTCCTGAGCTATGGCGTTATCGCCGTTGCACTGGTGCTGTACGCATGGCGCAGCGCTCAGCAGCGCAAAGCCGGCGCTGTACGTCTGCAGGCTGAAAAGAACGAAAAAGCCATTAAGCCAGCGAAAGCCAAATAAGTCTCTGAATCCTTCGGGAAAATCATCGAGACAAATCAGCCTTATACAAATCGAGTAGGAGGGAGTGATTAACTCCCGACCTCTCACCGCACCGTGCGTACCGTTCGGTACACGGCGCGTCCAATACAAGCAGACTGGATAGACTCATACGCCGGGGAGCGTTCAAAGTACCCTGCGCGTGCGAGTCTTTCGTTTGTTATGCCTCTTTTCACGGCTCCGGTTTCTACCGTATTCAGGCCAGAGGTTTGCCCGTGAGTTTCCCCACATCCGGCTTCCTTCAGATTCCGCCTCGCAACGGACACCCTTGCCTTCGGCTATCTCCTTCCCGCTACCGGGCGGATTCGGGTCTTTCACCCTCTAGAAACGTGCGCCGCCGGGCGCACCAAGAATTGAGAAGAGGCCGAAAGCGCCTCTTCTCATTTTATCAGCAGGCATCAAAAAAACGGAATCACAGCGAAGGATCTGGACTCTGTTTTCCACTATGGTTTTATGCGGAATACGCAATCAAGCTTTACCCGAATAGCATTTCTTCATGCCATACAGTATGTTATACTATACTCAAAGTTTATAAGACAGGTCATGATTCATCACGTTATTTCCCAATAAACCGCACTTGATTGGCATAACCGGAAACAGCAAGTACTTTCTAAAAAGGAGTCAGATTCATGACGGAAAGAGATAAACTGGAAAAGCTGGATAAAAAGCTCCATGCCCTACACCCCGATGCTTCAGGCGACGAATTCATAACTCTGCGCAGCGAATTCATTCGCCGAAGGAACCGAATCAAGAATTCTTTGAGTATCATCGTTTTTTTGATACCTATTGTTGCAAGCATGTTGCTGCTTTTGCTGCCCGACAATCTCTCCATTATGTTTCGTCCGTGGGCAGCGTTAAGCCTGTTGATTACCGTAATAGCGGTGTTTTCGGGTTATGCTCTGGTTTCAAATCTTCCGAATGATCCAATTCCTACAGCGGATTCTACCGCTGAAACCGTTCTCACAACAGCTGTCATTGCCCGCGATTCATTCAAAAAGCAGCGTTCATCCTTTGCCAGTATATCAATCGGATTTATGGCACTAGTCATTTGGGGCACCCTGGCTTTAGCCCATGGGCTGGAGTATGCGTTCAGTGTCCTGTGGGCGTTCATTATCTTTTGGGCGCTGTGCATATTTTTCATCGTGCGTGCTCAACGCAAGGCTGACAAGCTGAGGAACGCACTGATGGACGGAGATTTCCATCTGATCTGCTCGCCGCTTAACGACAAGGAAGAAGAAGAGAACAGTGCGACAGATCCCATCACTTATTCATGGCATTTTTATTTTAACCGTCATCCGGAGCATGGTCAATACACGCTCACAACCACATCTGCCGACTTCAGCCGGGCGGAAGTCGGCGAGGATTTTTATGTGGTGCTCAGGAAGGACAAATACGGCGACATGAAGGCCATTCATGCCTATCGCGCAGCGAAGTTCTTTCCCGACATTCAACTGCAGGATTATCTGAAAAGAGATACGGAATTATGCGGTGAACCCATCTCTTCAGCAGAATCGGCTCTCAAGACACCCGTTCAGGATTTTGTCGTAATGAAGTATACTCCCGAGCAGGAAGCGGCTGCGCTGCCCAAAGCGCAGGCACAATCAAAAAAAGCTGTTCGATATGGCATAATCGCCACCGTATCCACGCTGTTTTTTTCCATGCTGCTGCCGGTTCTCTATACCATTGAACAAAATATGGCTGAGTCCTTGCTGACTGCGAATAAAATCGCTTGGTATTGGAAGCTTTTGGTTACGCTAAGCTATCCGGCTCTGTGCTTCGGTTCATACTGGCTGTGTATAAAGCATTTCATACACTCCCACGAAGAGTTTTCTCATATGACAAACCACCGCAGAAAGCGTTGGCATACCGTACAGTTCATCATTCATACGATAATCACATGGATCTGCGTAATATGGTGCGTACTATGGATCCTAACGCTTTGGGGTATTATGGATTAAGCCGACCCAAGCATACCGTTCAGGCTGTCGCAATACGTGCAGCAGCCCTATCACACAAAAGCGGGCGCAGCATTTCTCCTTGCTGCACCCGCTTTTTTTGCCTGCAGAACAGACGATTCTGAAGGCTTTTCTTGGGTATTCACTATATTTCTGTCTTACCAGGCATACGCTTCGGGCGCCTGGCCTACGGGCGGGAAGATTTCATCCAGCTGCTTATAGATTTCAGGCGTCATGGTAACCTCCAGCGCCTTTACAGAGCTTTCGATCTGCTCTGCTGCATTCACGCCGATAATCGGACAGGTTACATAGGGATTGCGCGCCAGCCAGGCAAGGCCGGCTTCCTCCTGTGTAACGCCAATATCCTTACAGAATTCTTCGTACCTGATCAGCTGAGCAAGGCAGTGCTTTCCATTTTCATTCAGCTTGCCTGCTTCATCGGCTGCTTTCATTGCGCTAAGGCCGGCACGGGTCAATCGTCCGCCCGCCAGAGGGCTGTATGTCATGATGGCAATGCCCTGCTTCTTGGCGGCGGGCAGCACTTCCTGTTCCGCCTGACGGGTCAACAGATTGTACAGATGCTGTTCTGCCACAATGCCGAAGAAATGCCGTTGATTGGCCTTCTCCTGACCCATGGTGAAGTACCAAGCGGGATGATTGCTGGTGCCCACGTAATCGATCAAGCCGTCGCGGTAAAGCTGCTCGAACACATCCCACATTTCCTCCCAGCTGGTGGTACGATCAATATGGTGCATGAAATACAATTCCACATGGTTCGTCTGCAGGCGTTCCATCGACTCCCTCAGGTGACGCCGTACCTTATAGGCAGAAAGACCACCGGGGCTGTTGGGCCCGTCGTAGGGATTGTGCATTTCTTCGTGCACCTTGGTGGTTAAAACCACGCGTTCACGACGACCGCCGCCCTGCTTGAACCAACGGCCAATGATCTTTTCTGTAATGCCTTCGTTGTTTGTCGCCTTGCCATAGTTATCGGCGGAATCAAAGAAGTTGATGCCTGCATCCAACGCTGCATCCATTATGCGATGGGACTCTTTTTCATCGCAGCTGTTTCCAAAAGCCATGGTACCCAAACAAAGCTTACTGACCAAAAGTCCACTGCGGCCAAGATGCGTATACTCCATCGTGATATCTTCCTTTCGTTATATAATCAGCATGATCAGCGGAATTGTTACAATGCATAGCAGTGTGCTGATCGAAACGCCGGTAGTTGCCAATTCTACATCGTCGCCATACTTTTCAGCGAAAAGCTGCGCCACTGCAGGCGAAGGCATAGCCATAGATATGACTGTAACGCCAATCAGCAGCGGCTCCACCTTCAGCAGATGCATGATACCAAAGGTTACCATAGGCATGACCAGCAGTTTCAGCGCATAGGCGCACCATAAAAGCTTACTGCGGAAAACCTTCGGAGAAATCTGCGATAATCTGGCGCCCAGCAGCAGCATAGACAACGGCGTTGTCAATGAGCCCAGCTGCGTGACGGTAGCCGCCAAGGGCGTAGGCAACGCTATACGCAATAAAAACAGCGCCGTTCCCAGAATTGCGGCAATAAATCCGGGATTCAAAGCTTCTTTCAGAGAGCGAACACTGATTCCAGTAAAAAAGAACACGCATATCGTCCACACGACAATATTGAAGCCAACCAGGAATGCAGAAAGGTAAAACACGCCCAAGTCCCCATAGACTGCCTTGATGATTGGCAGCCCAACAAAACCTGCATTGGGCAAAACAGCCAATATCGTGAATACAGCTGACGGAGCATTGGAAGCAGCTTTTCTGGTAATCAGAAACGCTGCAACGGAAGCAATGCCCAGTACTACCAGTGTAATTACCAGAATTGTCAGGAAATTTGCCACTGTTTCGCTCGTGCATTCCTTCTGTGTGGTCATCAGAATCATGCACGGCCAAGCAACGCGCAGCAGCAGAGTATTGACGCCTTTGATCACCGGATCGGTCATAACGCCTTTTCGGCGCATGTAGAATCCGACTGTCGTTATGCACAGCAGCATTATGATTTGTTCAATAACTGCTACAATATTTGTCATGGCCATAACCTCTTTCATCGAAATAATCGCGTTACACACTTGAAAAAGGCTAAAAGGGGAACCCTGCAGCGCCCCTGTCACGTTGCGTCTACAGGGTTCCCGATCAGTTAATCAGAAACGCTACAAAACGACAACTTATTCAGCTGCGGCATAGCGCTCGTACTGCTGGGTATACAGTTCCATATAGCGAGCCAGATCCATACCTTCAATGGTGGCTACATACTCATCCCAGGTATCCAGCGAGCGGGATCCGTCGATGAACTTTGCAATGCTCTCCATCAGATAGGCCTGCATATCGGTCCAGATGTAGTCCATTTCCTCGGCTTCTTCCAGCGTGGGAGAGAAAGCTTCCCAAACTTCTACGGGCGTGCAGGGACGATAGTCGTCCATCAGCTCGGTAGAGGTCCAGTAGGTTTCGGGGCCCTGATAGGTTTCGTCGCTGTAGATACCGGTAGCAGCCTGGATGTACATGTACTGTACACGCTTCTGGGTCAGGGTCAGGCCGTTGGGATCATTGATCATTTCGTCCTTCCACTGCGGCTTGCCGTTCTCGTCGTACTCAAAGGTAATGCCTTCAATACCCATGTTGTAAAGGATCAGGCCTTCGTCGGAGTAGAAGTAATCTGCCCACTGTACCAGCTCGTTTACATAGGGGCACTTGGCGGAGATAACCATACCGCTCAGGTTGTTGATGGTGCCGGACATGCGGTACCAGGTCTTGTCGCCATAGTAGTTCTCCAGTACAGGAACAGAGCGGAAGATTTCCTGATAGAAGGAACCGGTGTTGGTTACGAAGTCAGCATGCGCGCCTGCCAGACCTGCGCCAGCAACGGCTACAATCTGCTTGGAAGAGGTCTGCTGGAACAGTTCGGGGCTGAGAATGCCATCCTCGAACCACTTGTGGGCTACGGTCAGCAGATCCTTGAACTCAGAAGTGGTGGGAATAAAGCGCAAGGCCTCCTGCTCCTCATCCCAGTCTACCCAGGTGTGAGCCTGGCCACGGTTGCCCAGACCAAAGAAGGACTTCATGGTATCCCAGAAATAGCCTTCTCTGTAACGGATCAGGAAGGGAACTTCGTCCTTCTCGCCGTTTCCGTTGGCATCATACTCACGGAAGGTGTAGAGAACTTCCTCAAACTCTTCAAAGGTGGTGGGCATTTCCAGTTCGCATGCTGCCAGCCATTCCGGGTTGATGAACAGCTTGTTGGTACGCATGTTGTCGCCCAGCTTCAGATGCGGCAGGCTGTAGATGTTACCGTCGGCGAGCGTAATGCCGCTCAGCGCGCCGGGATACTGCTCAGCTACCTTCATGAAGTTCTTGGCATAGTTCTTGATGGGCTCGTTCAGGTTGGCGAACAGACCGGCAGAACCATACTTGATCATGTCGTTGCCACTGATGCTAAAGCCGTACAGGAAGTCCGGCAGTTCGCCGGAAGCAAGCAGCATGCTCAGGGTGTCAGCTGCAGTGTCCTGGGGAACGTCAACCCAGTCGATCTGGATGTTGGTCATTTCTGCATACTTCTGGAGGGTGATCATTTCATTGGCAATACCGCCCTGGGGAGACTGTACGGCATAAGCCGTCAGCTTGATGGGTTCCTCAACAATGGGGAACGTAGACAGGGTCTCTGCCAATGCGCCGCCGCAAAGCGTGAGAACCAGCATCAGGGTGAGAATAACGCTCAGAATTCGTTTCATGATGGGATCTCCTTTCTATTTTTCCTAACAGACCCTTCGGTCTGCGGAGTTCGGATTTAGCCCTTCACAGCGCCAACCATTACGCCCTTGGTAAAGTAACGCTGGAAGAAAGGATACATGATAATCATGGGAATGCTGGATACGACGATGATTGCATATCGGATGCCTTCGCCAAGAGCCAGACGGTCGTTGCTCATCATTGTCGCGCCGTCGGAAATCATCTGGTTGATTTCATTGGAAATCAGTACCCTGCGCAGCACAACCTGAAGGGGCTGAAGCTTTTCATCGGTAATATAGAGCAGGGCATTAAAGTATTCGTTCCAATGGCCTACGCAGTAGTACATAAACATTACTGCCAGAATTGCCTTGGACAGCGGAAGAACAATGGAAAGGAAAATCTTGGTCTGAGAAGCACCTTCCACATGCGCAGCTTCCTTAAGTTCCACCGGAATGGAATGCTCAAAGGTGTTCTTCATGATCATGAAGTTCGTTACGCCAATCGCATTTGGCAGCATGATGGACCAGCGGGTATTGAGCAGGCCGAACTGCTTGATTACGATGTAGGTAGGGATCAGACCGCCGCCGAACATCATGGTAAACATGATCATCATGGTAAACAGCTTACGGCCTGCCAACTTCTTCTCGGAAAGCGCATACGCTCCCGTAGCCGTCAGTATCAGGTTGATCAATGTTCCCAATCCCGTATAGATAAACGAGTTATAAAAACCAATGTTCAGCGTACCTTCCTGAAAAAGCTTTTGATAGCTCATCAGCGTAGGACGCACGGGAAGGAAAACAACCTCTCCGGTCAGCACCGCAGAAGGCGCGCTGATCGAGCAGCTGATCACATAAATCAACGGATACATCGTCATAAGGACAACGAATGTTAACAGGATGCCGACAATTACGTCGATTACGATGTCATTGACGGATCTAAAACGGGCGCCTCTTTTAGCAGCCTTTGGGGCTATTACTGCAGCGTTTTTACTCATAACAGCTCACCTCACCAAAGACTCGTGTCGCTCACCTTACGGGAAATGGTGTTAACCACCAAAACCAGCGCAGTGTTAATCACGGAATTGAACAGATTGACCGCCGTAGAATAGCTGTACTGTCCTTTCAGTACACCCTGCTGATAAACATAGGTTGTGATAACGTCGGAAGTATCCTTGTTCAGATCGTTTTGCATCAGCAAAACCTTTTCATAACCGATGTTCATTACCTTGCCTGCATTCAGAATCAACATGGTAATCATAGTAGGCGCAATACACGGAATGGTAATGTGCCAGATTCTGCGCAGCCTTCCGGCGCCATCCACTTCAGCCGCTTCATACAGCTGCATATCCACAGACGAAAGGGCCGCCATATAAATAACCGCGCTCCAACCCGATTCCTGCCATATGGAAGAGATAATGTACAATGGCCTGAACCATCCGGCCTCTGTCATGAAATTGATGGAGGTTTCGATGATGTGCAGATCTTTGAGCAGCACGTTGATCAAACCGTAATTGATGTTGGTCAATGACACTACCAAGCCCACTACTACGACAGTGGACAGAAAGTGCGGCGCGTAAGTGATTGTCTGAATCGTGCGCTTCAGCTTGCTGTTTCGCACTTCGTTCAGCAAAAGCGAAAGCATAACCGGCATTGGGAACGACAGGAAAAGCGCTCCAAAACTCAGCACAACCGTATTGATGATCATACGCTCCGCATAGTAGCTGCTGAAAAAACGTGTAAAGTGCTTAAGTCCTCCCCATTCACTGCCCCAGAAGCCCTGCGTAGGCAAATAGTCTCGAAACGCCACCTGAATGCCCACCATGGGAAGATACCGGAAAAGAATAAAGTACAAAAGCGTGGGAAGCAGGAAAAGATACAGCTCCCAATATGTTTTGACAGAATTGATGATGGCACGCCTTGCATAGCTCGTCACCCTGTAATTGCTCATCTTATCCATCACCCCGTTCACAATAGGATTCCCGCAAATCAGATGTCCAGCTTATACAGACGCGCTGCGTTCTTGTACAACAGCTGCTCGCCGATCTCCTGCGCCTGTCCTTCCGAAATCAGCCCTGCCTGAACCTTGTTCTCAAGCACGCGGGCCAAAGCAGCTTTTACAATCTTGGAGGAAGCCCAGACCATCTCGGCATGATTGTGCTGACCGGATCCGATCATTACCTTGCTGTGAGGCGCCACAGAGAGAATCTCTTCCAGAATGCGGTCAATATTCAGCGCCAGCCACGGAAGCGACCAGCCAATATCGACCCATACGTTAGGATAGCTATGGGTAAGCCATGCAGCATGACCGAAATCCGGCGGATTGCAGTGCAAAAGAACGATGTGTGCATCGGCATAGCGGTCATCCCGCATCAGCGGCGCCATCACATAGGGATCCGTGGGCGTCTGAAGGTCATTGGGATTGCCAGTACAGCCGGTATGAACATGCACGGAGAAATCAAGCTCCTGAGTAAGAATCAGAACATGCTCATAGATGGCCAGATACACATCTTCAAATGCCTTACGATCACCGGCTTGTGCCTTGAGATAGCACTCTTCTGCCTGGCAGTCTTCAATCGGAATAATCGGTTGGCCGCGCAACTCCAGCAGATGAGACTTCACACCAATGAATCCCTCTGCCAGTCTTTCGCGAAGCCCTTTGTCAAAAGCGGCCTTCAATTCGGCAAAGCTTCCGCATTCCTTCAGCAGCTTACGGACAAAAGGATCCATCTGGAACAAACGATAAATCTTGGTCGGGAAGCACAAAAGCTCCGGATCGCCAAAAGGCGCGCCATCATCAATCATTTCGCCAACTACACAGGCTTCCTCATAAAGCTCTTTGGCATAGCCATAGCCATCCTTCAGCGTGCGCAGATTGCGCTGCTCAATCACGGCCTCGGGCGTTGCTTCACAGCCAAAGCGCTGCGCCATCAGGTTAACCATTACCTTCACGACGCCCATGTTCATAATGTTGTATTCGCGTTCCTGCTTTGCCTTCTCATCCATAGGCTTTACGGGGCTGCGTCCATGCACAAAGGCATTACCAAGATCAATCGGTCGAATGGCGCGATTGCCGACCTCAATGCGGTGCGTGTGATTATCAAAGAAAGGGACATGGGTAAAATCCAACATACTTCTGTTCTCCTTTCAAACCGTATACTTTACTTGTCTGTTAACATCAACGCATAAATTGATTGCATCTATATTATAACGCTTGCACATTTCAATAGTCAATATTATAATTGTAATGGAATAAATAAGCATTACTTATGATAGGAGACAGTTTATGGATATTTTCCAGTTACAACTATTTTCTTTGGTGGTTCGCTACAATTCACTGTCCAAGGCAGCGGAAGAAATGAGCATTACCCAACCGGCAGCCAGCCAGTCCATTGCCCGGCTTGAATCCGAATTGGGCTGCAAGCTATTTATCCGCGAAAAGCGGCGAATCTATCTGAATCGAGAAGGAAAACTGTTTCATAAGCATGCCATCAATATTCTGAAAGAGATGGATATAGCGGTTCAAGAGATCAGCGAAAACAGCGGAAAAGTTGCCGGAATGCTGCATTTACAGGTTTTTGCCGCCTCCGCATTGGTTCCAAAGCTGTTGTTTGATTTTATGGCGGCGTATCCTGAAGTGCAATTTCATATGGTGCAGCAACTCAACCTGGAAGAATATGATATTTGTATCAATGCAACCATCGATCCTGCGCTGCCGCCCAATTCAGAACTTTTATTTGAAGAAGAGATTATGCTGGCCGTTCCGCATACGCATCGTTTGGCCGTATGTGAAAGCATCAACCTTTCCGAAACAAAAGACGAACACTATATTATGCTGCGCAAAGGCAGCGCACTGCGCGCCATCGCCAATCATTTCTGCAATCAGGCAGGTTTTGAACCGCAAGTGCATTTTGAGGCTGATAATCCGTCATTGCTTCGCGAAATCATAAGCATGGGCTTAGGAGTAGCCTTTTTGCCGCGTATTTCTTGGAAGAGCGTTATTGACGAGCGCATCAAGCTTCTTCGTATTACAGACATGCACTGCAGTCGAAAAATCTACCTCCATGTTCCGTCCGGTCGCATTTCCTCCAATACCGTAGCTACATTTAAAGAGTACGCCTTGTCATACTTCAAAAACACTGCTGAAAGCGTCATCTGCGAAGCGCAGCCGAAATAACCCGGCCTCCAAAGCCCGTCCGCTTAATCAGCAAAACAACCGGATCCGATGTTGAATAATTGGTTGCCGAGTAAGTTCACTTCTACAACTATGAACGCATCAATTTAAAAAACGGCTTCACACCCTTTGAAATCAGGAACAAGGCCGCGTAATTTGCCATATTTCTACAACAGGCCCTCATTTTTCTGTTTGTCCCATGGGAACAGACCACTTCATGTCAAACCCAGAGCCTTCCCCTCAAGGGAAGGTCCTGAAACGAATATAGATTGAAATCAAATGACCCCGGTTATTCATTGTGACAATACAGCCATCTAAACCCTCAGAAAGCACACGATCCCGGACTTCGTTAATGTTATCTATCCATCCGAACTCTCCATTTCGATAGCCATTACTCCTGTACGCAGCCAGATACAGTTCCAGCTTTTCTTTGAGCTCTGAAATGTGCATCTCAACACTGACTTTCAAAACGTCTTTTCCGGAAACTGATCTGCCATACGTTTCGTCGGAAGGAACACCGGTTACCCCACGAAAGATATCTGTCACGGTATCAAGATCAAATTCACTTTGGGATGTATGAATACTTGCTTGGTGTTGAGAGGATACAACCATGTCTTCAAAAGTTGCAGTATTAACACTTCGGATTTTCTTTGGATCAATAATGCTCAATGCGACTTTTAGTCCAAAATTACGTTCAATGTCTTCTTCTCGCAAAAGTGACCGGCCATAACCGAAGGTAATTGCAAGAATAGCTCCATCGACTTTCGTGATCATTACCGCTTTATTTGAGCTATTATCACTCACAGAAATTAGACTTGCTGCTACCTCGTCAACATCCGGCTTCCATCTCGGAGGGGATGATTGCGTGTCAGGATAAAAGATTTCTCCTTCCAGAGCAAAACCTTCTTTTATTGAAGCTGATTCAACAGTATACTTTGGTTTTATGTAGTCAGAAAATGTATCGCGTTCTTCTTTCAACAGATATATGCACAATGACTTAATGCTCTTTTCCGTCGTATCGCTCATCCCTTACCCTCCTTTGTGACAACTCTTGAATATCTCAGTATTCCGTGTATCTTCAATTACAGCCTCTTCATCAGCTCCATAAACTCCGACACACGATATGCGCCCTCAAAACCAGTATCGTTTTCATCGAAAACCATGTAATAGCGATACTTGTTGCCAGCCAGCTCCGCCCACTTGCGGCCAAGACGCAACTTTGCCTTGCTGTCGCTGTTATCGCGGTCATCGCCCTTGGTTTCCACAAGAATGATGTTGCCCTTCTCTGTTGCGACGATGAAATCAGGATAATGGTTGATGAAGCCGTTCAGCACGAAGCTGTTCGGATTGCGTTCAATCACTCTATGCCACCAGCGCACATTGGAAAGACCGGCAAGTGCACTGATAACCTTGTGTTCGAAGTCATTGACATTAACTTCGTCCGTGTAGAGCGATTTGCTGATCGGGAACATCGTAATGGTGGGAGAAATCACCTTCGGAAACTTGTAGCTCGGTTCGACGATGATTTCATTCGTTTCAATGCGCTGGAAGAAACGCTTTTCACGGTATTCTTCCAACAGACTCATGATCTTCTGTCGAATCTGCGCAGCATACGCCGGGAGTGAACCTTCCATGCGGGAAAGCTCTTCGCTGGACATCTGATCCACGATGCGCTGAATATATTTGCGAAGGTCGCTGGCGCTCAGGAAGTCCATTCGGTTCATGAGCTGATAAATCTTATCGATACACAGTTCCTTGCGGCGTTCCGGCGGATAAGTCAGAACGATGGTCTTGAATTCCCGTGCCTCACGCTCAGAAAGGGCGATCTGT
Organism: Clostridia bacterium; assembly: GCA_045538305.1. Taxonomy (GTDB): domain Bacteria; phylum Bacillota; class Clostridia; order Christensenellales; family Aristaeellaceae; genus SFHK01. The sequence continues at coordinate 5,763 of JAZSRC010000001.1, read as the reverse complement.
TTGGGACGCGCATCATTCTTGACATCAACCGCTACAATATCGCCCTGCGACATTCCGAAGGTAATCTGCGTGTCCTTATCGGCCAGCGTGAAGCCATCGGCAAGAGATTCACGGCTGACTTTTGCATGATCATGCTCAAACAGCAGCGACGCGCCGATATCTTCAAAGAACATGGGCAGTTCCAGCGTCAATGCATCCTCGTATTCGGTTTGCATTTCGTAATGCTTCCGCATGTCGCTACCTCCCATCAGCGGAATTCCCCTATTTTCCGCCTGTTCTGTTTCTGCTTCAAAGGCTGCGCCCTGCCGCTCTGCTTCCTGTGCCATTTGCGCAATAGAATCCGGCGTTCCGTTGCCGCTGTCAGCCTGTGTCTGTCCGGCTTGCAAACGATCCCTCACATGCGCCGTGTCAAAGCCTACGAATTCCTCTGCATCTGTTTCCGGCTCTTCGGGCTTGATATCGTCAATCGTCTGCTGCACGGGATCAGGCTGCGGAACAACTTCCGGCAGATCAGAACCAATGCGGTATTCCTTTTCAGAGAAACCGGCGCGGTTCAAGCCTTTGACCACGTTTTCAACCGTCGTGCGGAATTCAACAGAGGAAGTCAGCACATACGCCATGTTCAAAAGAGACTGCGAATGCTTACGCGCATACGGAAGTCTCAGTACACGGCCAACAATCTGTTCCACGTCCACGCGAGAGGTACGGTTCGCCAGCGTCGCCAGAATATAGGCAAAAGAACAGTCCCAGCCCTCTTTCAGCGCGTTCACGGTGATGATATAGCGAATGGGGCAATCCGCCGCCAGCAGATTGACGCCTTTCAGCTCGTTGATCTCCGAAGTCTTAATTGCAATCTGCTCTTGCGGAATACCAATCTCAATCAGTTCGGCTTTCAGCTTTTCAAAGGTTGCCGCATTCTCTTTACCCTTGGGCTGCGCCTGAAACAGAACAATCGGACGGATGTATGTGCCGTTCTGATCCTTTTCCAGCTTGGACTGCGCTTCAATGCTGCCGCGAAGCTGAATGGCGTCGATTAGCACGTCATCCTTGGTCTGACGGTTGTAGATAATCACCGGCAGTTTGACCATGTTCTCTTTTTTCAGTTCGCGTGCATCCACGATGGAGATAATGTTGCTGTTCTTCTTCGGCGTGGCCGTCAAATCCAACACAAAGGATGGATTCAGATTTTTCAGCATTTCAATACTCAGTTCGCTCTGTGCATTGTGGCTTTCGTCCACAATCACCACCGGCGACATCTGATTAAGCACCTGAATCAGCGCCGTTTCGTCCACATCGGGAATCAGCGTATCACGATCCGTGAAGTGCGGCACAAACTGCGCCAGATTGCCGTTCTCTTGATAAACCTTGCGGCCATCCTTCTTCTTGATGCGCAGTGCGTCGTAACTCAGCACAAAGATGGACACGTTTTCCTGCACACTGGCAGGAGAAAGAGACTGTCCATTCAATGCCTGTGCGCCGTCGTACACTTCCACGCGGGAAGAAAAGTCAAAATTGATCTGCTGACGATAAGGATGTTCAGGATTGCGCAAATCACGCAGCGTCTGTTCCAGAATGGCATTGGAAGGAACCAACCACACAACGGCTTTAGTTTTCATCATGCCCATGCCGCCGAAAATGTGACGCAATGCCGCACAAGCCAGCAGCGTCTTGCCGCCGCCCGTGGGAACCTTGAAACAGACATGGGGTACGCCGGGAAGCACGTCATTATACGGCGGAAGCCCGGAAAATCCAACGGCAATGCCCAGCTGCTCCCAATGCTTGTTGTAGGCGGCATTCAAACTCTGCGTGCTGTTCAGGAGAGACATGTACGCGTCCAATTCGCGCAGAACGCGCTTCTGATAGTTCTTTAATTCCATCTTTGCAGCCTCCCTTCCTTACAGCAATGCAATGTCGCGCGGAATCTTCTTGAAAGAAATGTGGAATTTCTCCATTTCCTCTGCGCTGAGCATATTCACGTCCGCATAGATCAGATAGCTTTCCGCACGGGTCTTGATGGTTCGCAGGAACGCTTTGTTCAGCGTCGTAAGCTGATCCGGCTCATAATAGAAGTAGTACGCGTGACGATCATGCACGCCCAGCAGATGTTTTTCATCGGCAGACGGTTCGGGCATGGGCTGGCGCGTTTCTGTGTAGTACACATACTCGCGGATTTTGGATTCTTCCACATTCGGATTGAGCAAGCCATCCACAAGCAGCGGTTCACCCAGCTCATAGTAGCTGAATCCGCCGCCTGTGCCGGGAACAGCTTTCTTATCTTCACCATAGCCGGAAATAACTCGCTTGACACGTTCAGCGGTGATACTGTCCGCATAATCCATCATTTCCACCAGAATGAATTTGCGGTGCCCGCCGTCCTGCTTGTTCATGTTGAGAACGGCGTGGGCGGTGGTACCAGAACCAGCGAAGGAATCGAGGATGATGCTGTCAGGATCGGTAGCGATTTGAAGAATACGTTCAAGAAGTCGCGTAGGCTTGGGAGTCTGAAAAGGTGCTTGACCATCAAAGATTGCTTTGATTTCTTTCTTGGCTTCATCTGTGTGTCCAACTTCAGAATGAGGCCATAGGTTTGTTGCTTTTCTTCCCTGGTCTTCTTCCAAATGGCGTTTGCGTCGCAAGCCGCCCCTGCCAGCATTAGTAAAGTAGAGAATAGGCCAGTTGCCTTGATTCAACCGTTTAGCTGCCCGAAAAGAGGCTTCTTCAAGAGAACAAGCCAATACAACACCCATAACATTGGACTTTACTTCATCTGCAGTAATATCACAAATGCGTGCACGTTCTTCTGCATCGTTCAGATCCCGAAGTTCATAGGGTGCCCATTCCTGCATGATGCTCAAAAGTTCGGTTTGCCCAATGCGCCAATGAGATCCGGCAGGGGGATACATCATTTTGCCTGTAATGGGATGTTGTATGGCATACACCATGCCTTGATGCATAATGCTATCAGCTGCACAAGGATCACCAGAAGTCCAAACAATAGGATCGTTGTCGGGTGACTTATATATCGAATTCATTTTTTCGGTACGGGGCAAGTCATTAGGACTCCAATCCAGTGTTTTTGAATATACGAGCAAATTATCCGTTTCATACGGAATTCCATTCGAATCATTACGCGGCGAATATGTTTTCTGCCAAATCACATCTGCAACAAAGTTTCGGCTTCCGAATACTTCATCGCAAATCATTTTGAGATGATATAGTTCGTTGTCATCAATGCTAATGAAAATGACGCCATCCTCGGCCAGCAGCTTATACAGCAATTTCAGACGCGGATACATCATACATAGCCACTTATCATGGCGACTCAGATCTTCTCCTTCTACACCGACAACCTTACCCAGCCAATTACTAATGTGGGGATCATTTACGTTATCATTGTATACCCACTTCTCATTGCCAGTATTGTACGGAGGATCGATGTATATGCACTTCACCCGTCCCTCATATTTGGGCAGCAGTGCTTTCAGCGCATCCAGATTATCGCCATGGATAATCATGTTTCCGCCGTCATCCTGCCCTTCGGAAGCAAAGGTATATTTCTTTTCCAGCGTGCGGAAAGGCACGTCCAGATGGTGATTGACCACCTTATCTTTTCCGATCCAGTTAAGCGTCGACATTGTTCTTATCCTCCTGTTTGGCAGCCTGTTGCAGCATAGCATTCCCAATCTGCGAAGGGTCGCCCACCATATCAGTCATAAACTTGGCAAAAGCCAGTTGGCCTTTTTCAAATTTCGCACTATTCTCCATACGCTGTATGAGACCTTCGGGAAGATAGGGATTCTGGATCGTTTCCCAAGTGATTTTCTTCTCATATCCCAGAGCCTTGGCCATAGCTTCAAGCAACTTACACTGAGCGGTGTTGATTTCCTGCGTGGAATAATTCGGCTTATATTTGGACAGCAAATCCGCCCAGCATTTGCGCACGGTTTCGTCATCCGAGAAAACAATGTCGATTGTATTCAGCGCATTCACAGTATCTTGGTGCGCCCAGCCGGTTGCACGGTGGGTCATAAGACATTGGAAAATCGCCATCTTATCTTTGCGTTTGGCAGCGCGATTCTGCAACGCTTGCCCTACTACAACGGCGATAATCGGTACAGCAATGAGAGCAATGATATCAACGATAGCCAGAAATGTATTCATCTTATGTTCCTCCTATGCATTCAACGGTTGTAGACATATCCCGTCCCGCGTCCATTACCAATCTTGATGATCGTGCCATCTTTCACCAGATCACCAAGTGTTCTCTCAACAGTCGTGGCACTGATATCCGGGCAAGCATCCATGATATCCTTCTTTGTCACCTTACCCAGTTTGTTTTCGATGAACTGGCGCACGCGCTCCGGCTTGGAGATACCTTTGGTGGTCAAATGTTCCACGCGCTCAGAGAACGTCTTGTATGCGCTCTTGATGATCCCCAGCGTGTAGGAAACGAAGGGCATGTAATCATTCGTGCCGTCATGCCAGCCGGTAGAGCTTGCTTGCAGCGCATCGTAATAGGTGTCCTTCGTCTTTTCGATCAGCATTTCAATACTGATGTACTTGCCGACGGTGTACCCGCTGCGATACAGAAGCAAGAGGGTCAAAAGGCGGCTCATGCGCCCGTTGCCATCGTTGAAAGGATGGATGCAGAGGAAATCCAGAACGAACATGGGGATCAGAAGCAGAGGATCAACCTCGCCACGATCCACTTCCCGCAAAAACTGATTGCAGAGGTTTTCGATCATGTCCGGCGTTTCAAATGCAGTCGCCGGACGGAAGCGCACGCGCTTCGTTCCATCGTCCAACTCTTCCTCAATCACATTATCGGTGTTTTTGAAGTGACCGCCGATTCCCATGCCGCTGTACTGGTACAGGTCGCGGTGCAGCTGCAAAATAACATTCGCCCGAGGGGGAATGTAGTCATAATTCTCATGGATCGTCGCCAGCACGTCGCGATAGCCCGCGATTTCATTTTCGTTGCGGCTCAGCGGCGCGGACTTTTCCTTCACCAGAGCCTTGATGCGTTCGTCGGACGTATAAATGCCCTCGATACGGTTGGAAGACTCCGTAGACTGAATTTTCGCGATTTCCAGCAGATGCGACAATACATCGGCCTTTGCTTCAATAAATAGGTTCTGCTGTCCCTTGTATTCATGGATATAGCCCAGCATATTGACGATATCGTTTGTCAGAAGCTTTGCAGCGGACGCTTTGAAATCAAATTCCCGCATATTGCACCTCCGAATAATCTTTACTGCATTATTTTATCACGTTTTGATGCAATTATCAACCATGCAGGGGATTAAATCTGCACATTGACAGGAAATTTGATGCAGTTTCACTACGCATGCGCATATTTGCAGCATTATAGAGGGCGAGTATCACATTCAAAAAGAAAATTTTTCTGAAAAATTCACCTTACACGCCTATTAGCACACTCTTGTGAAGTATGTATTTGGTGCTATTCCTGCGAATTTCTCCGAGTTTTCTTTTGTTTTGGTGAGTTTCATTGAAATTGGTGGAATAACTGCAAAATTCATCAAATGTTAGCCATAACAAGCTCAATTTCGTCTGAAATCGCCCGATCTTGCAGAAAATGGCCCGTTTTAGTATAATATTAAATGTAAAAATCCTATGCGTAGGGAGAAATTATATCTATGGGTATCGGAGATCAGATCAGAGAAGCAAGAAATCGTCTGGGTATGAGCCAAGATGATCTTGCCGAACGTATACATGTATCGCGCGGCAAAATTTCTCATTGGG
>JAZSRC010000027.1:0-26593 GCA_045538305.1 Clostridia bacterium | reverse complement strand
CGCTTCCCCTTCCGATTTCCGCCCGGAAATCCCGCAGGATTTCAGGAGATCGGCCCCTCCCATCAAAAAAGGGACTTTTTTGATGGCCTGAGCCCCATGCCATCCATTTACCGGATGCATGGGGCTTTTTCTGTTTCACATTGATATCAGGCTATTCAACTTCCACAATTCCGTCGGCCTTCACGGTAATTTTCATGCCGTCCTTTACATAGTTCAGGAACTCGTCGCCCAGAGAATCCACTACCGGCATGGTAACGCCGTCCACCCACACATCCGCTAGCACAGCACCTGCCGCTGCAAGGGAATCGATATGGTTGGCAAACAGCATACATGCGGGATTTCGCTTCATCGCACAAGCGCAGTACAGAACGAGGCCGCCGGTGGTGGAGCCGATAGTCTGGGGCAGGCACAGCGCCTTTGAAAACAGGGGCTTTCCATGGAGCTCGGCATTATTCTGATCTCCGCACTTTACTTCCTTATCGCCAAATTGCAGCGCCATCTGCAGCGACGCCAGCGTATTAAAGCCCTGTGTAGTAACGACGGCTTCCGCCGTAACTTCGCCGGGAGTTACAACTCTTCCCTGAAATCTTTTCATACCTTTTTCCCTCCCGTGATTGCCTGAAGAATTTCATCGTCGGTATAGTAGCGAGCGCTGGTATATGTGCGCAGTTTGTTGGAAGACGTTATAACGGGCATCTTTTTGCACAGGGGATTGTTCATATACATCAGCGGGCAGATATAGGACGTAATCACACCTGCGGCCTTCAGGCGGGGCGCATATTCCGTTTTGTCAAATGCCTCCAGCACTTTGGGCGCGGCGGTGAAAACCGTAGGAATGACGATCTTTTTTGCGCCCGTCTTTTTGAGTGCCTCTTCAATCCTCTTCGTCCAGTCGCAAAGCTGCTCAAGCGACAGATGCGGACAGCCCACAAAGCAGAGCTTCGGGTCGGCGTCCGGGTTTTTCCACACGACGGGATAATTCTTCTTGACGCGTTCCAGTTCTTTATCGTCAATCACATATTCCTTCGCGCCGTCGCAAATCAGGCCCTCGCCCATTTCCACGGCTTCGGGCGTAAGATTTTCAATGTGGTAAAGGCCTACGGCTCCGTTGGATGCGGTAGCGGCACCGAAATCCTTCAGATACGCGCACGCTTCGTCCGTAAGCTCCTTGCCGATCCACTGATCAAGTCCCTTTACATAGGGTACGTCTTCCATAACCTTCATGCCGATGGCGCTTCCGAGAAGCTGCGCCTCAGGCTTTTTGGTGGTCTTGATGCGAACCACCCACGTAGCCTTTCGTCCCTCATCCGTCAGAAGGCCAAAATACGGAACATAGCCTACGATTGAACCCATAATATCCAGAATACCCGAATTTCGGTTGCACCTTGCGCCAAGCACGGAGTTTGCGTATACGACCGCGCTGGACTCCGCCCATGAGAGCACGTCGCCCTTCTGGGGCTTGTTGCCGACTTCGTCCATGTAACAGGTACAGCTGAACGCATTTTCGTCCATCAGGCCCAGTTTGGCAAGCTGCTTTTCATAAAAATCCTGCTTGGTGTACATCAGATGCTTGAATACAAAATTCTGAAGGAAATTGGCGGGAACGTTCTTATCCAAAGGTCTCGGGTCAACCGAAAACTTCTGTGAAGAGCATACTCCGGCGTCCAGCAGCTTCTGCATCAAATCGTACACGGGCGACATGACCTTAAGGCCGAAGGATGTTACCAGATGGTTGTATTTGGACGTCACCGGCACGAGCTTTTCCGCTTCAAACGCCTCGCCGTACATGACCATGGTCTTCATAACCTTAGCCATCGTTTCGCCCTTTTCGCCGTTCAATATCGCCTGTTGTTCTTTTGTCAGTATCATATCCATTCTCCTTACTCAAGCCGTCATATTACAGCTTCATGCATACATCCCATGCGCCCCAGATTACCGTTCTCAGATTTCCGACCTTGGATGCGTCGCCGATTACATGAATGTTCTTTCCCTTCACAGCGAGCGGAGCGGGATTATAGCCCACGGACAGGATCACGCTGTCAGCCGCAAGTTCGGATACGTTTCCGGCTTTGTCTTTGATCGTTACCTTGCCATCTTTCATTTCGCTTACGCCCGTTTCCATGCAAACTTTCACCTGATTGGTCTTGAAGAAGTCGCGCAGATAGCTGGTATTGGCAAGGCAAATGCCCTTTTGAGTAATGAGATCGTCCTGCATTTCCACGATAACGGGCTTTTTCCCCTGAAGGTACAGCTCATATGCGATTTCACAGCCCGTCAGACCGCCGCCGATGATTACGACATTTTCACCCACTTCGCGCTTTCCAAGCAGGTAATCTACCGCCTCGATGGCATTTTCCGCGCCCTTGATCGGTATCTTTTTGGCTTTTGCTCCGGTTGCCACGATAATTTCATCGCAGCCAAGGCTGTTAACATCCGAAATCTCACTGTTCAGATGAACGCTGATTTCGCTGTGCTTGGCGATCTCTCGCTTATACCACGCAATCAGAGCGCGGTCCTTTTCCTTAAAAGACGGCGCCGCAGCAGCAATAAATACGCCGCCCAGCTCGCCCGTTTTTTCGTACAGGTCCACCGTATGTCCGCGCTTTGCCAGAACAATCGCTGCCTCCATGCCGCCGATTCCGCCGCCGATAACGGCAATGTGCTTTGCCTTTTTTGCCTTCTCGATATAGTACTTTTTCGACTGCATCGTCTCTGGGTTCAATGCGCAGCGCGCAAGGCCCATTGTATCCGGCAGGTCCTGCGTATTGGCATGACCCTTTGCGGAGGAGAAGTTGAAGCAGCCGCTGTGGCAGCATATGCAGGGCTTGATGTCCTCAAGCCGATCCTCAATGAGCTTGGTCACCCATTCCGGATCCGTCAGGAACTGACGCGCTACGCCCACAGCGTCGATCTTTCCCTCTTCAACAGCTTTTGCGCCGACTACCGCGTCCATTCTGCCTGCGCATACGACGGGAATATTGACAAACTTCTTGATATGCGCTACATCTTCCAGATTGCAGTTTTGCGGCATATACATCGGCGGATGCGCCCAGTACCACGAGTCATATGTGCCGTTATCGGCGTTCAGCATATCGTAACCGGCTTCCTCCAGATACTTCGCAGCCTTTTCCGATTCCGCCATGTTTCTGCCGACCTCATTGTAGGCTTCGCCGGGCATTGCGCCCTCGCAGAAGCCCTTCATTTTGGACTCAACCGAATAGCGCAGGGAAACCGGGAAATCCTTTCCGCATGCGTCCTTGATGGCATGAACAACCTCGGAAGCGAACCGATATCGATTTTCAAAGCTCCCGCCGTACTGGTCGGTTCTCTTATTAAAGAATTCAATGGCAAACTGATCCAAAAGGTATCCTTCGTGTACGGCGTGCACTTCAACGCCGTCTACGCCTGCGTCCATGCACAGCTTTGCGGTTTTGGCAAACGCCTCCACGATTTCATGAATCTGCTCCACCGTCATTTCCGGACAGATGATATCGTGCGCCCAGCGGGACGGCTGAGGGCTCGGGCTGGCCAGCTCATGAGACGTATCGATCACGGGCTTAATCAGCGCGCGGGTAAAGCGGTTTTTATGCAGCGGCGCGATCAGATCAGTGATGGCCCAGCTTCTTCCCATGCCTGCCGTAAGCTGAATAAAAAGCTTCGCCCCGGTTTTATGGATTTCGTCCATGAACACCTTCAGATCCTTGAACATTTTCTCATTCTGCCACAGCCACTTTCCCCAGAAGGTATCGCGAAGCGGCGCAATGCCCGGAATAATCAGGCCCACGTTGTTCTTCGCCCGCTCCAAAAACAGCTTTGCCGCCTCCTTATCAAAATGGCATCCGCCCAGCTCGAACCAGCCAAACAAAGATGTTCCGCCCATGGGGCACATGACGATTCGGTTTTTGATTTTTACCTTTCCTATGGACCACGGCGTAAACAGCGCCTCGTATTTTTTGTCCGTTGCGTTTTGCATTGTTATTCTCCTCTACTTAAGGTTCAGTCGCTCTATCGGGGTTATACGAATATTTTATACAAATAAATTATAGTCCTCCGCCCATTTTGTGTCAATAGACGCGCTTGCCAGCACGATGAAGCGCGATATTCCCATAAAACTGATGACAAATCGCGCTGATTGTGATATATTGTTCTCACGAAATGGGAGGGGATACGAATGAATTTTCTGGAAGAACGCATTCTGAAAGACGGCGTAGTAAAGCCCGGCCACGTGCTGAAGGTGGACAGCTTTCTGAACCATCAGATGGACATTGCATTACTTGACGAAATGGGCCGCGAATTCAAAAAACGCTTCGGAGATAAAACAATCACAAAGGTGCTGACAATCGAGGCAAGCGGCATCGCAATCGCCTATCCTGTCGCCCGCGAATTCGGCGTACCCATGGTATTTGCCAAAAAATCGAAGTCCCTCAACATCGGAAACGACATGTACACCTCTCAGGTGGAATCCTTTACGCATAAAAACACCAATCAGGTAGTGGTATCCAAAAGCTATCTTGCAAAGGATGACCACATCCTGATCATCGATGATTTTCTGGCCAACGGCTGCGCGCTTCAGGGCTTGATCGACATCTGCAATCAGGCGGGCGCAACGGTAGAGGGCCTTGGCATTGCCGTCGAAAAGGGCTTTCAGGACGGCGGAAAAATCCTCCGCGATGCGGGTTATCATCTGGAATCCATCGCCATAATTGAAGATATGAATGCGGAAAGCGGAGAAATCACCTTCCGCAGACAGTAAACCTATCGGACGGGAGGGCAGACAGGATGATGAACTATATAAGCCGCAGACACAATGTCCGCTCCTTTTCCATATGTCCCGAGAATTTTACCGGTGAAAAGGGCAAGGGCGGCATGGCAACCGAAGGTACGGGCGCAGCCTGTGCTCGCGACCTTGGACAGGGCTGGAAAATTTCGCCGTCCGTGGATATCCCGGCAGGCACAACCTTTACCCTTGCGAATTATCACGGCATGGGCGCGATCAAGCATTTCTGGATTACCTACGCCGCCGAATCGCTCAGAAACCTCGTTCTCAGAATCTACTGGGACAACAGCAAAACTCCCTCCGTCGAAACACCGCTGGGCGACTTTTTCGCAAGTGCAACGCCCGAATACCGGCAGATTTCAAGCCTGGCCGTATGCGTAAACCCGAGAAGCGGCCTAAATTCCTACTGGGAAATGCCTTACCGGAAGGGCTTTTGCATGACCATCGAAAATACAGGCCTTGCAAACGCGCGCATTTATTACCAGATCGACATTGAAGAAAAGGAAATCGGCGACGATGAATTGTACTTCCATGCGCAGTTCCGCCGCGTGAATCCGCTGAAATATAAAGATGTATACACCATACTCGACGGCGTTACGGGCAACGGACAGTATGTAGGCACATACCTGAACTGGGGCGTAAACAACAACGGCTGGTGGGGCGAGGGCGAAATCAAGTTCTATCTGGACGGCGACGGAGAATTCCCCACCATCTGCGGAACGGGAACCGAGGACTACTTCTGCGGCTCGTATGATTTTGATTTGGGCAATCGGTATCAGGAGTTTTCTTCGCCGTATACGGGGCTGAGCAAAATTGATTCCACGGACGACGTATACAAGGCCAACCGCCGCTTCCACATGTATCGCTGGCATATACAGGATCCGATATACTTCAAGGAGAATATCCGCGTAACCATCCAGGCGCTGGGCTGGCGTTCGGGCGGAAGATATCTGCCGCTTCAGGACGATATATCGTCCGTCGCATTCTGGTATTCGGATCAGCTTTCGGATGAATACCCGCCCATCCCGGACGCGGACGGTCTTGAAATCATCTGACAAGGCAACCCAAATGGAGCACGAACAATGAACAGCCGCACCCATTTTTCGGGAGGCGGCTGTCGGCATATGTTTTACGCATTTCAAGCGAATATCTTTAATTATCGGAGAGATGATTTATGCTTTATCTGCTGCTTGCCATTCTTTCAAGCTCGCTCATATCCATCATCATGCGGCTGAGCTCGGGCCGTGCAAAAAGCGAAAGGGGTATGCTGCTGGCCAATTATGCGGTTTGTTCCCTGATAGCCGCCCTCTATTCCGGTCCGAAAACGCTGTTTACAGGCGGAGAAGGCTTTGGCTTTGCGCTGGGGCTGGGCGTTTTCGGAGGGTTTCTGTTTCTGGCTGCGTTCATACTGTTTCAGCGCAGCGTGAAGAAAAACGGCGTAGTGCTGTCCTCCTCCTTTATGAAGCTGGGGCTTCTGGTGCCGATCATTCTGTCGGTAACCGCATTTCACGAAAAACCCAGCTTGTGGGAAGCGCTTGGCTTTTTGCTGGCGCTGGCCGCCATAGTCCTGATCAACTACCGCCCGCAAAGCGGAAAATCGGGATTCACATTCAGTCTTCCCATACTGCTTCTGGTCGGCGGTATGGCCGATTCTATGACGAAGGTATTTGAAGAGCTGGGGAACAGCGCGTTTTCTTCCGCCTTCCTTTTCTGCATATTTGCGTCGGCTTTCATTATGTGTTCGCTGCTGATCGCGTACGAAAAAAAGCCCCCGGCAATAAAAGATTTGCTGTACGGAGCCGCCGTAGGCATACCCAACTACTTCAGCTCGCATTTTCTGCTGATGGCGCTTGAAAGCGGCTTAAGCGGCGTAGTGGCATATCCCGTATTCAGCGTATTTACAATACTGATCGTTACCGTTGTGGGTGTGCTTGTCTTTCGGGAAAAGCTGGAAAAAAGGCAGTGGGCAGGCATTGCAATCATACTGGTTTCGCTTGCGCTGCTGAACGCTGGCGGCTGATCCTTTTCTTTTTCAGCGGAGCACTTTATGCGCTCCATTTCGTGTACATAGGCAAAATTTGTGGTATAATGTATACAGTAATCTATTTATAAATGCGGAGGGATTTCGATGGCGAAAGCGCATGTATATTCAGGTCTTGATAATCTGAAATCTGCTGACGATATCTTGAAAAATAAGCGCGTCGGCCTGATGACGCACCCTTGCGGCTATGATCGCAGCCTGCAAAGCGGCATTGACATCATCCACAAAAACTACCGCCTTACGGCGCTGTTTGCGTGCGAGCACGGCATTCGCGGAACCGCACAGGGCGGCGACCATATTCAGGACGAAATCGACCCCGAAACAAAAGCGCCGGTGTATTCTCTGTACGGCAAAACGCGCACGCCCACCAGCGAAATGCTTCAGGATGTAGACGTGCTCGTGTTCGATTTTCAGGATGTAGGCGCAAGGTTTTATACGTACCTTTACTCCATGGCAAACGCCATGATTGCCTGCGCCAGAGACGGAAAACAGATTGTTGTGCTCGACCGCGTGAATCCGATCGGCGGAGAGGTTGTGCAGGGCACGCTGCTTGACGAAGCCTTTCATTCGTTTGTCGGCGAATATGCCGTTCCTACTCGCTACGCGCTGACCATCGGCGAATTTGCACTGTTTGTAAAAGCGCATCTGAAGCTGGATGTAGACCTGACCGTCGTTCCCCTGACCGGTTGGAAGCGCAGCATGCTGTGGCGCGACACGGATTTGATATGGACGCCGCCGTCCCCCAATATGCCAACGCCCGAAACCGCGATGATATATCCGGGAACCTGCATTTTCGAGGGCACCAACCTTTCCGAAGGCCGCGGCACTACAACACCGTTTGAATTGATCGGCGCTCCGTTTATCGATCCGGCAAAGCTGGAGGAAAAGATGCGCCTCAGGAAGCTTCCGGGCATCGGGTTCATGCGCGCAAGCTTCGTGCCGACGTTCTCCAAATGGGCAGGCGAAATGTGCATGGGCGTTCGCATGTATGTAACATCGCCCGAATCAAGCCCCTTTGAGGCGGGATTATACCTTCTTGAAACCATATTCGATCTATATCCGAACGACGCAAAATACCTTGGCAAGGATGCGGGTGCGTTGGCAGGCATCAATCTTTTGCTGGGAAACAGCGATTTCCGATCCGGAAAGCTCGATGCGAGAGCGCTGATTGAAAAGCACAAGCCGCTGGTTGAGGAATTCAAACGCCAAAAGACGGCATACCACCTTTACGAATAAACGGGAGGAACAGATTATGCTGATCAGAAACGCAGTAAAGAGCGACAGATCTCAGATTTTCCGCCTCTGGAACGAAAGCGCAGGCGCGGGCGAAGTAGTATACAAGGAAATGACCGAAGACAGGTTCCTTACGCTGTTTGAGAAAAATCCGCATTACGACGGCGCATACGACTTTGTCGCCGAAGAAAACGGAGAAATCATCGGCTACATCTCGGGCGCAGAAAAGAAAGTATTCCTGCCGGGCGAGACGCACGAAAACACGCCCGGCTATCTGACCGCCATGTTTGTGGACAAAGCGTTCAGACGCATTGGCGTCGGAAAGGCGCTGCTTTCAGCGCTTGAAGACGCGTTTCGCAAAGCCGGCAAAAAGAGCGTGATATCTTCCGGCAATAACCCGGTGAATCTCGGCTGGTATATTCCCGGCACCCCCGGGCACGATCACAACAACGCCCCCGGTACGGATGTAGACTGCATAGGCTATGAATTCCTTTTGAAAAACGGCTATAAGGATCTGCACCGCGAGGTCGCCATGTATCTGGATCTTTCGAAATACGAAATAAAGCCCGAGGTGGAAGAAATCCGGCAGCGCTTGATGCAGGAAGGCATTCAGGCGGGAAGATACGACTGCAGCCTGAACTGCGAATTCGACGGAATGTGCGACCGCGTGGGCAGCGAATACTGGCGCAAGGTGCTGAAGGATGAAACCGCAAAGGAGCACCCCAGAATCATCCTGGCGGGCGTAACGGACGGTCATATCGTAGGCTTTACAGGACCGGTAGATCTGGAGCCCTCCGGGCGAGGCTGGTTTACCGGCATCTGTGTAGACCCGCTGTACGAAAAGCGCGGCATCGCCACCGTAATCTTTAACGACCTGATGCGCGAATTTATACTGGAGGGCGCAAAGTTCTCCACGCTGTTTACAGGCATAGACAATCATGCCCAGAAGCTTTACAGGCGTACGGGCTTTGACGTAAAACGAACCTTTGCCATTATGAAAAAGGAAATTTGACAGGAGGATGCACATATGGACGGAAATCGCAAAGTGATCATGGCTGTTGGCGCGCATACCGGCGACGCTCAGCTTACCATGGGGATGCTGCTCGCCAAACACGCGCAGATGGGCGACAAGGTTGTTATCGTTGACCTGACCGCAGGTGAGCGCGGCTGTCCGAAGGACAAAACCGTGGAAGAATTCCGCGCCTACAATGTGGATTGCGCAAGGCAGTTCGCCGAGGAACTCGGCGGCGAATCCATCGTTTTCGACATTCCGGACGGCGAATTGTACCAGAACAAGGAGGTCGAAATCCGGCTCGCGCGCCTGATGCGCGAAAAGAAGGTGGACGCCGTATTGTACCACTGGAAAAATTCCATTCACAAAGACCACATTCAGGCGCATATGATTACGGAAAACGCCGTATTCTTCGCCTCCCTTCCCACGTTCGAGCTGGACGGCCTCGCGCCCGCCCCGATCCGTAAATTCATGTGCGCGGAAAACTGGGAAGACACCGAAGGCTTTGAGCCGTATTTCTACTTCGATGTAACCGACGCATACCCGCTTTGGGAAAGAGCCGTAAAGAAGCTCTGGCTGACCGAGCATTCGACTTCCATGAAATACCTTCGCTATTACGACGCGCTGTCCGTAACCCGCGGCGCGCTGATTCAGAAAGGCAGGGCCACCTGCTTTACCACCACGTCGCCCAAGAAAGTCATTCTGGAATCACTGTAAAAAAAACGCGCCGCATCTTACGAATGCGGCGCGGCATTTATTTTTAAATTCTCTTATTTTTTCCCGGCTTTTTTTCCCTTGGAAAAGTCAAAATCGTAATTCACGCGCTCCGGGCGTTTTTCAAGAAGCTCCGGCGAATGAAGCAGCTTCTTAAAGTAGTTCATGCCCTGCGCATAGGCGGCTCCCCCGCAAATACGTTCGTCCGTTACAATGCCCAGCGGAATAACGTTTTTGAAAGTTACGCCATTCTTACCGTATACGGGCTGCCTTTCAATTTTACCCATTGCAATGAACAGGGAGGTATTTCCGAAATTGTACAGGTGATGGAATATGGCGGGCATACCGATAGACGCCATATTGGTAATGACCATGCTGGCATGGAAGGGGCTTAAGCGATTGATGAACTTCGGCATAATTCCGTAGCGGTCCATAAGCTTGGCAAAGAACACAACCGCCATCACCAGCGGGCGGATTTTTACAAGCTTTGCGGCAAAATCCGCCGTATCGTTATCGCCGTCGGCACGGGTAGCGTCCTTAAGAAGATCGGACAGCTGCTTTTCCACCTCGTCTACCGTGGCATCGGGTTCAAAGTATGCTTTGATCGAGGCTTCGTCCAGATTGTCCTTATCGCCCTCGCCCTGATTTCGAAGTACAGTGAGCGCAATGCTGATTTCGTTGCGCGCAAACACCTGTTTATTAACAATAAAGCGGTTCAGCGCCGGATATTCAGCGACAGCGCGCACATATGCGGCAATGATCAGGGACATAAACGATATTTTTTCGCCGGCTTTTGAGCGTTTCTTTATATACTCTGCAATCGGTTCATAATCCACGTACTGCATAACCTGATTCATAGCGTCGTTTCTCTTGGTCATGATATAGGGCATGAATTGTACAATAGGATCAATATTACTAAGTCTGCGTCCATCGGATCTGCGTCCAAACATATAATGCTTATCCTCCGATACTTAAGTATACATATATTTAATCATAAAACCGTAAAAAGGTCAACATAATTTTGATGATTCAACAATTGAATGCACAAATACAGCCATACTGCTCCTGCAATGCAATATGGCTGCGTTTATTGAATGATGCGCGTTTTCTTAGGACTTCAGTACGTCCAGAACCGCGTTTTTATACAAATCCAGCTGCTGAATATACGTTTCGATTTCCGCATCGCGATTATTACCGGCTGTTATTTCGGAAATCTTTGACATAACGGGATACAGCACCGCCGGTGTGGCAACAGCAGCCGCGGCGGTATACAATACCGTTGCCTTAAGCAGTACGGCCACGCCTGCCGCCAGACAGGCTCCAACCGCTGGGACCCCGTAAAGCACAATGGGAGAAACCCCTGACTTCTCATCCACCTTCTGAAAGTGCATATCCTCTGTCAAAATACGTACAATCAGCGCGCCCTTTTTAGGGTTCTCCTCCTCATACTTCGCCAGCCAGCGCCCACTCACAGTATCCTTGGAAATCCAGTCATTGCGGGAGGAGGCGATCATCAGGTCCAGCGCCGGAAATGTCAGCATGCCTGTATTCGCCTTTCGGATCATCTGCCCCTTCAATTTCATGAGAAAATCGTTCCAAAGCCCTTCAAAACGTTCCAGATGCTCCATCTGCTATACTCCTCCTTTATCCGATTTGCGCCATCACGGAACTCAGGCGCATACGCCGGTTGTCAATCTGCTTCATATCGTCCATCAGCCCTTGGGCCTGCCTTCGCAATTTCTCCATGTTTTTCTTTTCTTCATTCAGCCGCTTGTTCACGGTATTGATATAGGTTTCATGGTACATATCAATTTGTGCCATCAGGTCGCCTTCCGCCCGTTTTATATGTTTGGTAGAAGCGTCAACGGCGCTTTGAATGACCTGATCGTAATACGTTCTATGCATTTCACGTACCTTGGCGATTGTGGTTTTCTTGTACTCTGCCAGTTTTTTATCACTGCTGGACGCCCAGGAAAATGCGCCGATTACGCCTCCTACCAACGCGCCCACAGGACCCAGCCCCAGAATTGCGCCTGTAGCGGCGCCAGCGGCTATACGCCCGCCGAAGGAAAAATTATCCGCTTTTACCGCGTTCTGCATTTCCACTTTCATCTGGCTCATTCCGGAAAATTCCGGCACGGAATTCGGCTTGAACTCCACGCTGAAATCGCCGCCCATAATGTCAAATGCATCGAGATCAGAAAACTGCTCCTTGAAATCGGTAATGAACTTTTCCGACTGCTGCTTGTATACAGCGGTAATGCACCGATTATATGAATTCTCAAGAATCTTTTTATACAGGTTCTGCGCCTGGTTTTTGCAGCGTGTATTGAGCGTCTCAACCGTCTTTTGAATATTGTCATAGCTGGTTATTTTGCCGATTTCATCATCGATCATGGAAAAACTGTAGCCACGGTTTTTTTCAGCTTCCTCGCGTACAACCGACTGCTCGTAGTATGCGTCTTCACGGTAGTCGGCGCTGCGCAGCTCCTTCTGTTCCTTGATAAAGCCGGTCAGGTCCTTTGTGCGCGCCTTTTCCAGGGCGCTGATACGCGCCTTGCAATCTCCGGTCATCTCCTCCATCTGAACGGAAATTTCATCATACATGCCTGTAACCAGTGATATTACACGCTTAAGCTGTGCAGAAAGGCGATTCTTCGCCATATGCGCCAGAATACGCTTTTCCGTTTCAAGGGACATCGCCAGCATCTCATCCGGATTGTCGTTTGCCAGGGCGTCGTCTTCAAAGGCCTCCAGAACCTTAATGGACGAATACGGAAGCACAAGCGGATTTTCCGCCCCCAGCTGCTTGGCAAGCGTCGTTACGTGCGAAAGTACTCTGTCGCGCTCACGGGGCCTGATTCTGTCGAATTTCGTAACGACAAATATGCACTGGGGCAAAACATCCTTCAGATTCCCGGACACGAACTCCATCAGCGTTTTGGGCATGGGCTGCGTAGCATCGGTCAGGATAATCGATACGTCCGACATATCATGGATGACCCTCTCCGTCACTTCGCTGTGCCAGTGTGTGGTGGCGTTCAGACCGGGGGTATCGATAATTCTGTAGTTGCCTTCCCTCAGCCATTCCGTCGGAAGCGATACGCTCACGCGGTCAAGGCTCTGCGCGTCGTCGTTATTGCTGGCAATTCCGCCAAGGCGCTGTTTCAGCGAATCAAAATCGGAAAACGACTGCGTATCCTTTCCGGAATTGGCGTACATGCATTCAATCTTCATATCGGGCGCATGCTCCAGCACCGTTGCGGCAACGGTCGTTCCCTGTATGACGTCCTCTTCAAGAAGTTCCATGCGCAAAAGCGCGTTGATAAACGTACTCTTGCCTGTGCTGAATTCGCCGATTACGCTCATGTTCAGCTTCTTATCATTCTGCTTTGCGCGAATTCGGGCCAGCTTTTTCTTAAGAAGCTGTCGTTCCTCCGCGCTCCATTCGTATCGGTCCATCAGATTGGAGGCAAACGCCACATGCCCGTTTATATCCGCAAATTCGCCCGCATTTTCCCATGAGAAAAAGTCCGAAGCCGCCTGTTTCTGAGGTTCGTAAGCATCAAATGAATCCTCATCGTCTTCCTCGGCCTCTTCTATCTTGTCTTCCGCTTCGTACTCCTCCGCATCATCATCAAACGTACGAAGCTGATTCAGCTTTTCAAAAATCTGTTTCTCGCTTTCAAGGCACATGGCGACAAGTTCATTGTCCTGGCCACTCTGTAAAACGCCATCTTTGCAATGATCCATGAGAGTATCCGCCGCATAAGAAACGATAACTGCATCCTCCGCGCCGATTCTTTTCGCCGTCGCGCGCACAAAATTCATGAGATCCTTCCTGTGCCGCTTGCCGATCCGGTCCATATGAGTGATGACGATTGCCAAAGAAGAAAGGTTGCCTGAAAGCTGCTCGGTAATCATCTTTGTAAGGGACATCGGCATGGGAACCATAGCGCTTGTAAGCACAATCGTCATAAGCGGCGCTTTGCAGACCATGGATGTAGGCCCATCCTGATACCGGTAGCTGATCATTCTCAGATTTTCCCTTTTCAGCAGCTCGGACGGAAACGCTACATCCATAAAGGTAGGCTTTTCGGCGCCCTCTCCTGCCTGAAGCACCTTTTTCTTCAGCGCATCCATACTGTCAAGCGTATACTGACGGCAGGCGGAGTCCTCATAATGGCAGGCAAGCTTCATTTCGGGCGCATACTCCAGACTGGTCATAACACCGGTAGCTGAAGGATTGATGTCAGTTTGAAGAATCTTCTCACGCAAAAGCGCGTTTATGAATTCAGGCATTCCCACGCCGTATTCGCTGATTACCCGGATTGTAGCCTTATGAGACGTGCTCCCTTTGCGCTGGCATTCGTTACCTTCCATAATTTCCTTCTCCCTTATTCTGCTGAGGGCGGCATTCTGCCGCCCTCATACCTTGTACTTTATTCCATCATCTGGAAGATGATCTCATCCAGCTTACCGTTAATGGTATGTATGCGCTCCTCGCACGCATTCAGAAGCTTTTGTTTTTCTTCTACGTGGGCTTTACCCTTATTGAGCTCACCAATCATGATCTTCATCTGGTTGTCAGCCTCGGCGATTTCTGTGTTCAAACCACCCTCAATGCCGTCAACGATTTCAAGAAGTTTGCTGGTTACGTTATCGATCACGCCTTCGATCATGCTTTCCTTCTGGGAAGCAATCGCTTCCAGAACGTTGTTGCGAATGCTCTCCTTAATCTTCTTAAGGCTTTCGGTCTTGGCGTTGCTGCCGGACATAAACATCGCCGATACCACAACGGCAATGATCGTGACAGGGTTCAGAAGACCCAGAAGACTGAGGATAAAGCTGGCGCCGAATTCGAATGCAAAGGTCTTCGCCATCTGCATGCTTATGCCGTGAACGCCGCCGCTGAACGCCGTTGCGATGTCACCCAGCAGCAAACCGCCTGCCGCACCCACAACGCGCTTCCAGAGAGGTACGCCGGAGATTTCAGCGGTCTCTTTCTCTCCGCGCACAATCACGTCGATCTCGCGGATAATCTGTGCGGCGTCCGCCTCTGCAGAATCAAAAATTTCGTCGCACTTTTCTTCAATCATCGGCATGAGCACACTGTTGCGCCATTCCTGCTGGCTGACCTTCATTTTATCGGAAACAAACGTGCTGATTTCCTCGGATACCTTGCCTACGCGTTCCTTGGTGGGAATCATGCCTACCTTATTCACCGGCTCATATCCATCAATCCATGCAGGAATACTATCGGCCAGATCAGAAAGATAGCGGCTGACACAGGAGCGGAAATCGCGGCGGCTGCGCTCAATCTTATTTTCCAGCTTGGATCTAAGCATGTTCTTCTGCTGCACCAGCTGCTCAAGCTTGGGCTTCTCATGCTCGTATTTCTGCTTCTGTTCCTCCAGCGACGTACTCAGCGCTCTGCGCTGCATGGGGATGTACTTATAAAGTGCCTCATCGTTCATGATGCGCTTCAGCTCCTTGGCGGGCTGAGCCAGCTTGACCTTGCCTTTATTGCGGGTAAGGAAATCGCTGAGCGCCTTTTCAAACTCTGCAACACCGGACTTTTTGTACAATTCGTCGTCGCCGTCCAGCTTTCCGTCCAGCGCCTGCAGTGCCGACAGATAGAAGATGCCGTTTTTGCCATGAGAGGTGTACTCGGCAACTCTGCTTTCCACAAACGTCTTCACGCGTTCGCGTTCCCGTTCACGAATCAGATCGAAGCGATTTACCGGGAAGAATGCATCTTCAAAGCCGTTGCCGTTCAGGTCCAGGCGAATGAAGTCCATTTCGTTCTGGGCGCATGCCTTATCGGCAATCAGCAGCATGATGATGGCGTCTGCGCTGCGAAGGTATTCCATGGTTACCTTTGTGCGCTCAGGGTTTTCGTTCAGGCCGGGAGAGTCGATGATTTCGACGCCGTTTCTCAGAAGTTCCAGCGGCCAGAAAAGCTCTGCCTTCTGATACGGACTTTCCAGAAGCATTTCCTTGGGATCCTTGCCCATGGGAATGACCACATAGTCTTCCAGCTCGTCGTACGGAATATCCAAGGGCGGAATGGCCTTCATATCGTACTTTTTCATGTGCTCAAGCGCACGGGGTGCGAGCTCGGTGGGCAGAACCGCCGGAAGCGGATCTTTAAAATGCAATACCGCGCGTTTTTCTTCGCCATACTTGATTTCGTTAATGACGGCAGTACAGGGAACGGAAAACGCCGGAAGAACCTCTTCGCCCAGAAGCGCGTTGATAAACGTGGATTTTCCGTTTTTAAAGGTACCCAACACCAGCACGCGGAAGGTATCGCTCTCAATTTTATTATGAAGCTTCACGAGATTCTCCCTGTACTGGGTAAGATTCAAATCAGCAAGTACGCTGCCGGCGTCCTTAAGAAGATCAGAAACCTTGCTGCGGCGATTTTCATATTCCGAATATTGATTCTGAATGTTATACATATCCATATCTACACTTCCCCCCGTACATCGTATCCTTATTCGTCAAGCAGTTCAATCTGACGGATGAGCTTGTTGGCGGTGTCCATCTGCATTTTGAGTTCTGCTTCGCGGGTATTGTCGATTGGTTTATCGCTTTCTTCAATTGCCTTCAGCTGCGCCTGCATCCAGATTTTTTCCTGCTGATACGCCTCGGCAATTACGTCTTCATACATTTTCGCAATCCGGTTTTCAGCGTTGGTCATCGCCTTGGCGATAATCTCGGGCACATTGGAGCGAACCACACGGATAATTTCGTCCTGCTGTTCCTCGCGCCTCTTATTGAACGTCTTCTCGGAAAGAATGCTGGTGCCAGTACCGATGCCCATGGTTGCGATCATGGGCAGCGCGCCCATAGACGAGCATACCAGAACGCCTGCCAGCGTAAGTACGGTGTTCCTGATTCGGGTGCGGTTCCGGAGCGTGTCCAGATCGGCAAGATCAACGCTTTTGCGCTGATTGGCGATGTTGAAATCCTCTTCGGAGGAAACGCTGCCTGCTTCTACAGTAATGCTCCTGTGGAACTGCTTGTCTAAGAAGGCGCTGAACGCCCGGGTATCGGCGTTGATTTTCGAAACTGCCAGCGCTTCCAGCCCGGCGCTCATGGTTGCCAGCTTCGTTTTGAGGAGGTACGGATAGGTTTCCTCCCACCATTTCTGAGGCTTGGGCGCATTCTTCGCATTAAAGACGATGTCCTCAACAATGCTTTTTTCATACTTATCGGCCTTCTCGGATACAGCCTGGCAGCACTCGGTGCATTTTTTCATCATCTCGGTGCGCAGCTTTTCCCAAACGACGGCGGCTTTACGCAGCGCTTGCTTCTTTTCATTCAGCAGCTGACGGCGCTTATCATCCTCCAGCTTCAGAAGCTTCTGCTTATCCTCAATGGATTGTACGGCGATATCAATAATTCCGCTTATGCGGCTGATAAGCCACTTTTCCGTAATCTTTGCGCGCTCGGGAGAACAGCTCCATTCGGTAATCTTGTCGCGCACTCTGTCAATGCCGATGATATCGCTAAACTCCTCCGTCGGCATATCCACTTCATAGGGAATGTACATGGGAATGCTGACCTTCCATTCCTCCTGCCAGCGGTCGAGCACGTTTTTCACGTAATTTACGGTCATGCTGCGTTCTTCAAAGCGGATCTGATCGAGCTTGGTGAGCACCAGCATCAGATGAGGCGTTTTGCGGGTAATCAGGCGCTGTTCGACAAACAGCTTTTCACTCATGCTCATTGGCGCGTTTGCATCAATGGTGATGATTGCGCCGTCCGCGCCCAGAAGCGCATTGCCGATTACCCATGCGCGTTTCTCATTGAGATCGCCGGCGCCGGGGGTATCGATCATTTCAACGCCCGCTTCCTTAAGCCACGGATTGTCTACGCCCACCATCGCAGCGCCTTCGGGCTCGTCCTCACCGAAGTTATCGGCAACCAGATCGTCCCATGCGCCCAGAGTCAGCGGAACGGACTTTTTACGCGCGCCGTTTGCATCCACATGCACAAGCACATTCTTTTCATTATAGCGGATGCGGGTAAGCACGGCCGTCGTCGGAAGAACGCCTACAGGCAAATGGTTTCCTTCAAGCAGGCCGTTCAAAAACGTACTTTTGCCTCTGCTGAATTCGCCTACAACCGCCACAGAGAAAATGTCTTTCTCAGCCGTCTGAACCGCCTGCTCCACGCTCAGGGCTGCCTGATCCTGACCGATCGATTTCAGGAATGCGCAGGTCTGCGAAGCGATATGCCGGGTTTTCGCAGAAAGGCGCACGGTCTGAGGAACGAGCTTTTCGGGCTTGGAAGAAGGTTCGGGCTGTACAGCCTCCTTCTCTTTTACCGGTTCGGTCTTCTTGGCCGCCTCAGATACAGGTTTTATGACCTCAGGCTTCTTTTCTTCAGCCGGTTCTGCTTCCGGCACCTGTACGAGGATTTCTTCTTCGGTATTTACAGGTTCATTTTTACGCTTAAAGAAATTTTTGAAAATTCCAAGCTTAGCCATGGTAATCCTCCTCACCTAAAGTACTTATCGTAAAAGTCTTTATCCAGCATTCTGTACATCGGCAGAAGCGAAGGCTCTGTCAGGAGCCTGAGCAGCTTCTTCATCCTGTCCTCGGAAGCCTGATCATAATCTTCGTTCAGAAGCAATAGGCGAATTACCTTATCATATTCGCCCAGAAGCTCGGCTCTGAGGCTGCGATACTCCTGCTTATTCAGGTGCTTGATCTCATCATGTCTAAAGAAACCTACGGGCTTATCGAAATCCACGCCCAGAAATCTCTCGTCAAAGCTAAGCTCCTGAAATTGAACTGCCTTATTCTCCGGAAGCGATACCGTTACCGTATACCGGATGGGATAAACCAGCGTTTTATCCGGCTCGCCCGTCACCTTATAGCGTACAAAGGGGACCAGCAGGCACAATTGCTCATTTTTAATCTGAAGAATCGGAAGCCCGGTTACATAGCCCATGTTCATTGCGCAGTTCAGTACGAAGCTATCGTTCTTCATACCGGCCAGAATCTCCGAAACCGTTGGAATCTTACTCATTTGCCATATCCCTCCTGTTATCAGTAGCAGGCGATCATCTGGCAGTCGCCGTCAGACCACGCATTTACAAACACATCCAGTGGAACCATTTCACCGCAGCCGTCGGGTGAGCCCGAGTCGTTCAGAATGACATTGGGCGCAGTAGGATCGGAATAGTCGATGCCCACTACCTGCAGCGCGTGATCCGCGCCGTCAACCGGGGTGAACATATTGTCGGTTTCGCCATACCAGATTTCGCCGGAATCAACGCCCACAATAACCTTGCCGCCCTTTGACAAGCAATCGACGATATCGTCAACGGTGTTGTGGAAGCTCATTTCGTTTTCAATTCCGAAATAGTCCAGCATTTTATTGGTGTTCAGGAAGGCCGTTCCACCGTCCTCGCTGAACCAGTTTTGTTCTTCGGCAATGCGTACCATGTCTTCAATGTCTACGTCCTGCCCGGTCAGTTCTTCAATAACGAACTTCTGAGAAAACAGCGCGCAGCGATTGGTATCGCCCTGAAATTCCCAAATCTCCATGGAGGAAGCGGGGTCGCCTACTACAGCGCCGGGCGCGGCGGAATCGGGATCGAAATTATCCAGTTGAACGGGAGACGAAAAACCATAATCGCTTTCGTCAAGCCCTTCCATGTACAGCCCGTCGTCATCCTCGGAAACATAGGCAAACTCAGTGTCGCCAAACATACCTTCATTGATATCGGTAGTAATGGTGAAATCTTCCTGCATATCTCCGTCCAGATCCAGGTGTTCGATCATTTTATCGATCATACCGTCGCCGTCGGAATCCATCATTTCGATCATTTCATCATACTGGCCGTCCAGATCGTTGTCAATATACTGCTTGCCGCTGTCCATCACGGTGTCCTGATCGTAATCGTGGTAGATTGCATAGGAGGAGGGGTTCATACCGTCCTCATACACCTGAACCATCGTGTCGTATACGCCGTTATCATCGGTATCAGCCATTACGGTCTCGATAATTCCGTCGCCGTCTGTATCCAGATACATCATCCTGTCGTCAAAGCTGCTTCCCTGATCGGCGTAAAAATCGTCCATATCGAATTCATCCATCGAATCCGCCATGGGCGTTCCCTGATGCGTAAACAGATCGCCAAGGCCGAATTCCTCCAGCATATTGGTAAGCGACAGTTCCTCCACATCCATCATTTCGTCTGCAACGAACCCGTCCATATCAAAGCCGTCAAATTCAAAATCAAAACCAAAATTTTCCAGTCCAAACATACCCATTTTACTCCTTTCTTGCCGGGCTTCCATCATATGTTAAATATAAATATGTATCCAACATAATTCTTGAAACGCCGCGTCTTTTCCTGCAATTCTTTGAAAAAATCTCGGATCAGATCCAATGATCCTTAAACGCTTCCGTTTCTTTAATCCGCTCGGTTATTTATGTCTGAATGATACCACTAATGCCCGATCGGCGTTGAAACGCGTTTCCGGAAAACCGGCAATTCAAAAAACGCAGCCGGTCCGGATGATACCGAACGGGCTTTATCGTTCATTATACCTTCCCTTCCCATTCGTACCGGCTGTAAAGCGGCGTTTGCTCCAGCTTTTGAGTCAAAAGCCTATAGCAGTCCGGACGGCGCTGGGAAAAACGGGTTTGGCGCATGCTATTAAAGTGAATATAGTTTTCCGAGCCGTATTGCGGCGCGGGTTCTTTATGGATATCCACATCGCAGGTGATAACGCCGGCATGCTCGCGATCTCCCGATGCGATAATGCGCCCCATGTTATCCACCACGCAGCTGGGATCGTTTTCTTTCGGCAGGCCATAGCCAAAGCCGAGGCCCATGGCGGCGGCGATGGTTACGCTGTTTTCATAAGCGCGGCACAAGCCGTAAATATTCTCCCAACCCCATGTGGGCAGCACCAGAAGCTCGGCGCCCATCAATGCCTGAATGCGGGCTGTTTCTGGAAACTGCATGTCCCAGCACACCTGCAGACCGATTCTTCCCAGTTTGGTATCAAACACTTCGATCCAGTCTCCATGAGCAACCTGATATTCCTCCCCTGCGGGAAGATGGATTTTTTTGTGTACGCCGATGATTGTCCCCTCGTCATCAATCAGCACAGCGCAGTTATAGGTTTTTTGATCTATTGTAAGGTATAATCCCGCTGCGATATGCATGCTCCATTTTTTCGCGCATTCGCAAAAGCGCTTTACCAACGGGCCGTCCAGTCCCTCGTACACCTCGGGAAACGGCCAGCGCATATCGGCCCAGTGAAGATGCATATTCACGCCTTCAATGGTTACCGCCAGATCGGAACCGCGCTTTCCGGCCTCGTCAAGCAATTCAAAGGTATCCTGAAGCGTAAGCTCCGACTGCTCCTTCAAAAACTTCAGCTCCGGCGCGGAGGCAGGATCATAGCCAAAACGGGGAATTTGTTGCAAAAGGGAAATTTTCATACCTTCGCCATCCTTGCATGCTTTATGCATCTCAGTCTCCGGGCCCCGCTTCCTTTGCCTTGGGCCTCGCCGTCCGGTTATCGAACAAGAAACAGGCAAACCTACCGGCAGAGGAAGTCTTAAAGCGCAAGCATGGGGGCGAATACACCGCCCTGCACGCTGCGGGCAATGAAATGTACATAACGACCGGTTTTGGTATCATACCAATCGGAGAAAGGCACGCGAATGCTGGTTTCGCGCAGTACGCGGGCAATGGGCGCAAGCAGCGCAGCGCGCACTTCGGGATCATCCGCCATGGCGGCGCACCAGCACAACCAGTCGCTCTTGGTATAGTCCGATCGTGAATCCAGCGGCAAACCGTACTGATTCATGCGGGGCAGATAACTGGCGGTTTCATTTTTATAGAACTCTTGGGGCAACAGGTTCAGGTTCATCAGCCTGTCCCACAGCAAATTGTACTTCTGGCTCCAGCCGTTGCCTTCCAGGGTAAGCGGCGTATTTCCGTTTACGCCTACCTTATCAAGGAAACGTTTCGCCATATCGCGGGCGGTTTCTTCCCATTCAGGATCGCCCACCAGACGTCCGTAGCATGCCACGCCCACAATGGCCTTGGCGGCAAGATTCACATTGTGCGCCAGATGACCGGCAAAGTCATCCGTGCACAGCTGTTCCCCGGGATCCTCGCCGTAGCGCACCAGATACTTGACCCACTGATCCAGCAAACCGCGGTATTTTTCCGCCAGCGCCTTGTCCGCGCCGAACTGCTGAGCGGCGGCAAGCATAATCAGCATATTGCCGCATTCTTCCACAGGCATTTGATACCGGATGTCATAAACCTTCGCTCCGGCAGGATACAGATAATACGGAGGATGTACATCGCCGTTTTTAATGCCGGAGATCCGGCGCGCCGCATACACCTGGCCGGTGGCATAGGGATAACGGCCCACATCGTGCGGGGCAAAGTCATCGGTCCACACAGGCATGGAAGCAAATTCCAGCACGGGACGCGCCAGCGCATTCACCAGTTCGGGATTGTACTTCAGGAACATGGGGATAGAAGGATAACTTACGTCCACCGTTCCGATGCAGCCGTTGGAGTCGTTTTCTTTGGACAGTAAGGCCATTTCTCCCTTCGGAGTAGCAATCAGCTTATGCGCGCAAAGGGTGTGGCGCCACGCCGCGCTTACGATCGCCTGATAATCCTCGCTGATCATACCGGCTTCGGCAAGCACCTGCGCATCCAGCTTTTCGCAGCGGGCAAGGATTCCATCAAAACCGTTCCACACAGTGCGGATGGCGTCGGTGATCTGAAAACCGCTGCGGCGATACCACGCCTTGCACAGATCGCCAAAATAGTTAATGGACGCAATATCATCATACGCAATTACAGCGCGCATAGCCTTTTCCCCGTCCAGTTCGCCTTCCCACTTCATGTTCAGGCCGTTGGAAGGCTCTACCGTTTCGGAGGAAGCAAGGTACAGGTAGCCCCAATCAATGGTGATATGATCGCCGGAATGGCATAAGGGTTTCTGAACCATCTGGCCGTACAGACCTGTATTCAGGCCGTCCGCCTCGAAAACATCGCTCACCATTCTGGGCGCAATGGTGCCTTCAAAGCACAGCGCCTCGTTCAGATGCAGACAGAACCTCACGTTATGCTTTCGCCCATCCAAGGCGCGCAGCTTAAAATCGGTCAGCGTAACGGGCATGCTCATCAGGTCGGGATCGTCCGGCAAAGCGGGAGTAATAAACTCGCATTCAAGCGCTACCCCGCCGTACACGCCAACAAAACGCGTCTTGGTGGGGCTTACGATCAATTCCGTCAGCTGCGCTTCATAGTCGCGGTTATGTCCAAGGAAGGATACGTTCTTTCCATCCACATTCACAACAATACGAATGGGCTTTACCGGTCCGCACCAGTGAATGGTATCCACAGACGCCATATCGTCAGCAGGCATCCAAATGGAAAAATAGGGATCCGAAGCAATCAGCGGTATAGCGGGAAGGCGGTCAATACGCATGTCGTTCTCTCCTTTATTGATAACTCCTGTAAGGCAGGTACGGTTTGCTGCCCTTTCCATGCGGCAGATGCAGCGCTTCCGTCAGATACCCGTAATTACCCATATTCTATCACAGAACAACCCAAAAATACAGTACTTAGTAAACATCCAAAAGCCTGCATTCTAATAATCTGCATTACTAACCAACGCTATCTTATTTCTTCTCTGTTATCGCTTATTTGAAAACAATCTGAGAGAAGGGAGAACAGGGAAAAGTGATGCGTTCAAAAAGAAACGACAGTTTCCTTCTGAATACTGTTCAGACCGTCAACAAACCCCTGATTTTGGAATCAGGGGTTTGTTGACGGTCTGAGACAGGCTTATTTTGAGCCTGTTTGCTTGTTTCGTATGAAACTACCATTTGGAAGAAGAATCCCGAAAGGATATCCGGCTGCTGATCAATAAACGGATTGTTCAGCCCAGCTGTACGGAAAGAGCTGCCTCTCAGCCGATCGGATTATATCCGATGGCAGTTTCGACCATTGCGAGATACTGCGGAATCGGAATGTATTCGGGTACGCTGTTTCCGGTACCGACAGCCCAGCCGCCGCGATCCTTTGTGCGCTCAAGCATAGCGGCTACGCGGCTTTTAACTTCATCGGCAGGTTTGCGGACAATGAAGTCTACGTCAATTCCGCCCAGCAGCGCAATGCGGTCATGCCATGCTTCGTAGGCATCTTCGATGGGGAATATATTATCCTCATAGGAATGCTTTGCGTCAAATCCTACGTCTACGATATCATCAATCAGCGTCTTCAGATTGCCGCAGGAGTGCAGCAGTACGGGACGGCCGGCCTCATGCACGGTTTCAACAATCTTCCTATGCCACGGTATCACGTATTTGCGCATCTGCTCCGGGGAGAGCAGCGGCTGGGTATTGAAGCCCCAGTCGTCGTTGGAGCTGATAAAGCCCACCGAATCATACTGCAAAACGTTCTTATAGTACCCCACCAATCTGGCGCCGACCTCGTCAAACAGACGCTGCACGAGTTCAGGCTCATCGTAGAGCATGAGGCACAGATTTTCATAACCGACCAGGCTGATGACATTTTCCAGTACGCCGCCGGGCCCCATGACCATCAGCTTCATGCCGTCAGGCAGATAGGGCTTGATTTTCTCCAGTTTGGAATAATCATAGCTGTCGGGATTTGGCCACTTGTAAGCCTCAAAACTTTTCTCGTCAATAATGATGGCGCCGTCGTTCAGGGATACCGTCTCTCTCCGAGCTCGCTCATTGTGCTCAAAGCTGAAGCTTGAACCATGGACCGTGGCATAATCGTATCCCAGCTTGCGGAATGCATCGACAGTAAAACGTGCGATGCTGAGATCGTCGTCCCCTTCAGGCTTACAGCCATTCACTGCCTCATATAGCTGCATGTTCATGAACAGTTCAAACAGAACCGGACGGTCCGGAACCTCGCGTCTGAAAACCTTCAGAACATTTTCGAAATTGGGTTCGCGTCTTTTCATGATGTTTCCCCCTTTGAATCATCCTTGTAGGAATCAACGCTGTCATGACTTTTTAATAACAGGGCTCTTGGAAAGCTTCAAGATTTGGAAAAATCATACGTCAGAACCCTGCTGCTGCGACAAATGATGTGTTCCGCAACACGTTTACTGCCTTTTGTTGTATTGCAGATGAATTTGCTGCCTCCATTATACCACATTCCCATTGTCAAATAAAGGCGGATACCGTCTCGAAAGCAACTTAGCCGGCTAAGACCAACGTGTTTGGCTCACAAAAGCCTCGTGTCCCGTTTGACGACCCCGGAAGCTGATCCTATACCGTTTCGCAGATATGCGAACTAGTAGTCAGCGGAAACCAATGGTGCATTGATCCTGAAATACACATCAAAAACATCCCTGTGTGCTGATACATGCTCAAATATTCAGGCAAATTCACCGTCATCGTTGGGAATTCGGGCTACATTCTCTTCGATCTGCCTACTGATACTTACTGTAACTGCAAACACATCGGCATAATTCTCATAAAACGTGCTCCGATTGATTTCTGCCTGTGTGCAAATACCCGTAACCGTGATTTCACGAATACTTTTCGTCTGAAGCAGAGAAAGAAATGCAGATTCAATCTTCTCAATCGTTGCCTGACGGCGTTGGTTCATCTTTGTGTTCATGCATGGGCCTCATTTCATCAAGTCTTCCGTCAGACGCAGGACTTCCGGGGCAATGCGCTCCCGCTCTGTTTTGATCGTGCGGTTGTACAGCGGATACGCCAGAGCCAGGATCGCCATTCCGATTACACCGACAATGATACCCATTACGAAGGCAAAGACAGAATCCGTCCATACCAGACAGCAGCTCATACCGGTGCCGAGAATGAGCGCGCCGATTACGCCTACGATGATGGAATACATGGTTGCCTTCTGCGTCACCTGCGCGTCCATCTTGCGCAAAAGTTCCATCTTGTTTTCTTCCCTGGGAAGATACTTATTGCGGATTCTCTTGAGTTCCTCCTGCTCCCTTGCGGAGTAAGTATACTGAAATGTTGTATTCTTCTGATCTTCGTTCATATCAATTCACTCCTGTGCCTGAACCCGCTTGTTCTTATCCATTTTTCTATTCCTCCGCTTATTTCAGGCCCTTGAATACGGGGATAATGCCAAGCCCCAGTACGATGCCCACGATTCCCACGATGATGCCGGGAATCATCAGCCCCTCGAATGCCATGATCATCGCCATGCCGGTACCCAGAACCAGCAGCGCCGCAACACAGTAGGCAATCTTGCCGACCTTGTTCCAGTTGACCTTTGCCATCGGCTTGCCGTCCATGATCCAGCGAACCAGCGCAATTGCCAACAGAACCAGTGCACCAAGCGCAGTTACCACAACGCCGGGAGTGAAGGCATTCCATTCCGGCAGCAGGCACATGCACATGCCCAGAGCAAACAGCAGGCTGCCGACAACCGTCAGTACCAGAAACATGAAATTCTTCTTCGTCATTTTTATATCCTCCGCTTTCGTTTGTTTTTCGCATTAACGATATGGATTATACGGCAGAGCTGTTTGTGATTTATCTGAATTTTGTTTGAGAATTATTAATTGTGATCAGTAAGGCTCTTCACAATATTACGATAGGAGGTCGGATTGGATATTCTATTTGGCAAAACTAAAAACCACCCAAGGGGGTGATTTCAGAAAATTACTGAAGCTACCAGCCCGGGCGGTTTTTCTGTATTCAAATCAGCGGAAGAGAACAATTTTGCAAAACTATCGGCGAAAGTGCCTGCTGTCGAGGGTTTTCGCGCTAGGGGGTAAAA
>JAZSRC010000010.1:0-5571 GCA_045538305.1 Clostridia bacterium | reverse complement strand
CCGTACCACCGACGTAACCGGCAACATCAAGCTGCCCGAAGGCGTTGAGATGGTAATGCCCGGCGACAACATCGACATGGAAATCACCCTGATCACCCCCATCGCATGCGAAGAAGGACTTCGTTTCGCTATCCGCGAAGGCGGCCGTACGGTAGGTTCCGGCGTTGTTATCAAGATCCTGGCATAATCTGATTCGAATTCAACCCGCACAGTACTGTGCGGGTTTTTTTATTTGAGACGTAAGCTTAGAAATCTACTTGAAAGTTTTTGCTCTGCGTTTTATAATAATAGTAATCAAGAGATGCGCAGGAGGTGCTGTACTTGGGCAAAAGGCGATATGAAATCGATATGATAAACGGGTCATTATGGCAGAATATTGCGCGATTCGCCGTGCCGCTGATGCTTACGGGCTTTCTGCAGTTGCTTTATAATGCGGCTGACAATATGGTCGTTGGCAACTTTGCTGAAAACGGAAAGCTTGCGCTTGCTGCCGTCGGTTCCACAGGTTCCCTGATCAATCTGATTGTTAACCTGTTTATTGGCCTTTCGGTGGGCACCAGCATCGTTACGGCCCAGTATCTTGGCAAACGCTCTTACCGGGATGTACAGGAAACAGTACATACTTCCATTACAATCAGCGTTATCTTTGGTTTTATCCTGATGATTATCGGCCTTTTGTTTGCCCGGACGCTGCTTGAGATGATGAAGTCCGACAAAGATGTCATTGACTTTGCTGTCCTTTATATGCGCATTTACTTTATTGGTATGCCGGCAAATATGCTGTATAACTTCGGCGCTGCCGTACTCAGGGCAATTGGCGATACCAAACGTCCTTTGTATATACTGATTGGCAGCGGTCTTGTGAACGTGATTCTGAACCTGATATTTGTTATATGCTTCCATATGGACGTTGACGGCGTAGCCATTGCAACGGTCGTATCGCAGTTCATATCGGCGATTTTGATTGTATGGTGCCTTATGAAGACGGAAGGCGCTGTGAATCTGAATCTGAAAAAGCTGAAGATACATCCCAAGCGTCTGGCGGAGCTTGCAAAATGCGGTCTTCCTGCGGGCTTTCAGGGAATGCTTTTTTCCATCTCCAACGTACTCATTCAGTCCTCCATTAACGGCTTTGGCTCTTCCGGTATTGCGGGTAACTCCGTAGCCGGAAATCTGGAAGGTTTTATCTATGTAATGATGAATACGATGTATCAGGGCTCGCTAACCTTTATCGGCCAGAATGTGGGCGCGAAACAGCCGGAGCGAATTCACAAAATAACGTTTATCTGCGCAGTTTATACCATTGTTGTTGGTGTAGTTGGCGGCGTAGCCATGTACAAGCTGGGCGCTCTCTTGATCGGTATTTACAATAAGGATCCCGATGTAATCAAAGCCGGCGTATTGCGAATGAAATATGTGGCGCAGCCTTATGTAATCTGCGGCCTTATGGATATGCTGGTGGGCGCTTTGCGAGGAATGGGAAAATCCGTTGTGCCTATGATTGTATCGCTCATGGGCGCATGCGTATTCCGCGTAGTATGGGTACTGACGGTATTTCAGGCGGATCCCAGGCCCGAGGTATTGTATGTGTCGTATCCGATTTCGTGGCTGATTACTTGTATAGCGCATTTTGTTTGCTATCTGTTTGTGTACAAGAATCTTAAACCCCGGCTTCTGAAGGAAAGGGAAATGGGAATACCGGTGTAACACGGGCAAGAAAATGTTGCGCGCCGTCGAATGCATTTATTAAACTCGGCGGCGCGTATTATTGTGCATGGATTTGGCCTTAAAAGCGCATTTTGAGCGTTGGAAGCCGGTTCGCGTTCTTCTCTTCATCTGTAAATGATCATTGCCAGAAACGGCTGTAAACGCAGAAATCAGCATGAAAGAAGCACCCTCGAAGACATGCTTCGAAGGCGCTTCTGATTTCATTATAAAGGATTAGTACATTCCGCCCATTCCGCCGGGAGCTGCGGGAGCTGCAGGGGGAGTAGGCTCGGGAATATCGGTTACGAGAGATTCGGTGGTCAGAACCATGGAAGCAACGGAGGCAGCGTTCTGCAGTGCGCTTCTGGTAACCTTCGTGGGATCGATGATGCCGCGTTCAGCCATATCGCAGTATTCGTCCTTGGCTGCATCGTAGCCGAAGCCGACCTTCTTGGAGGTCTTGATCTTCTCAACCGCTACGCTTCCGTCCACGCCTGCATTGGCGCAGATCTGACGGACGGGCTCCTCCAGTGCGCGAAGCACGATGGATGCACCGGTCTTGGTATCGCCGGAGAGGGTCTTCATAAAGTCTGCAACGGTCTTGAAGCAAGCCATAAGGGCGGTTCCGCCGCCGGGAACGATGCCTTCTTCAACGGCAGCGCGGGTTGCGGCCAGCGCGTCCTCAATGCGGAGCTTGCGCTCTTTCATTTCGATTTCGGTAGCAGCGCCAACGTGGATAACGGCTACGCCGCCTGCGAGCTTGGCAAGGCGCTCCTGAAGGTTTTCGCGGTCGTAATCGGAGGTGGTATCTTCGATCTGGCTGCGAATGGAGTTAATGCGGGCTTTGATCTCGGAGGGATCGCCGGCGCCTTCAACGATAACGGTGTTGTCCTTATCAACCTTTACCTGACGGGCGCGACCCAGCATATCTACGGTTGCTTCCTTAAGGTCAAGGCCGAGTTCTTCGGTGATTACCTGGCCGCCGGTCAGGATAGCGATATCCTGCAGCATGGCCTTGCGGCGATCGCCAAAGCCGGGCGCCTTAACGGCAACACAGGTGAAGGTGCCGCGCAGCTTGTTGAGTACGAGGGTGGCCAGTGCTTCGCCTTCTACGTCCTCAGCGATGATGAGCAGCTTCTTGCCCTGCTGTACAACGCCTTCGAGCAGAGAGATGATTTCCTGAATGTTGGAAATCTTCTTATCGGTGATCAGGATATAGGGATCGTCAAGGATCGCTTCCATCTTGTCGGAATCCGTTACCATGTAGGCGGAGGCATAGCCGCGGTCAAACTGCATGCCTTCTACGATAGAGAGTTCGGTCTTCATGGTCTTGCTCTCTTCAATGGTGATAACGCCGTCTTTGCCAACCTTTTCCATGGCGTCGGCAATCAGCTCGCCAATGGCTTCGTCGCCGGAAGAAATAGCGGCAACCTGAGCGATGGCGTTGCGGGACTCGATGGGCTTGGAGATCTCGGTAAGCTTTTCAACGGCCTTATCGGTGGCGCTCATGATGCCCTTTTTGAGTACCATGGGATTTGCACCGGCGGCAACGTTCTTGAGGCCTTCGCGTACCAGCGCCTGAGCCAGCAGGGTAGCGGTGGTGGTACCGTCGCCGGCGATGTCGTTGGTCTTGGTGGCAACTTCCTTAACAAGCTGAGCGCCCATGTTTTCGAAAGCGTCTTCCAGCTCGATATCCTTGGCGATGGTTACGCCATCATTGGTGATCAGCGGAGCGCCGTACTTCTTGTCCAGCACTACGTTGCGGCCTTTGGGGCCCAGGGTGATTTTTACGGTATTTGCAAGAGCGTTAATGCCCTTTTCCAGGGAACGGCGGGCTTCCTCGCCATACTGCAGCTGTTTTGCCATTTTAGAACTCCTCCTGATTATTCAACAATTGCGAGAATGTCGCTCTGACGAACGATGATGTATTCTTCGCCTTCCAGCTTTACTTCGGTGCCGGCGTACTTGGAGTAGAATACTTTCTGTCCTGCTTCTACATACATGGTGATTTCTTTTCCGTCAACGTTTCCGCCAGGACCTACTGCAAGAACCTCAGCCAGCTGCGGTTTTTCTTTTGCAGCGCTAGTCAGCAGGATGCCGCCCTTCGTGGTTTCTTCGGCGTCTACATTCTTGATTACAACACGATCGCCCAAAGGCTTGATTTTCATGGAAATAGCCTCCCGTACTGTTTAAATTGTTAGCACTCTATTGTTTGGAGTGCTAACCGATGAACATAGTTTATCCAAATTTCTGCCAAAACGCAATACCTTACGGCAGAAAAACACGAGAAGTTTCTGTTAAGCTTGCCTACTGGAATTGTTATTGTTTTCAACGGTTATAAATCCTGATATAATGAATATATATAATGATACGGAGGAGAGGTATATGGATAAATGGGATCAGCGGTTTATGCAGATTGCGCATGTGATATCCGGTTGGGCCAGCTGTTATAAGGCCGACCGTAAAATTGGCTGCGTGATTGTAAAAAACAAAAGAATCATGACGACGGGCTATAACGGCGCGCCGGCGGGTGTAAAAACCTGCGTAGAGAGGGGCGGGTGCCTTCGGGAAAAGCTGGGGATTGCTTCCGGCACCAAGCACGAGATTTGCTATGCCACGCATGCGGAGCAAAATGCGATTATTCAGGCGGCGAAGCTTGGCGTCTCCATAGACGGAGCTACGCTGTACTGCACGCATCAGCCGTGCGGAATATGTGCAAAAATGATTGTGAATGCAGGCATTGCACGCGTTGTGTATGAATATGGCTATCCGGATGCGTTTGCCATTCAGATGCTAACGGAGGGCGGAGTTGTTCTTGAAAAGGTAGAGGAACAGAAAGTATAATTTGTCGCTTGTCAAGCGACCACTTTGCATTCGTTTTCCGCTATAATTCAATCATTCAATTGAAGGAGGCGGAAATGAATGAAGAAAAATCAGCGTACAGAATTAGTATTCATCCTTGATAACAGCGGGTCCATGCATGGCTTGGAAGCGGATACGATCGGCGGCTTCAATTCCATGATTCAAGAACAGAAAGAGCAGTGCGGAGAGGCGTATGTAACCACATTGCTTTTTAACACGCATTCCAAAATGATAAACGATCGTCTGCCGATACAGAAGGTGCCGGAGATGACCGAGCGGGAGTACAGAACATACGGCTCTACCGCACTGTACGATGCATTGGGCGACGCCATTACGCATATCGCCGGCATTCATAAATACGCAAGGCCGGAAGATGTTCCTCAGAAGACGCTGTTTGTGATTACCACCGACGGTATGGAAAATGCAAGCACGAGGTACGGAAAAGGGGAAGTAAAGAACCTCATAGAAAAATACAAAACCCAGATGGGGTGGGAATTCCTATTTCTCGGTGCAAATATCGACGCAGTGCAGGAAGCAGCGAAGATCGGTATTCAAAAGGAGCGCGCCGTTACGTTTGTAAATGACAGTATAGGAACGGCACTGAATTATAAAGCGGTTTCCAGAGCGGTAAGAGATGTACGCGCGAACCAATCCATTGATGACGATTGGGCGGATTCAATCAGGAATCGTGATCTGAACCGGTAAGAAAACTACAGGCGGCTTATGCGCATGTATATTACGCGCAAGCCGCCTGTAGTTTTCTCAATCGTCCGGCTGCCTGACAGCCGGACGAGAATCCGACGAATGTTGGAGAAAAAAGGGGGGAGTGTTCGCCGGATACATTCATTATACCCTCTGTTTGTGATACCGATGTGACAAAAAGTGCGAAATCCCGTTACAGTCTTCACGAATAATCCTTAGTATGCAAGGGCACTGAAAAAGTCAGTTCTGAAATATGAACTGTCTTTTTCGTATAGAAAGAAGTAAAATAGAGAGGAAGAA
>JAZSRC010000078.1:0-11082 GCA_045538305.1 Clostridia bacterium | reverse complement strand
ACGCGCGATTTCGCCGTACATGCCGCCGAAATCGATGAAAAATGGAGAGGGAGTTATCTCCCTCTCCAAACCTCTCTCTGGAGTTTGTTGATGATCTGAATCAGTCCGCGAATGCGGGCTGATTTTTTTGATACCGTGCTTTACGGGTTTACATGATCCTCGATGACGCTTCGCAGGCCAACCACGTCCTCTACCGGGAGGGTGAACAGTACTGCTTCCGCTTCGGTGCCGTTACCGGCTTTTTCCATAATGGCATGCATGATCTGATCCTTGCGTTCATGCCTTACTGTGATCAGAATCAATTCCTTTTCGTCGGCAATAGAGATTCCGAAGAATCTGCCGGTTCCACCGGGAGCGGTTCCTTTTGCGTGAACGACTGTTCCGCCGCCCGCCCCTGCGCTTCGGGCTGCGTTCATGACCAATTCGCTTGCGCCGCGCTTGGCGATTACCATTATCATTTCGTAAGGATATGTGCGCTTCTGCTCCATGGCGTTCACCTCATTTACAGATTCTTCCTTTTCGCCCATTAGATATTTCATGAATTTTGCGCCGCCAATGCTGGTTACTGGCAAGCTCATGGCAATTCCATGACCGGGCATGTTGATACCAAGATCGGTAATCATTGCCTGAAGAATGCGCTGAGCTTTTTTACGGCTTGTTACGGATACGACCAGCGTCTTTTCGGTGTCTTCCAGCCCCAGCAGGCTCAGTACGCTTTTACTTGCGGTTCCTTCGCCGGGGAAACTGAAAAGGGTGCGAACTTCGAAGCGCTTTAGAAGGTCCAAAAACTCCTTCTCTGTTTCGCGCTTAAGGATCGTTAAAAGCGCTCTGGCTCCATCCATCCTTGGGTTCCTCCTTATTCCATATCGATAATGGCATCATCCTTAGATTCGGTTAGCGTTTCGGTGGACTGTACTGCACTCTGTTTGATACGGAAGTACAAGCCCAGAAGCTGAATGGCTATCAGCGGAGTCATGGCGACCATAGCGACCACACCAAATGCGTCGGTGGCAATATCTCCGCCCATTGTTTCGCATGCGCCCATTGCCAACGGTAAAAGGAAGGTTGCCGTCATGGGGCCGGAAGCTACACCGCCGGAGTCGAATGCTATGGAAGTAAAGATGGGCGGCACGAAAAACATGAGAAGAAGCGCGATTGCATATCCGGGAATCAGCAGCCACATAATGGGCATACCGACAACAATTCTGAGCATGGCCAGCCCCACGGAAACGGATACGCCGATAGACAGGGAAAGACTCAAGGCGCGCTTTGGAATTGCGCCGGCAGTCATCTCATAAACCTGTTTGGAAAGAACGTGCACAGCCGGCTCGGCCGATACGACAAAGTAACCAATTGCCATTCCAAGCGGTACGAGAATCCAGTTATAAGAAAGAAGGCCAAGGCCTTTACCAATCTCCTGTCCGACCGGCATAAAGCCTACGTTAACGCCCAGAAGAAAAAGAACGAGCCCCACATATGTGAACACTAGGCCGAACATAATCTTCAGCACGCTTCGCCTGCTGAGCTTCAGTACCGCAAACTGTGAAATAATGAAAAACGCCGTAATGGGGGCCAGAGCGATCAGAACTTCCTTCAGAAAGTGTGGAATTTCTTTTACAAACATAGCCCAAAGTTCAATGGAGGTATTGACTGTATGCATCTCCTCCGCAACATATTCGGCCGTTTCAGGTTTGTAAATCAGTCCCAGTAGCATGACTGAAAGTATCGGGCCAATGGAGCACAATGCTACCAGACCGAAGGAGTCGTTTCCGGCGTTCTTGTCGTTTCGCATATTCGATACGCCAACGCCAAGCGCCAGTATGAATGGAACGGTCATGGGACCTGTGGTTACGCCACCGGAGTCAAAGGCAACGGCTAGAAAGCTTTTGGGCACGAAGAAAGCCAGCACGAATACAAGTACGTAAAAACCCAAAAGCAGGTATGACATTCGAATGCTGAATACAATGCGCAAAAGCGCGATGACCAGAAAAATACCTACGCCTATGCCTACTGTAGAAATGAGAACCATGTTTGGAACGCCGGGTACTTGTTCGGCAAGCACCTGAAGATCCGGCTCGGACAGCGTAATCAGCATACCGACCACAAAGCCGATCAGAGAAATGACCCACAGCTTGCGGCTGCGTGTAATCGCTCCGCCGACATGCTCGCCAATAGGGGTCATAGCGATATCAGTTCCGAGTGTAAAAAGCCCCATGCCGAAAATCAAAAGTACAGCGCCGAAGATGAACGCTAGCAGCGCATTGTTTGATACGGGAATCATAAAGAAACAAATCAGGAAAACCAAGATGGTAATCGGTAAAACGGATGAGAGCGATTCCCTCCATTTTTCCTTCAATAAACTATGTCGCATCTGCATTCTTCCATCCTTTTCTGTGTTGCTGGTAGGAATGTACAAATGTTTTCTGTATTATGCACATGGGAACCAGGTCGGTTATTGGCCTTCACCGGAGGGAATGCGCGCGCTCATTTTTTCCATGGCAAAGGCAATTGCCGCGCCGATAGCGAAGTAAATAAGGTAAATCAAGGCTGATTTTACGCTCGTAATGGAGCGGATGGGCAATACTGCCAGCGCGCTGGCCAGGGCGGTGCCGAAGCAGAAATGCATGGCCTTTGAATAGGCTTTATTGAAAAGATTGGAAATAAACCTTGAAAACAGCAGAAGAGTTATCAGCATTGCAATACCCATCGGAAGCAGGATGAAGAAGTCAAAGCCTGCTATACCCGCGGACATAGGCTCGTAAATGCCGAGGAAAATGAACATTGCGGAAGGACTCATGCCCGGTACCATAAAGCCAATTGCCCATAAAACGCCTGCAAGGGCCCAGGTCCAGATGGAATCCAGAGGAATCAGGGCGGTTTTGGTATGGACTTCGGAAGACTCTGAAATCTGATTGATATCTCCGGTCGAGGGCTCCGTGTGCTGTTCGGATGTCGTAATGGCAGGTGCGGCCGAGGGGGCGTCAGCGGCGGATTCGGGTTCCGCAAGCATCAGAAGGAGGGAGAATACGAGCGCGAAGATAATTACGGCGATCAGCAAATCCTTTTTACTGCGGCCCTTGGATCCGGCTTCTTTATAAAGGCCCGGAAGCGTACCCATAATAAGACCGCTGAACAGCCAGGTAGCCATGGTCATATTTGAACGGAAAAGAAGCTCAACGCCCTTGGATATTCCAAGAATGCCGAGTGCAAAGCCAATGATGACCGGAATAAAGAAACCGATTCTCTTTTTAAATTCCCGAAACGGATTGGCGATTAACGCCATCATGGGCTGATAAATCCCCATAACCAGGCAAAGCACGCCGCCGCTGATGCCGGGCATAACCGCGCCAATACCGATAAGCGCACCTTTCAGCATTAAAAAAAAGGATTGTATAATGGATATACGCTGCATATAGAATACTCCTTTAAGGTATTATGCACCGGTATATGCAAAAAGGCAAACGCATATACCGGTGCACAAAAAAGCGAAATCAGTTTTCTTTCTTCGTGTTTTTTACGGTAACCCTGTTAAGAACGGAGATCACCAGATAGATAACGGCCATTACGAAGAAGATACCCAGCAGGCCTTTGCCCATTACGGGAAGAGAGTTAAGGAAATACTCAAAATTTATTCTCATTGTAACTTATCCTCCTATTACACGATGAGAGCCATAATCAGGCCGCCTGCAACAACGGACGCAATCTGACCGGCAACGTTAGCACCTGCCGCATGCATGAGCAGGAAGTTCTGCGGGTCTTCCTTAAGGCCCATCTTATGAACGACGCGGGACGACATCGGGAAAGCGGAAATACCGGCTGCGCCGACCATGGGGTAGATCTTTTCCTTGAGGAAAAGGTTGAGGATTTTGGCAAACAGCACGCCGCCGATGGTGACAAATACGAAGGCGAACAGGCCGAGAGCCATGATTATCAGGGTTTCCCAGGTGAGGAAGTCTGCGCCCTTCATGTTGAAGG
Organism: Clostridia bacterium; assembly: GCA_045538305.1. Lineage (GTDB taxonomy): Bacteria > Bacillota > Clostridia > Christensenellales > Aristaeellaceae > SFHK01. Next base: position 7,107 of record JAZSRC010000078.1, on the reverse strand, counting down.
CGACGGTGATGCCGAGCAGCAGGGTGATGAGGTTGGCCAGCACTTTCTGCGCGGTTTCGGAAAGGGAATCCAGTACGGTGCATTCACGAATCAGGTTTCCGAACATCAGGAAGCCGACGAGAGCCGCAGAAGAGGGCGCCGCTACGCCTGCAATAATGGTAACGAAAATGGGGAACAGAATGCGGGTGGTCTTGGTAACGGACTTCGGGTTATAGGGCATACGGATCAGGCGTTCCTTTTTGGTGGTTACGAGGCGGATGCACGCGGGCTGTACAATCGGAACCAGAGCCATGTAGGAATAAGCGGCTACAACGATTGCGGCGATATATTCGGTATTGTAGTGGTTGGCGACGGCAATGGAGGTGGGGCCGTCGGCTGCGCCGATAATGGCAATAGAAGCGGCGTCAGTGGGCCCGAAGTCGAACAGGGACGCAAAAGAGAGGGTCATGAAGATACCGAACTGAGCGGCGGCGCCAAAAAGCAGCATCTTGGGGTTGGAAAGCAGGGGACCAAAGTCGATCATGGCGCCGATGCCAATAAAAAGAAGCAGGGGGAACAGTTCATTTCTGATACCGGCGTTGTAAAGGGTTTCCAGTACTTCGGAAACGCCGCCGAGGCCTTCGCCTGCGCCTGCAGCGGGCATGGGAAGATTCATAAGGATGGCGCCAAAGCCCATCGGAAGAAGCAATGTGGGTTCCATGTCCCTCTTGATGGCGAGGTAGATGAGAATGCCGCCAATCAGCCACATGATCGGCATCTGCCACTCGAGAGCTTTGAAATTATCAAAAATGACATTCATGGGGTACGTTCCTCCTAACAAGTTGTGAAATGATCAGAATATCATGCGGAGTACGCCTTTAGACCTGCGGTGTTCAGGGCTAATACGCTTGATATGCGACAGCCTCCGGAGAGGAAGGGCGTATACAGACGAATTTGCAGGGTACTTTCTGAATCGTTATGGGAAATTATGCTGTTATCATATAAATCTCCCAAAACCGCCATATCACACCAAATACATTATAGCATACAATCGGTACACGAACAATATGCGAAACATTTACATTTGCGTTATTTCTGATGAACTTATTGAGATATATACAGAAAAATTAATATTGAAAACGACAATGAATAATGATATACTCATTTTATCTTATGATGGGAGAAATACTTATGCTTTACAGGGAATTTCAAGGAAAAAGTCTTTCTATGCTGGGCTTTGGCGCAATGCGGCTTCCAATAACGGACGGACGTGTGGATGAGGCGCTTACGGCGCGTATGGTAGAGAAAGCAATTCAGGGCGGAGTCAATTATTTCGATACGGCATATCCCTATCACAGCGGGGAATCCGAGCGCGTATTGGGACGTGTACTGAAAGACTATCCCAGAGATGCCTATTATCTGGCGACTAAGTTTCCGGGTCATCAGGTGAGAGAGGATTATCATCCCGCTCCTGTATTTGAAGAACAGCTGAAAAAATGCGGCGTTGAGTACTTCGATTTTTACCTGCTTCATAATGTATGCGAAACCTCCATGGATACATATACCAATCCGAAGTGGGGGATCGTAGAATATTTTCTTGAGCAGAAGAGGCTTGGGCGCATTCGTCATCTGGGCTTTTCCAGCCATGGGAAAATGGATAATCTCCGAAAGTGGTTGGAGCTTTATGGAGAGCACATGGAGTTTTGCCAGATTCAGCTGAATTATATGGATTGGTCTTTACAGGACGGGCATGAAAAGGTAAAGCTGCTGAACGAAAAAAATATTCCCATTTGGGTAATGGAACCCGTGCGCGGCGGAAAGCTCGCAAAAATGGATGAACAAAATGAAAAAACACTCAGAGCGCTGCGCCCTGATGAAACGGTTGCCGCATGGGCGTTCAGGTTTCTTCAGAATGTGGAAGGCGTGAAAGTAATACTGAGCGGAATGTCCGATCCTGAACAGGTGGAGGACAACCTTAAAACGTTTATGAATCAGAAGCCGCTGACGGACTATGAATGCAAAACGCTTATGGATATTGCAGATGCGCTGAAGAATGCCGTGCCCTGCACCGGATGCGGTTATTGCATGGCCGATTGCCCGATTCAACTGTATATTCCGGAATTAATCAAAACTTATAATGAAATGCGGTTTTCTCCCGTGATCAATGCTTCAATGTTTATTGAAACCTTGCCTCAGGATAAGAAACCGCAGGCCTGTCTTTCGTGCGGAGCCTGCGCTATGGCTTGTCCGCAGGGAATAGATGTTCCGGCAGTTCTGAAAGAATTTTCGGATACGCTGGCGAAAATCCCATCATGGGCAGAAACCTGCCGAAAGAGGGATGAAGAGCAGAGAAAAATGGATGAAATTGCCAAAGGGAACAGATAAACACGGTTGACCGGCGCACAAGCGAAAGCTTTTGCGCCGTTTTTTTGTGCATGCCTGATCAATTCCATAAAACGTTAACGGATGCGCGTGCATGAAAGACGCGCCGTCCGCTTAAAATGATGACAAATGCATGTGGAGGTGTTTGTCAGCTTGAATCCGTTTAATGAAAAAGCGTGTCCTCTTGAAAACCTGATTATGGACTGGAATCAACTGTACCCGGCGGCATACAATAAATGCGAGGTCAATCCGTATACCAGAACCCGCGTGATTCTGATGAATGGCACGGAGTTTGAACAGAACTGGTTTATGCATCAGGCTTCAAGAAACATTGACAACAATGATTTGCGCCGTGAAATTGCGCTTCTTAGAAGGCTTGAAAAACAGCAGCAGATGCTTTTGAGCGCACTGAAGCCTGTGGATGAAACCGTGCTTGAACACACCATCGGCTATGAACAGCTGGCGGTTGACCTGACGGCATGGCTTGCCCAAAATGAACCGGATCAATACGTTAAGAAGGCGCTGGACTTTGCACTGCTGGAGGATTTCGATCATCTGTATCGCTACAGCGATCTGATGAGTATGGATATGTGCCAGAAGGCGGAGTATCTGGTTGGCAGATACACGGAAATTATGCCGGGAAGGCCAACGGTTGCACATCATAGGCACCCGTTTGATTCAGTAAAATACCATATCAACAATAAAACAGCGGACCTTAAAACCAAGCTTTGCGTTGGCATCATCACCGCGGCCGAGCAGCAGACGATGAACTACTATATGAATGTAAACGCCTTCTACACCAATGATCGCGGCAGAAGGCTGTATCAAGAAATCGGTATGGTGGAGGAGCAGCACGTAACGCACTATGGTTCGCTCATGGATCCGAATGCAACGTGGCTTGAAAACCTGCTCATGCATCAGTATACCGAATGCTATCTGTATTATTCTTGCATGCAGACGGAACCGGATCTTCGCATCCGTAAGATTTGGGAGATGTTGTTTGAACAGGAGATTTCCCACCTGCATGCAGCGCTGTCAATGCTTCAGAGATATGAAGGAAAGGACTACCAGCAGGTGGTCGGAAACGGTGAATTCCCCGAGTCGCTTGTGCTTCAGTCGAATATTGACTATGTGCGCGGCGTGCTTGCCAAAACGGTTCAGATCACTGCCAACCGAGAGGACTATATTTGCGTAAACGATCTGCAGCCCGGCGCGGATTTCTTCAGATATCAGAATCGCGCTCAACCCGATCTTTGCAGCGCTACGAGCCATACAGTGATTTGTGATCATATCGCATGCTGTGGTGAAGACTACCGCTTTGAAACTGCGCCCAATCCGATTCCGGAACTGAGAAATCGAAAGGACGATAATACGGACGTAGGAAGAACTCCCTGCGCGGTACCCTGCGGGGTGCTTGGATAAACAAAGTCTTGCAATCAATACAAAAACTCCGCCCATTTCGGGCGTAGTTTTTGCGTATGATGCGTTATCCCTTTACTGAGCCTAACAGTACGCCTTTTGTAAAGTGCTTCTGCAGGAACGGGTATACGCAGATGATCGGCACGGTACCGACCATGATGGTCGCATACTTGACGGAGTTGGTTGGAGCCCACACCTGAACTTCGGGCAGTACGTCGTCGGCCAATGAACCCTGCGACAAGATAACCACCTGGCGAAGCAATACGGTGATGGGGTACTTGTTATTGTCGGTGATGTAAATCATCGCGCGCTGATAGTTGTTCCAGTGTCCGACGGCGTAGAACAGCGAGAAGGTTGCAATGGACGCCATAGACATTGGGATAACAATATGGATAAAGGATTGGATTTCGTTGCAGCCATCGATTCTGGCGGATTCCTCAATGGATTCCGGAAGCTGCTGGAAGAAGTTCTTCATGATGATCAGGTTTGACGAGGATATGATTACAGGCAGCCATATGGCCCAATAGGTGTTTGTAAGCCCGAGCGTGTTGGCAACCAGAATGTAATCCGGAATCAAACCGGCATGGAACAACATGAACACAACTACCAGTTTCATCATCCAGTTACGGCCGGGCAGATCGCGCTTGGAAAGCGCATAGGCGGTAACGGATGTAATTACGATGTTGATCAGCGTTCCGATTATGGTGATGATAAAGGAGTTGGCGATGGAGGTCATCGTGCGCTTTGAGAATGCGATCATCTTATAGGCGCTGAAATCGAGCTTTCCGAACCTAAACTGCGCAAGACCGGTTGAGGAGAAGGATCCAATGGCGACGTACAGAAGAGGCGCAAGCATGATGGAACCCAGTACGATGAAAAAGTCATAAATCAGGATATCGGCCAAAACGCTGAGGGGCGTGAGCTTCGGCTTTTTTAGACACAAAACGCCGTTTACAATCAGCTCAATTCCCAGAATTCCGAATGCCGCCCACGCAAGCGTTGATGAGAAGAAGAGACACAATTGCTCAATAAAACTGACGGTGGGGATTTCAGCGGCAGCTTTTGCAAGGGCGGTTCTGGTTGCTGCATCACATACGCTGTATTCCTGATACAAGAGATTCTTTTTTTCTTCGGCTTCCGTTCGGGCGGCGTCCGCAGCGTTCTTTTCGTCAAGTAGCGTTTGAATTTCTTCTTCTGTTGCTGTTGAACCGCTCTTTACAGCGTTGTTGTAAGCTTTAGTGGCCTTTTTGTAGTTGGACTCCGTGAGCTTGAATTCCTTATTGGCGGTTTCATAAAGCGTATACGCATTTACGCGCGCTTCGATTGCCTTTTGAAGTTCACTCTCAACCTTGCTGAACTCACCGGCTGCATACATTTCGCTCAGCTTTTTCTGGAACGCTTCCAGTTCAGCGTCATATTCCTGCATGTGCGAGGTAAACTTATCATAATCCCGACTTCCTTCGACGAACTGAGCGCGTTGGTTTTCAAGCGACTGCTTGCGTTCGTTTGCTGCTCTTAGAGCCAGCTCGTTCAGTTTGCCAAGGAAATCCTCGGCGGCAGTGGTAATATCCCTGTCGGTTTTCAGCGCCGACAGTGTCTTTGCGGTGCCGCTTGTCAGTGTCTGACGGGTAGAAAGGGTGTTTCTCATGCCCGCAGCCTGAAGGGAGAGGCCGATGATGGCCAAAACCAGCAGACAGGCGCCGATGATGATCAGCGTGCGAGACTGTCGATTTTTAAGCTTTTCCACCTGATCATAGGTCAGTGTAAAACGCTTTTTCATCAATAAACGCCCTCCTCTCCTGCCATCTTTGCAAGCGCGTTGGAACCGATTACCAGAATCAGGCTGATTACCGAACGGAATACGCCAACCGTTGCCGAGTAGGAGTAGTTGGTGGTACCGCTGGGCGCAGTGATCGTTCCGGTCAAGCCGACGTCGTATACATAGGTATCAAACACGGTTGCAACATCTCGGTTGTAGGAGTTGAGCATCAGGTAAATCTGGTCAAATCCGCTGTCGAGGAACGAACCCATTCGAAGGATCAGTAAAGTAACAATGGTCGGCAGTATGCAGGGCAGAGTAATGTGAAGAAGCTGCTTAAAGCGTCCGGCGCCGTCGATAACGCTGGCTTCATACAACTGTTCGTCTACGCCGCTGAGCGCAGCAAGATAAATGATGGTGCCCCAGCCGGATTCCTTCCACATGAGCTCGATAATGTACATCGGTCGGAACCATTCTTCGCTCATCATAAAGGGGATTTCATCATTACCGGCTGCCTTCAATAGGCTGTTAATCAAGCCGTTTGGCGACGGACCCAACAGCATCAGCATAATGGATCCAAGTACCGTCCAGCTTACAAAGTGGGGAAGATACAATACCGACTGTACCACGCGCTTGAACTTCATGTGTTTGATTTCGTTCAAAAGCAGCGCGAGAATGATGGGGAAAGGGAAATAGAAAACGATGTTCAGAACTGCAAGCGTCAGCGTGTTTTTCAGAAGCATCGTGAAATCGCGATAGGTAAAGAACTGCTCAAAGTTCATGTAAATGGGACGTAACCACTCGACGTTCAGATTGCGCGCACGGGTGGGTGAATAGTACTGAAATACGATACGCAGATTCAGTACCGGAAGAAGCTTGAACACAAAGTAATACACGCCTGCGGGAATCAGCATTGCATACAGCCAACGATAGCGCAGAATATGTCTGAGTTTTTTGGGATTGTGTTTATTGGTATAATAAACAAAAAAGGAAATGACAGCGAGCGGCAAACCGATTGTTATCAGTGTCAGCTGCGGACTGCCAACAGAGTTCAATGCCCAGGAATTGATGTTTTCAGCGAAATTACCCAAAAAGATAAATGAGAAAACCACCATCAGTATGCCAATTACCATTAGAATCAGCGAAAGATCTCGAACGATGGACGGGTTTTTCTTGTCAGGGGTCTGCATGTAATCACTCCCTAGAATGAGCGCCGTGACGGACGCTTTCTGAAACGGGGTTTAATGAAAAGAAGATATAAGCGGTCGCCCGCGCGCAAGGCGCGGACGACCGGGCGTTGCAATCTGTTTCGATTAGTTGTTGGCAGCGTGGTAGGACTCGTTCACCTGATCGATGATCTGCTGTCCGCCTGCGGCCAGCCACTCCTGACGGGCAGCCTCGAAGCCTTCAGCGTCGATTGCGCCAGACATGTAGGCTACGCGTGCGTCGGAGATGATGGTGGCGATTTCGGTCTGCAGTGCGCGGCTTGCGTCGCTCATGTAGCCAATGGACTCGTCTACAACGCAGAACTTCTCAATGCTGAGAGAGTGAGCGGTGATTTTCTGGGT
>JAZSRC010000004.1:0-64265 GCA_045538305.1 Clostridia bacterium | reverse complement strand
GAGTACCGCGGCACACCCTCCGGTCAATAATCAACCAAAAGGGCTTGCTGCCTTCAAAACGAAGGGGGCAAGCCCCAGATCATCAATAAACTCCATGTCCAATCGATTTCGGCGGCATGTACGGCGAAATCGCGCGTTTTTGCAAAGCGTAGCGACTAAAAACGCTTCCCCTTTCCGATCGCCGCACGGAAATCCCGCAGGATTTCAGGCGATCGTCCCCTACCATCAAAAAAGGGACTTTTTTGATGGCTTAAGGGCTTGCATCCTTCAAAACGAAGGCAGCAAGCCCTTATTATGTTCAGAAGCAAACCTCCACTTCCAAAGGCCGCCGGCCCGTCAGCTCAACACTGCGGGGATCCGGCTGACTGTCGCCCACATAAAGTTTGAACCTGGCGCAGCGGCGCATTTTTACGCCATCTGCATCATAGCAGCAGAAGGCATCCTCAGGCACCGTCAGCTCAAGCCGTTTGCTTTCACCAGAAGCAAGATATGTCTTCGTAAAGGCGCACAGGCTGTGGTTTGTGACGGCATATTCACTCTCAAGATCCTTCACATAGACCTGTGTGACGGCAGATACAGGCCGTTCTCCCTTGTTTGTAACCGTCACGGCGACCTTTCCGCTCATATACTGTGCATCCGAATAAGTGATCTCGCCATAGGACAGGCCAAAGCCAAAGGGATACAGCGGCTTGCCGGTATAGTAGCGGTAGGTTCGGTTCTTCATGGAATAATCGTCGAAATCCGGCAGATCATCGCAGCCATTGTAGAACGTGACCGGAAGCTTGCCTGAGGGATTGGCTTTGCCAAACAGTATATCCGCTGCCGCTGTGCCGCCTGCCTGACCGGGATACCAGCACTGCAGGATGGCGTTGCCGTCCGATACCTTCAGCGCGCTGCCGGACATCAGCAGTACGATGACAGGCTTACCGACAGACAGCACGGCATTAAGCAGATTGATCTGGCTTTGAGGCAAATCAAGCGTACGCTTATCACCGGAGGAGAATTCGTTATGAGCATCGCCTTCCTCTCCTTCAATGGAAGGATCCAGACCCAGACACAGAATGCTCACATCTGACATGGCAGCGATGGCCCTCGCCTCAGCAATTCGATCGCTTACCTGCGCCAGGCCGCTGGTTCGATCCTGATACAGATGGCATCCCAGGCTGTAGTATACCCGTGCTTTTCCTTTCAACTCATTACGGATGCCATCCAGAATGGTTACATATCGGCTGGAAGTACCGGAATAATTGCCTTCCAGCGCGGCGATAGAATGCGCATTGGGGCCAATCACCGCTACGGACTTTAAGTGATCTGCGTTCAGGGGAAGAATTCCGTCATTCTTGAGTATCACCATTGACTCCCGTGCTGCACGCGCGGCCAATTCGCCATGCGCATCGCAATCGCAGACCTCATAGGGAATATCATCAAACTCACTTGTGCCATCCAGAATGCCTAACCGCACCCGGGTTGCCAGGGCGCGCGCTGCAGAAAGACGAATCTCTTCCTCCGTTACCAAACCTTCCTGATAAGCGGTCAGAATTTGCAGATAGACCTGACCGCAATTGATATCGCAGCCTTTTTTCAAGGCCAGCGCGGCGGATTCGGGCGCCGTATCGGTCACATGATGGAAGGCGTGAAAGTCTGCAATGGCGCCGCAGTCCGAAACAAATTGTCCTTTGAATCCCCACTCGCCCCGAAGAATATCCACCATCAGCCGCTGATGACCGCAGCAGGGCTCGCCATTGACTCGGTTATAGGCGCCCATCACTGCCTCCACGTCCGCTTCCTTGACCAGTGCTTCAAAAGCCGGGAGATAGGTTTCCCTGAGGTCCTTTTCCGAAACAACCGCGTCAAACCTGTGTCGGGATTCTTCCGGCCCTGAATGCACGGCAAAGTGCTTGGCGCAAGCAGCTGCTTTGAGATGCTCACCGTCGCCCTGTAGACCTTTGACAAAAGCCACGCCCAATCTGCCGGTCAGAAAAGGATCCTCGCCGAATGTCTCCTGACCGCGGCCCCAGCGAGGATCACGGAAGATGTTGATATTAGGGCTCCAGAAGGTCAGCCCCTTATAAATGTCTCGATCTCCCTGCGCAATTTGCATATTGTATTTCGCGCGGCCTTCGGTAGCGATGGCGCGTGCGATTTCGCCTTGCAGTTCCGTATCGAAGGCGGCTGCAAGACCGATTGCCTGCGGGAAAACCGTGGCGGTTCCGGCGCGGGCGACTCCATGCAGCGCTTCGTTCCAATAATTGTATGCAGGAACGCCAAGCCGCTCAATGCCGGGCGCACCATAACGCAATTGGGACGCAGCCTCCTCAAGCGTCATCTGATCCACCAGTTTTTTTGCACGGGCAAAAGCCTCTTCATGCGTCATCATAAGCGATCCTCCTTTACTGTTTGACTTCCGTTTACGTTATCATCTCTTGCATGCATGATTGGTTTCTTTGGCAGCATAGTTCACGATCGCATCCGCCTCCTCGGGCGATGCAGCGTCGTTGACCACAAGCTGCAGACCCTTGGGCGAGAGATTTTCAATCAGCGGTTTTACATATTTTTTGGAGATAACGATGCTCAGGCCCTTGCCTGCAGTCTGGATTCTTTTCAGTACAGGTATAAAGTGGACAATCTCGGGCTGCCCTGCAACAGGCGTCCACTGATACAGATTCAGCTTGTCCAGTGAGAGCAGAAAGTCCAGATGGCGGATCTGCTCCTGCCCGTCAATGTGATAAATGGAATTGTCCAGAAAAGCCAGGGTGCTTCGCAATTCGTCCATGATAAACTCGTCATAAAGATAGGGAGAAATCATCACGGACAAATCGCACTGCAGCTGCAGGATCCTGCCCTTGGAATGAAGATTCAGCCAGGAATGGGTCGAACCGCCCAGATTGTTTTCGCGGATCGCATCAAACATCCGACTGGAGGAGTCCCTGAGCGCATCTACAACGAAACCGGCTGCTTGTTTGACATTTTCCGGTTCGTCCAGCATGTCCATGAGCAGCCAGTCAGTTCCGCGCAGCTGCGCAAGAGCATCGTAACTTCCGCAGTTATCAGGCATAGATACAAAATACCGGCCATTGCTTTCGCGAACCAGATACTCCATGATCTTAAGCTCCCTCTGGAAAAACCTGCTCTTTGTCACATCCGCAGGCTTCAAATCGGCACAGCTTTCAAGATACGGATGAATCCAGATCGTATCCTTCTGATAATCCACAAAAACATCGTCGCTGAAATACTTCGCATGACCACCTGTTCCGAAATAAGGAAATATGAAAGGGAAAGCGTCGCCTGCAAAATACGTTTTTTCAAGCCGATCCAGATTCCGTTTCAGAATACGCTCCGCATCCATGTACCAGGATTCTGATCCTTCCGGACAATCGATATAAGGATGCATCGGATCTTTGGGCGCTGTCACCGCAATGCAGCACCTGTCCAGAATCTCTCCTTCAAGAAGCAGATGCAGTCTTTTCTGCACCGTATCAAAATGCTTCATCCACGTCATTCAAACCGCCTCCAATTCCATTCCTCTCAAGCCATTTTCATGCACCGCGACACGGGATATAGTCGCTCAGTAAGACCGTCCACCCTATTATACTATTTATATTATACTGTATTGCATACGCAAGATGAAGCATGAATACATCAGTTATTGTGTTTGTTTTGTCAGATTTATAACATGCGCAAGAGAAAACCGGTTGTTGTACAGCCATATTCACACGCAAAAAACTACTGATGAACAATCCCTCTCAGTAGTCGATCTTCGAAAATACAAGGAGATAAAACCAGAGCAGAGTCAAAACGTAGCCTCTGGGATGACAAACGGAAACTGGAACAGGCGCATCTTCACTTCCGCAAGCTGGTTTGCGGAAGCTGTTTATGTTCGCCGGATGTACAGATCGATGGACAGAAAGTGCAGAGGCTACTGGTCGTCAACTATTGGATTGATGAGTTTCAAGCATAACCAAGAGAATAGAAAAAGGCATAGCCGCAGTATAAGTTGCGACTATGCCAAATCTTTGTGTTAATTACGAATCCTTATGGGTAAAGTTCTTCAAGCATCCTATTTTCTTGTATCTATGTATTCCAGCATTCTTCCCATTGGCATGGCAGCGAAAGTTGAAGCATGATAGCGAAATAAAAACAGCCGGTGAAGAATCGTAAGAACCCTCATCGGCTGTTATTTTATCGAACCACGGAAGAATGACTGTAAATGTAGAATTCCTCCTGGCTGGGCATCCACTTCTTTTCCTTGGGAGGGAAGGTGGCATCAAAAGCTTCTACCGCATTGGTCTCCTCGCAGCAGTCCGCAGCGGTGCTGGGGATGTACATCCAGTTCTTGCCTTCCAACGCGCCGGAAACAAGCTCTGCCACCAGCAAGGCTGTGGGGAAATTGCCGGGGACCATGAAACTGACATTCTTCTTTTTGCAGCTGACAAATCCACGGCTGACATAGTTGCCGGGATTTCCAAAATTGATGTTCACATCATAACCCATCTTACGAGCCGCTGCAAAGGAATGTTCGATCAGGATCTTGCCAAACTTCTGCCGCTGATATTTCGGCGCAACGCACAGCGGGCCAAAGGAAAGGATTTCTTTCCTCTTGCCGCCTTCATCCTCCAGCCATGCCTTGGTGTACATGATGTTGCCAACAATTTCCCCGTCTTTTTCCAAAACAAACGCCAGTTCCGGCAGAAAATCCGGATGGGAGCGCATCATATGGACATAGTAGTGCTCGTCTGCACCGGGTTTATACACATTCCAGAAGGCTTCCCGGGTCAGTTCCTCTACTGCACGGTAGTCCTTCTCTGTTTCCAGGCGAATCGTCAAATTATTCATGAATCTTTCCTCCAATCAGAAAATCGTAAATCATAACAAGGCCTGCGCTGAGCAAAATGCCGCCGATAATATCCGTCAGCCAATGCACACCGGAAACAACTCTTCCTGCAACCATAAACGCAATGAAAGAGGTAATTGCAATGGTAACCGCTTTGCGAAGTGCGTGATTCTTTATACGCTCTCGAAGCTGGATAATAGCCGTTGGCATCACACACAGCACAAGCAGCGTCGTGGAAGAAGGATACGAAGCTTCCAGGTGTCCCGCAATCAACACCGGCCTATAATTGATCACATAACTTTCAAAAAATAAGTATGCCGCCAAGGTAACAATATAAAATGCACCCAGGATAAGAATGCTGCGATCAACTTTCAGAATACTTTTTCTTTTGATCCACTGCGCAAGCCCCAGCAGCGCAAAACCAAACCCAAATGCAACCGGAACCAACCCCAGCCAATCCGTGATGGTGTACAGCTGCATATGTACACCGGTGCGTGTATAAACCATGCGATTGAGTGTCGCAAAGCCAACGGTTGATCCCTGTGGGCCGATAGCCTGCACATCAATCAAGCTGATTGCGATGGTCCACAGAGCAAATGCTGCAAGCAATCCAAGAGCGAAACAAAATTTCCTTTTCTTCATTTCAGGCCGTCTTCCTTTGTTTGTATTTGGCTTTCACCTGCCTACAGACTAAAGCAAGAGGTTCAGAAATACAAGAAACAGGCCGTCACACTCTTGACACGCTTCGTGTCAATGGCTTTTGATAAGCATTACCGCCTTGATCACCAACAACAGGAAAACAAATACGGATGCATAAGGCTGTGAGCTTATTATAAATAGAAGTGCGGCGGTTGAATTAATTAGTAACGATATTATGCTCTTATTTCGCACCCAAAACGAGCCCCGGTAATTCTGAAGTACAAGGGTGGAGATACCAAATGCCACCATGCTGATTGCCATTACAAAGTATGCCGATTTCAAATAAGGGGCGATTTCAGCCAAAAGCAAAAGAGAAACTGCCTGCACATAGCCGTTTGCTTTTTGCCTGAAGAACGGGACGAAAAAGACGATTGCAGCGCTCAAATCCAGCAATCCAAACACCATATCCAGAAGATGCGCTTCCTTTTGTTTCTGATCTTCTTCTGCTATGGTTAGCGCTTCTTTGCCAGACAACAATTCATCAATGGTCACAGAAAAGAATTTTGCGATTGCTTTTAGAGAGTCGATATTGGGATATCCTCTGCCGGATTCCCACTTTGAGATGGCAGTTCTGGACACAAATAGAGATTTCGCCAATTCTTCTTGCGTAAGCCCTTTTTGCTTCCTCAGCTCCTGCAATTTTCCATGAAACTCCATAATCTGTCACTCTTTCACATCTAAATAGTGTGTCTGTCCAATCCGGTTTTTGGACCAGACAAACAAGGTTTCAGACATTTTCTGAAAATCAACTGCGCCGCCGCTTTTTAGAACCAAAAACGTATCAAGAATTACGCGGTCATCTTGTGCAACAATGGAGATCAAATCCTTTTGGTGGCTGAAATACTTCCGGGTTTGCTGAAAAACAATCGCCTGGACAACAAAAGAAGCGGATTTATATAACCCTCTCAGGATATCTTCGCTCTTCTCATACAGCATGTTATGCACGCAGCCATGATAGATATTGCAGGCACCGATTTTGATTGCCCGTATAACTGCCGCTAAATCAAGCAAGGGCAGCAATTCATTCAGACTCCCCTGAATCGGCTTTGTATCATAATAGAATTGAAAAAGGTCGGAAGGCTCCCAATTCAGAATTTCATTTTTTCCGGAAAGGAAGCCGCAGATCAGTTCCCGGTGCGGTAAGGTATTGAGCATTTCATTATATACTCCAAGATCTTGCGTTGAAAGTTCGTCAAGGATGACCACTACATCAATATCGCTGGATTCTGTCGCTTCACCGCGGCCATAGCTTCCCTGCAATCCAACGAACCATACTCGATCTCCAAATGTTTCGTTCAAGACCATCAGAAATGTATTCATCCAAGTTAAAATATCAACCATATCTCTTACCCCTTTATTTCAAATTCATAGGAACCAATCATATCATACTTTCATTCAATTATCCAGTGATACTTTATGAATAGCAAAGCAACACCTGTCCTATGGCAGAATCTGCCGTGGACAGGTGTTTGTGTATTTACTGCACGATTTCAAGTGCTGGTGATGGAGCCGTTCAAGGGCGGAAATCTGGCCAATCTGCCTCAGAAAGCTGCATCCCTTTTAAAGGACGCGATTCTGCAGGAACATTTTATCCATCAACGAAAAAATGACGAGCATCCGGTAAATATGCCAGATGCTCGTTTTATTAACGCAATGCACGGATACAGTGCGCATAATTGCGCTCTCCCATAGTGAAAGATGGATGATCCATGAGTAACTCAACAGATTGGAATTTACTGTGCAAATAATTTCAAAAAGCGTTTATCATTCATTTGTTCATTGGTGACATAAATCCCATCAAAGAACAGCGCATATGTTGTAATTGGTGTCGGTGCTGTTTGTGCAGCCTCTTTGCTCTGCAAATGGATGGTTTTGAATGATAGAGGCTTTTGTTTTTCGCTTGTGCACTTATATGCTTCCTCCAGTTATATGGTATCAATAATTTTACCACACGGTAGTTACTGCCGGTCAAACATATTCATTGTTTTTCCGAAACTTTCTTTCGAAAACTTTAAAAATCTTTGACCGGTAGCAACTACCGGATGATTGGTTATAAAGCCTTCTTAGACTGCGATTCCCTGACATCTGTTACCATTCCTGACAGCGTAACTTCCATCGGTGATTGGGTCTTCGACTACTGCTATTTCCTGACGCTTTCCGTCGGGCGCGAGTCTTATGCGAAGGAATATGCCCAGACGAACAACATTCCCTACACTTACCCGGATGCCCTCGACTGGTGGAACAGCTAACCGGGGTTATCACAGCGGCGCGTGCCTCCCGACTTGACTCCTATCAAGCGCAAATATATAATGAAGCTATCATCGATAAAAGGAAGATTTTCCATGAAAAAGCTCGTATTTCTGTTCATTCTGATTTTCGCCCTCTGCTTTATATCAGCTGCTTGTGCGGAGGAAAAAGCTCAGGTATTTTTCTCCGGCGATTTTGAATATATCCTTCTTGAGGACGGCACAGTGGAAATCACGGGCTATTCCGTCAAGGAAGCGGAACTGATCATTCCCGCACAGCTGGAAGGGTATGCGGTACGTTCCATTGGGGATTATGCCTTCGCTGAATGCTATTCCCTGTCATCTGTTTCCATTCCTGACAGCGTCACTTCCATCGGGGATTATGCCTTCTACTTCTGCGATTCCCTGACATCCATTACCATTTCAGGCAGCGTTACCTCCATTGGGGATTATGCCTTCTCCCACTGCTATTCCCTGACTTCTGTTACCATTCCGGGCAGTGTCTCCTCCATCGGGGATTATGCCTTCTCCTCCTGCGATTCCCTGACATCTGTTTCCATTCCTGACAGCGTTACCTCCATTGGTGGTGGCATCTTCTCCTCCTGCGATTCCCTGACATCTGTTACCATTCCTGACAGTGTCACCTCCATCGGGGATTATGCCTTCTATTCCTGCAAGTCCCTGACATCCGTTACCATTCCTGATAGCGTCACTTCCATCGGTGTTAATCCTTTTGCATGGTGTGACGCTCTGGATAAAATCGTCGTATCACCGGATCACACGACGTTGGCTACCATTGACGGTGTACTTATCGACAAAACGGATAAAAAGCTGATCTGTTACCCCTCTGCATTTACTCCTGAAAACTATTCCATCCCCCAGGGCATTCTCTCCATCGGGGATTCTGCCTTCTACCGCTGCAAGTCCCTGACATCTGTTACCATTCCGGGCAGCGTTACCTCCATCGATGATGATGCTTTCTACTCCTGCTCTTCCCTGACTTCTGTTACGATTCCAGGCAGCGTTACCTCCATCGGGGATTATGCCTTTGGCAGTTGCTCTTCCCTGACATCTGTTACCATTCCTGACAGCGTCACCTCCATCGGGGATTATGTTTTCGACTCCTGCTTTTCCTTGACATCTGTTACCATTCCAGGCAGCGTCACCTCCATCGGGGATTATGCCTTCAGCAGCTGCGAATCCCTTATATCTGTTACCATTCCGGCCAGTGTCACCTCCATCGGTAATGGTTCCTTCTCCCACTGCTATTCCCTGACATCTGTTACCATTCCAGACAGCGTCTTCTCCATCGGGGTTTATGCCTTCGGCGGTTGCCGTTCCCTGACATCTGTTACCATTCCGGACAGCGTCTCCTCCATCAGTGGTGGCATCTTCTCCTACTGCGATTCCCTGGCATCTGTTACCATTCCGGACAGCGTCACCTCCATCGGAGATTATGCCTTCCATTCCTGCAAGTCCCTGACATCTGTTACCATTCCAGACAGCGTCACTTCCATCGGTGCTAATCCTTTTGCATGGTGTGAGGCTTTGGACAAAATCATCGTATCACCGGATCACACGACATTGACCACCATTGACGGTGTGCTTTTTGACAAAACGGATAAAAAGCTGATCTGTTACCCCGGTGCATTTACTTCCGAAAACTATTCCATCCCCCAGGGCATTCTCTCCATCGGTGATAAGGCTTTCATAGGCTGCTATTCCCTGAAATCTGTTACCATTCCAGACAGCGTCACCTACATCGGGGATTGGGCCTTCGACTACTGCTATTTCCTGTCGCTTACCGTCGGGCAGGAGTCTTATGCGAAGGAATACGCTCAGGCGTTCATCATTCCCTACACTTACCCGAATTCCCTCGACTGACTGAACAACTAACCGGGATTATCACAGCGGTGCGCTTCCCTGACGGCAGCGCGCCGCTGTTTTTCAGTCTTTTCCAGAGAACAAACTCAAATCAATGACAAAGCCCGTGTTTTCGCGAGCGACACGGGCTTTAAGTATATGGTCAATCAATAAAAGGCCTTAGCCAGCCTTTTCATATCTTCGTAAAGCTGGTATTTATTTGCTTTCCTACCCTTTTTGCCAAAAAACTGACCGCTGACTCCGTCGTTTGACTTTGTCAACGGTCTGAGCGTGCGCAAATCAGACGCTCTTTTACTGTATCACAATGCATTTCCGGTAAGGAAACGCTCATAAGGATTACGAATCAAACAATGCCTCTCTTGTATAGGCAAAAAACTCGCGGCTCAACGGGCCGCAAACGCCGGCTTTGTTGACGGCGCATACGCGATAATAATAGCAAGTGTGCTCTTTCAATCCGCTGTCGACAAAGCGGCCAACGCAATACGCCTCCGAAGGCACATCGGCAAGGAAGGAAGCGCTGTTTGCTTCAAAGCCCGAATGCTCCGAACGATAGAGCCTGTAATGAGAAAAATCGGCTGCCTGATCCGCGCCCCACAAGAGATAAAGGCTGCCGCGGTCCTCGCTTGCGGCAGCGCAGGGCTCTGTAATCAATCCGGTATATACCGAGCCGACGGGGTCGGGAATCCCTTCAGACGAGCAGGCGGATGAAGGTTCCCTTGCCTGCAGGCGCACAGAATCCTCTCCCAGACGATAGGTAGAAAAGCCGTATGCGCAATTGGGCGTTATTGAAAAACGCTCGTCTACCGTACAGCTTTGATAATTCCATTTGCCGTCAAAGGTCATAACCGGATTTTCTCCGTAAAAACGGGCGATGAGTCCTTTTGCGTCATCCGCCCGCTTCAAACAAAGGAAACGGGATTTGCCGTTCATTTCCAGAAAACGGTGCGTATCGCCAGGGAGTTTGCCGGATTGCGGAGGAATCGAAAGAACAGGAACGGGCGTTACAAAGCGTTCAGCCGTCTCGGGGATGGATGCATTCCGGTATCCGCCTGTGTAGGAGGTAATGGCATAACGGAATCGATAGTTCAGATGACTGCAGCCGGAGGTATGCTTCTGCAGCCAGTCGTTGGCAAGGTAGGTAAAAATCTGAGAGCCCTCGCCCGCGTTGTCAAAATCGGTCTTGTCAGGATGAATATGGTCGAATTCGGTAAGCTGATTCTCCTTCATCATCAACGCCACGCCAAAATCATTGTTTTCCGATACGCACCATTCCTGCGCCGCCATGTAAACATCGGTGCCATGACCGGTTACATCTTTGGCGTACTCCACCACAGCGCCATTCAGGTGGCACAACCGCCTGCTGTTTTCCACCAGAAAGGGGAAGGCGCAATACAGATAGCGGCGGTATCGCTGATTGTTGATCATGGTTCGGGCGTGAAACAGCTGATTGTCAATATCAATCCGCTTTTCATCCGATGGCAGGGTGATATACTGCAGTATCTCCGCGCCCATTGACTCCATCGCGGTGCGGACTGTGACCCTGATAAAGGCTCTGCATCGAATGATTTCAAAAGACGCGCGGCCGGGCGTATGGAAGGTTTTATGGTGATCTTTGGTAAATACCAGTTCGTTGATCCGATACTCATTGCAGAAATCGGCCAGTTCCCGGTTGAGTTCCTTATCGTATATCGAACGAATGGAGCCGTTATCGGAAAAGCTGATCCGGTAGTAATCGTTTTCAATAACAGGCGGTTCCTGAACGGATTCCATGGTGCGGTTCATCGGAAGCAGCTGACTTTTCGCAACCACCCGATAGCCAAAAGGCGGTATGGTAACGCGGGCGCAGCCGGTTGCTTCTTCATTTTGAATCCATTCAGTAAGCTGCTGAACGGTAGGGTTGAATGCTGCAAGCGACGCTTCCGAGGCGCAGATCTGCGAAGCGATGGCGGAAAGCGCGTTCCGGCACTCCGTTTGCGCGGTTGCCTGTGCTTTGTCAATCCAGTCCCGGTGCTGCATCCAGGTTTCATAAACCCTTCTGCCGCTGTATCCGCTGACGCCGTAGGAATGCTCGTCATTAAACAAAAGATGATCCCATGCCCGCCTGAAATCCGTGGCGGGATAGGTGTAACCGTCGCAGGACAGGCATGCTGCAACGGACCATTTTTCCGCCGCGCTTAGCAGCCTTTCCGCATCCGTTTTCTGAGCGATCAGCTCCGGAACAGCCAGTGGATGCTGATACCAGCCGCCGGCCATATCGCCCTTGATCGCAGGAATCCGATCGCCAAACCGCCGGCGGAGAAGCTCGAAAGGCTCGTCAGGGTTGCCCAGCGCGCGTACCTTCGGCCATTTCCACTTGGCGTTCCACTCCTGTATGTGGTCGATCAGATAGCGGTCAGGCGTCTGATTGTCCTCATAACATGCAAACATCCAAATGTCATAGGGATACTTCTCCTCAAGCCTTTCCAGCTGCTTCCACATTTTATCCTCTCGCCCCTGAAGGTCAATATAGTAGTAGCGGGGCAGCGGATAAAAGCCGAAGGCGTCGCCGCCATAACCATACTGAGTGCTGGCCCAGACAGTCAGCCGTTCGCCGTTTTCGTTTTCCCAATTGTAGACCATGGGAAGCTCAGAAGCATAGCGGACGTCCACACGGGAACCGTATCCGCCCGCTTCTGGATTGAGATCGGGACCAAGAATATTCCTGTCATTTTTCCATACGGTGGATTTCGTGGGATTCCAGTGGTTGGGCGCAAAGATGATGTTCTTATAGCCCGCGTTCACATAGGGATGAATCATGGAAGCCGGCATTCCATTGATATCAATCAGGGCAATAGTTTTACTGTCAATGTTCCAATCTTCATTGAGCCTCTTCCGTTCGTAAGCGCTTAAGCACATCTCTTCAAGGCCAAAGGTCTGGAAATGATTTCCCGCCAAGCCTGCGCAAATGCCGATCTTTCCGGTTCTGATATATTCATCTGCAATCTTTTGAGCGGCTGCAGCGCCGTGCTTTTGACTGTAGTTGTTCCAGAACCAGCTGCCCTCCATGGTATAGCGGTAGCGGTCAATCTCCTGATCCTCGTCGGTTTCATCGCAAAGTTTGACGACTTCGTCAATGATTTTGCAGCATTCCTCCCGCTGGATGTATGGGGATTCATGCAGTCCAATATCCGTATGAGAGGAAATCATGACGTAGAGCGTCCACTCCCGGGGCTTTTTCCAGAACCGAATCACCTGAGACAGCACATTGCCTGCGCGGTCGCTGAATTGCCAGAGGGCGTCAAACGCTTCATCCTGCACCGGCAGCAGCACGCCTACCGTTCGGATCCCGCTGTCCATAGCGATGGGGATGTTTTCGTAAATGACATTCCCGTCCCGAAAAACGCTGAGCAGCAGATGGCAGGCTCGGGAGCAATGGTATCCGATGGCAATATACTGTTGATCGTTTTTGTCCACCATGGAAGTGGCAGTAATGGAAATGTCTTTCAGAACAACCATGCAATATCCTCCCGTATCATGCCGGAATGCTTTTACTGTCTTCTCACAGGCATAGAAATCCGTTTGTCAGCAAAGAACAACAACAATTACGCGGCGTCATCCGGAGCATCTTTGCCGTCTCGTTGCGAAAGCAGAATGGCAATGAAGATTACCGCAAATCCCGCAAGCATACGCAGGGTTATCCGTTCATGATAAATGATGACGGAGAATACGACTCCGAATACGGATTCCAGGCTAAGCAGCATTCCGCCGATTGCAGGTTCCGCATGTTTAAGCCCATAGCTTTGCAAAAACAGGCATAGCGCCGTCGCCAGCAAACCCAGATATACAATTCCGCCCACCGCATCAACCGGAAATTCCGACGGGAATGAATTCCCGGCGAACACGAATATCCACGCCAAGATCGTTACAACCCATAGCTCAATCGTTGTAAGCAAAAGTACGTTTCTGTTTCGTGAAACGATTGCGGATATAACAATATTGATTGCATAGGGAAGGCCGCTCACAACCGTTATGATATCGCCCGGCGACATTCTCCAGCCTCCGGACAGCGAAACAACGCCCACGCCGAAAAGACAAAGGAAAACGCAGATAATATGCCGGGCTTTGGGACGCTCCTTTGCCGCAAACCAATAAATGAAGGGAACCATTACGCTGTAGGTGGTACTTAAAAACGCGCTTTTCCCCGGAGAGGTATCCAGCCTCAAGCCGCTTACCTGAAGAAAATAAGAGCTGAATATGGTAAGCCCCATCCAGAAGCCGTCGATCAGGTATTTTTTATCCAATTGTTTTCTTTGAGGGTATGCTGCAATCAGAAGCGCGATGGCGGCAATCAGGAATCTGAGGGCAATGATAAACGATGCCGAAAACACTTCCGAAGCAAGTTTTCCGATTGTAAAGGTGCTGCCCCAAAGCACCGCTGTCAGAAACAGCGCAATTTTCGCAATCGCTGCTTTTTTCATTCTGTATAGGTCTCCTCACAAATGCTTCTTCAAAATCCGGTTCGACAAGCCGGATTTTTCATTTACTCCGCTTCGAAAGCTTGTTTTACCGCTTTCTCAATGATATCAACCGGCAATGCGCGAGCATACGGAAGATAGACCGCATTTTTCTGTATCGTAAACGCCTGTATTTCAGGGCGAATGCTTTCGATGATGTCATGATCCAGATACAAGCTGATATGGGCTTTGCAGGCGGCAAAGGATATGGAATGCTTATCCTTTTCAAAAAGCGGCATGCTCCAGGCAATCCTCTCCTTGATGCCGGGAACACAGCTGATGATCATCTCTCTTAGCGCCATAATATGCGCCTGCGCTTCCGGAACCTGCGATTGGGCGTATTCATCTACATTTTCAGGCGCTTTGCCACAATAATGCCCCTGATTTACCCTTTTAAATTTTCTTCCGCACTTGGGACATGCCCACATATCAAATCCTCCGCAATCGCTACTTTCTCAGTATTTTTTCCAGCGGTTTGCCTTTTGCCAGCTCATCCACCAGCTTGTCAAGATAGCGTATTTCCTGCATCAGCTGCTCTTCGATTTCTTCCACCCGGATTCCGCAGATTTTTCCCGTTATCATTTTTCGATTGGGATTCAGCGCCGGCGCCTTCAGAAAGAAATCCCTGTACGTTATGTCGCCAACCAGAAAACCGGCCAGCTGTTCCGAACTGTACCCTGTCAGCCAACAGGTAACCTGATCAATTTCGTCTCTCGTTCTTCCCTTTTTCTCCGCCTTGGCAATGAGCAGTGGATAAACTTTCGAAAAAGCCATCTGGTATATTTTGGTGTTGGTCATAGACGCCTCCGTGCAATGTAATCGTCTTCATTCATTATAGCATATGCAGCTGTAAATCGGGGACTGTTGCAGAAGCAAAAAGTCTGCAGCAGCCCCCTTTTTCGTTGCTAATGACGCCCTCTTATCAATCGATACCCGCGTTATCCGTTCCGGGTACGTATCGGGGCGGCCAGAATCTGTTCCCTTCTATGTAAAAGGTCGTTTGTCTCAAGCGCCTTTTCAAGCGCTTCGGTTCCCAGTCTGTCAATACAGGCGCCGAGGCGTTCCTTGGCATACGCATTCTCTTTAAACCACAGCATGACCTTTTCAATGACATCAGGGATTTCGTTTTCGGTATAGGTTCCCCTGAGCAGCGTTCCCACTCGCTGCTTCTTGCCCCATGTGCCGCCGACGTATACGCGGCATACCGCGTCCGCATCGCTCGGAACCGCGCCAAAGGGACATTTTCCCACGCATACGCCGCAGTTTGTGCACTGCTTCCGATCGATCACGGCTTTTCCATTTTCAACGGACACGGCCTGCGCAGGGCAACTTTCCTGTACGGCGCATTTTTTGCAGCCGCGGCAAATATCGGCATTATACGAAAAACGCTTACAGCCCTCCACGCCGACGTCGTTCAGGCTGGGCTTCATGCAGCTGTTGGGGCAGCCGCCGACGCCGATTTTAAACTTATGCGGAAGCTGCACATCCCTCATGCCGATGTAAAACCGATCGAATATTACTTTGGCAAGCGCCTGGGTATCTATATTTCCATAAACGCAAGTGGTACCCTTGCACGCGGTAACCGGGCGGATCTTTGCGCCGGTTCCTCCGAACTGAAGTCCGCGCTGAGCCATAAACGATTCCGCTTGCTCGATCTTGTCAAACGGAATTCCTACGATTTCCGCCGCCAGGCGGGAAGTGAATATAACCTTTCCGTTTCCGAACTGTTCGGCGCATGCAGCCAGTGCTCGAAGCTCGTCGGGCGAAAACAAGCCGCCGACCGTTACCACTCGCCCGGAAAAGCACTCCGTTCCCCGGTTCCTGAGGAAACCTCTGCCCTTAACGCTAACGATCTGTTCATTCGTAATACCCATATAATCGCCTTCCTATTCTTCTGTGGATCCGGACAGGTAGTAGCTGCCGACCTCAATCAGAATTCCCTTCCCCTCTACCAGCGCGTCCGCCAGCTTTTTGCGGGCGGAATTGTATATTTGCTGTGCGGTTGTCCGCGGCATAATTGTTTTCATTTCCATGACAATTGACATCTGCAAGCCGATACTGTACAATCGTTAACGGCATATGCCACAATTATTCTATCAGCGGAAGCATTTTATGTCAACAATATTCAAAGGAACCGGTCGGATCATGAATAAAAAGCGCCGTTGGCCGGCAGTTCTTATGCTGCTGACAATCATTTTTTTGCTGTCCTCCTGCAAAAAGGAAGCAGATGCGCCCGATGAAAACGCGGTTGTGTTTACGGATGCGCTGGGAAGAAGCGTAACGATTGCCAGAAACCCCGAACGGGTTGCCGCGCTGATCGGAAGCTTTGCGGACGTTTGGCTATTATCCGGCGGCACGGTAAGCGCGACGGCGGAAGATGCATGGAGTGATTTCGGTCTGACGCTTCCGGACGCCGTCAATATCGGGGGCGCGCATTCGCCGAATACTGAGCTTCTTTTTGCGTCAGACCCCGACTTTGTCATTGCAAGCGCGTCAACGGCTTCCAACGTTTCCCTGTGCGAGGTATTGGAAGAGGCTAAAATACCGGTTGCCTATTTTGATGTGGATAATTTTGACGATTATCTGAAAATGCTCGACATATTGACGGATATTACCGGAAGAAAGGATCTGTATCAAAAAAACGGGCTTATCGTAAAGGAGCAGATTGAGCGAATAAAAAGAGAAATATCCGATTATAACCTTCCGGAGGACAAACGGACGGTGCTGCTGCTTCGCGCATCCTCCGGCTTTGTAAAGGCAAAGGGCAGCCAGGGAACCATCCTTGGCGAAATGCTTTCGGATGTAGGACTGATCAATATTGCAGACGGCGATAATGCGCTTCTCGAATCGCTCAGCGTTGAAAGTGTAATCCGGCTTTCACCCTACCGCATATTCGTCGTCACCATGGGCGACGATACCGAAAAGGCTTTAAGCAATCTGAACCGGCTTATGAGCGAAAACCCCGCCTGGGGGCTTTTGGATGCGGTTCAGCAAGGACGGCTGCACCTGATGGACAGAAGGCTATTTAACATCAAACCAAATACAGAATGGGCGGAATCGTATGAAGAACTCAAAAACATACTGCTTGAAAAAGAATAAAACCGCCATCCTGTACATGGCGGGCGTTTTATTCGTTATACTGTCGGCATCCTTCGGCATGATGCTCGGCAGTTCGCCGCTTTCCCTAACCGATATACTGGACGCGTTTCGGGACGGATTTCGTTCCTCATCGGGCGCACGCATATTCGCCTATGTCCGCCTGCCCAGAACCGCCGCAGCGCTTTTGAGCGGGGCGGCGCTGTCCGTTTCAGGCGCGGTGATACAGGGCGTTCTTTCCAATCGACTGGCGTCTCCAAGCATCATCGGCGTGAACTCCGGCGCAGGATTTGCCGTAACCCTGGCAACGGCTATGGGCATTTCCGGAGGGTGGATGATGTCGCTTTTCTCCTTTGCGGGCGCGTTCGGAGCGGTAATGGCTGTAAGCTTTGGCGCAAAAAAGTGGGGCGCGTCGCGCGGCACGGTTATACTGATCGGCGTTGCCATGAACAGTCTGTTGGGCTCGCTTTCCAGTACCGTTTCAACCCTGATGCCCGAGGTTGGCGTTATGAGCAACGATTTTCGTATCGGTGATTTTTCCGCCGTGACTTATCCAAAGCTGATCCCTGCGGCAATAATCGCATGCGCGGCGCTGAGCGTACTGTTTACTTTGCATAACGAGCTGGACGTACTGACGCTGGGCGATGAAAACGCAAAAGGGCTGGGGATGAACACATCCCTCGTTCGCACCGTATTTCTTCTGCTTGCCGCGCTGCTTTCCGGCTGCGCCGTCAGCCTGGCTGGGCTGTTATCCTTTGTCGGACTGATGGTTCCCCACGCGGTACGCCGGGTGGCGGGCAATGAGTCCAAAGGGCTTATGGGGCTATGCGCGCTTTACGGCGCGGGCTTTGTATGCCTGTGCGACACCATCGCCCGAACCGTCTTTTCCCCGTATGAACTCCCCGTCGGCATTATTATGGCGTATCTGGGCGCGCCTTTCTTTGTGTTCATCCTGATCAAAGGAAAGGAAGGAAAAGCGCATGATCCGGCTTAAGAATGTAACGTCCGGCTATAAGAACGCAGTCATCCTTCGCGATATTTCGGCGTCCTTTGAAAAAGGCCGCCTTACCGGAATCATCGGCAAAAACGGTTGCGGTAAAAGTACGCTTCTGAAAACGATTCTTCGCATAATCCCCTGTATGCAGGGCGAAATCACAATCGATGAAAAAACGCTTGCCGGAATGTCCCGAAACGACATCGCCCAAAAAATCGCCCTGCTTTCACAGGAAAAAAGCACGCCGGATATGACGGCTGGACAGCTGGCGCTTCTGGGCCGGTTCCCGCATCTGCGCTACCCTAGGCGATACCATGCGAAGGATTATGAAATCGCACAATCCGCCATGCAGCAAATGGGGATTTTGGAGCTGAATGACAAACCCCTTGTAACGCTGTCCGGCGGCATGCGTCAAAACGCCTTCATCGCCATGGCGCTGGCGCAGGAAACCGATTATATCCTTCTGGACGAGCCGACCACGCACCTGGACATTTCCCATCAGTTGGCTCTGATGAAAACCCTGCGTTTGCTGACGGAAAGCGGCAAGGGCGTGGTCGCCGTCATGCACGACCTTCCCCTTGCGCTCACCTTTTCTGATAACATTCTGGTCATCAACGACGGATCCATCGAAGACAGCGGCGCCCCGGAGGAAATCTTCCGCCGGGAAACCCTGAACCGCCTGTTTTCCGTCGCCCTCGCCCGCACAGCAGACGGGAAAGGGTATTATTACAGGTATTGACTCAATTTATATCCTAAAGTGAACCAACATAATGATCTCACTATGTCGGTTCGCTTTATTATTGCAGAAAAGAAGCTGTCTCCATGCTCTAGTGCATAGCTATCTCACTTTATGCGTAAACTGCAACAGATTTTATGCATTCCACACATCAAATTGGAATATGAACGGCTCTCTGTCCGGAAATCCTACAATTGCCTGTCCAATTTTCAGGTTAGAAAGATCCCAGTCCTCTACTACATAGCCATCCCGCCGTTCCTCAACCATACCTTTACTTTGAACGGTAGTAGCATATACTTCAATCTTTCTGTTCTTTCCGAATTTTTCCTTGATAAACTCTCTGGATTTTGGATCATTGACGCGAAAATTAATGGATGTCAAAAAGCCGGACATAATGCTGTGCGCCCGCTCTTCACCGTAATTATCGTAAATCTGCTCTACATTCTGTATACCGATCATAAAACGGATGCCCAGGCTTCGTCCGAAATTGACCGCGTCATCCACATGCTTTAAGTTCGGAAGCAAACGGAATTCGTCCGTGATGAAGTAAACGTTGCCCTCACTTCTCCCACGACCCAGCGCCTCCTTGATTGCCATGTCAAACATAAGACTGTAAACAGGCGTTAACACCTCGCCATAGCTCAGATCGTATTCAATAAAGATCTTCCTTCCGCCCTTTTGGCGAACCAGATCCCTTAAGCCAAGCGTACCGTTTTTCGCAAAATTACCGACAAAAATATCTCGGACAATCTGTTGCATTTCGGACATGACGCCCTGCGTCTGACCCGAATCATCACTGGCTATGTAGCTGGTTATCGCTCGCATATCCTTATAGGAATTTAGCATATCGCGAAAATCCTGAGAGGTCTTGGATTTAATAAACTCTATCAACGATTCATTATGCAGAAATTTTTTATTGCCCGACGCCTGCGCGTAACGCAAAAAGTGCAGCATGGTAGACATAAAGATATCTCTTGCCGCGTTGGGGAAGAATACCTGGTTGGTCTTTTCGCACGCTTCCTGAAAAAGGCTTTTGGCAATTTCCATCACACTGGCATACTGCTGTTCTCCGGAAGCCACCTCATTAAAGATATTCCAGTAGTCCGGCTTGCCGTCCGGCCCAACCGCCGTTTCATCATTGCTGATAACCACATCCCCCGGCTGATAAAACTCCTTATAGAAATCGCCTTTGGTATCAAAAATGATCATCACATCATCCTTGGTCAGGCTGCGATTCAATTGGGACACAATCTGAAAAAAAGTATTGGTCTTACCGGTTCCGATACCGCCAAGTAGCATAAAGTGGCGGCTCAACAAGCTGTTGGAAATAGGAATTTGGAAATGCCTGTTCTGATTATCCTTTCCCTTGAAGTATAAAACCGGATTGGGTTCATCAATGACAGGCGCCTCCTGTCGCAGCATATCGCCAAACAGTACGGAATCCCGCTGATTCCGATCCACCCTGCCGCCAGTCGCCGGCGGTATTCCCGGCGCTGGTCGGGGAGGCATCCCCTGTATCGGACGGGACGGTGCGCCCTGCGCATTCATTGGACCTGTTTGCCCGGATGGATTTCTGTTCTGGGGTTGATTCGGACCAAAAATTGCCATATAGAATCCTCCTTGGTATTCCCTTTCTCAAATTATTTTACCTATCTATACCGTCATTACTTTTTGGGGCTGCAGGCTTTGTTGCCGGAGCGCTCTCCTTATTGTCTTTGTTTTCGCTGCCGGAAGTTGGCGGCATCCCGGAGTCCTGTTTCTCAGCGCCTTTATTCTCTTCGTTTCCCTTCTTCGGTTTATCTTCAAGCTCTTCATTCTCTTTCAGCGCTGTTGTCGGCATGCTTTCCTTATCGTTACTGTTTTTGTTTTTGCTACCGGAAGTTGGCGGCATTTCTGACTCCATTTCTTTGGGCTCATTTTCTTGCTGGCTCATCAGCAGCGCATTATCAGGCCGGTAATACCCCCCATTCTCTTCCCGCATCGTTAGATTTCCAGGTTTTCCTCTCTCCCAACCATCAATCACTGTATATTTTACATTCTCGGGAGTATTCGGCACTCGATCCAGAAACCCTTCATACGTTCCGCCACTTGTTTGGAATTCATAATTCTCTAGGTTTGGTTTATGAAATCCTCCATTGGGAAGAAATCCGTCTTCATCTGATAACAGTTCCCCACGATTTGTTGAATATGGCCCATTCAACAGTTTTAGTTGGTCTTCATCAGTTTTATCAAGATCGATAATCTCCCATCCATTTTTATCGCGGGCAATTCTTCCTTTGTCATCACGGCAAAACTCTACCTCCGGAAGTTTTCCATTTTCATCTATTGGAGTGGCAAAAAAACAGTTGCAACTGCTTTCATATCCAGTAGCTCCTCTCAAATTGTGTTCACTTGGCTTTAAAACATCAATCTTATAGACGGGGCCCTCTCCAAACGAATTTTCTGCTTTACCAAGTAAAGCTTCAAGTTCCCGAATATCACCATTGGATTTACTAATTGCATCATCTATGTCTTTCGTTTTAGCAATCATCAAATTTCCATTTGCTTTATCAGGGCGACCCAGAAAAGGCTTACCTTCAATAAACGCTTCATAAGTGTCCTGGCTCACTAAATATGATGCTCCGTCATCAAACTGAGAGGGATCAAAAACAGCCATAGTTCCCCTCCTCATCACACCAGAAAACTACTTCCCCAGCGGCGAACAAAATTGTTATTGAGCCTGACAATATCGCTATACATATCTATATCACCTTCTCCGTACGGAAAAAGTTTTTCCATCGAAGCTCTGTTTTTTACAATAAAGTCTTTAACGCCATTGGTTATCTTCGGATCAAGAACAAATGGCGCTTTTCCCCTTTTTTCATTAGAATACTGAACAAACAGTACATAGAATGCGCACCAAAAATCCATATAGGTTCCTTTTAACGCTCGCTCTATTGCATGCGTAAATTCGTTTACGAGATTTTCGTTCTGCGTTTCCATATAAAGGGCATAAATTCCATAAGGAATGATTCTTGTCCAATCCGTAGGAACTTTAATCGTTGCATCCATAACCATTAATTCATATCCGTTTTTGCCGGTCAAAAACTCAAACAGCTCATTTTTGTTGAATGCCTGCTCTGCAGCTGGTTTTATATCTTCAAATCGTAACACGCACTGCGCCTCCTTAACCATTCTTCTCACCGTCAGCATACGGCTTAACATTTACAAAAGCCCGATCCCATGGAAATAACGGATCGGGCTTTTGTACTGTTATGTATGCCTACATTTTAAAGCGTCCATTTTTCAATGGCATAATCTCCTTGTTTCTGGAGATCATCAATCAGGGTACCAAGCTCGTTGATTGCCTGAACTGTATCCTCCCAGGGCATAACTTCACTAAATCCGGAGTAATCCGAACTCATCACACGCAGTAACAGAGGCTTGGTGCTGCCAATGGAAACTGCTCCGTCTGTACCGCCCTTGGTTTTTATTTTCAGCACCAGATTGGGAATAAAGCATACAATAAAGAAATTTATTATAGCAATCACGCAGCTGATGTGCAGCAGCAGTGACAGAAACACGCCGCCGTCAGAAGCGCGAAGGGCTAAACTCAATGTGGCCATGCTGATATTGGCGCAAAACAGCTTCAGCCAGAATCGACGATAAACACGGAATGTAGGAATCATTCCTAACAGTCCAGCAATAATTCCAAACACTATAACCGTTTCAGACTTCATCCCACTAAAAATCGCCATGGATAAGCCGAAAGCAAAAACTGATAAAAAGAACGCATTAAACAGATTCGTAATGCTGAACTTCAAATCCTTGTGAATTTCAATGCCTCCAATTTCATCCAGATTAAACTGATGCTCCTGCAGCGTATTAC
The DNA here is from genome assembly GCA_045538305.1 of Clostridia bacterium. Lineage (GTDB taxonomy): Bacteria > Bacillota > Clostridia > Christensenellales > Aristaeellaceae > SFHK01. The sequence goes on along the minus strand of JAZSRC010000004.1, from coordinate 41,418 downwards.
CGGTAAGAGATGTACCGGCCGCGCGGAAAAGCACGCGCTTATTTGTAACCATCAGGCGGCCTTCCGCTTTCATATGCTTCCAGCGGGTTCGCATCTTAGCAATGTTATACTGCCTGACAACAATCTCGTTTTCCTCGGGCGCTATGCAGTTTGGAACGATGGGAACATCCCTTTCGTACGGATCGCTAAGGCTGGTATTGGGTTCATTCACACCGTACATATCCTTAATGGAGGAAGTAAAACTGCTGAAGGACTCAAAGCTGGGTTTACGGAATGAAATCAGGAACGGAGACTTTTTGCCAGTCCGAACTTTCTGAGTAGGCACATTTCCAATGGATATCTGGAATTCATTGCAGGCGCATTGATCGTTTACCAATTCCCTGCCACAATATCTGCAATACTTCATAAAGACAGCCTCCTTATTACTTCTGAAAAATCAACCATCCCTTACTTTAGTGGCGCAAATGAATGTTTCAGCCGGCATTCACCGTGGATTCGCATGCGTATTGCTCCAGCTTTACAGCAACAACATCCCTGTACAATTCATCCAGAGTTGCGTATCCCGGATATGTCCAGTTCATTTCAGTGGTTCCGTCGATAACGCCGGTATTAACCGTGACCGTGTCGGAAGGTGTAGAATAGTCAAGTATATCAATAATCGTTACGCCATCGGCAGTCACTTCAGCATTGTTAAATTGGATATACCAGTAAATATCGCTAAGCTTATTGAATTTCTCGACTCCGGAACTGTATTCATTTTTCATCTGCACCTTGTACACCAGATACAGCTGATTATAGTCGCCATTGAAAGCCCTCTGGTTCTTGTTTACCATCAGATAGCTGCCAAGATATTCGATACCGGTTCTGGTATCACCAGTATACTCGTATTTCGCAATTCTTGCACTATGAACATCTTCTGCCTGCTGCTTGAGCTCTTTCAAAACATCCTCGGAAATCTGAGCGGTTTGTGTTACATAGCTGTTTAAGCCGCTAACAGTAATCTCCTTCGTCAGGGAAGAAGGCGTCACGCCATATTCTTCAATATTATACAAAGCCCGCCTATCGTCATATCCATTGACGGTAATCGTTATCGTATCTCCATTGGAAAGCCTATCCCGATTATCCAGGCTATAAGACAATCCCTTTGCGGCAGGCGAAACAGGATTGGCATATAGCTCAGCTTTTCCATCGGGAGCAACATCAGAGAAGGAGACTTCTACACCCTCAAAGGGATCGAAAGCTTTAGCCTGCTGCAAAGACTTAACGGTATAGTTGATTTCCTTATAGCGCAGCTTACACTGATACTTATTAAGCGCGGTAGCATCCTTGCAGATCCACTGAATGGTGATTTTATCGCCATTATTCAGCTTTTCTTCACTCAGCACACGCCAATCCACGCAATCCGTCAGAAAATCCTCACAGACATCGGCATAAGAATCATAAGAGCCATTAGGATATCTCAAACGGGAATTAACAGCGGAAAAGTGTTTCCCATTGTCTTCGCAAAAGCTTGCAAAATCAAAGGAAATCTGAGCTTCACCATATCCGTTGAATCCTTCTGCATAAACGATCAGATAATCATTCAAATTGATGCTGGGCTTCATGAGGGAGAACACCAGAATCAAAATCAAACAGATGAGCAATGCTCCGCCGGCCAACGCGGAAACAACCTTTTTATTCTTTTGGTATGCTTCTCTCATTTTCGGAGTAATCAGCTTATGGAACAGCCCCGATATCCGCAGCGATATGGCTGATTTTGGAGCATTTCCATTCTTCGCCATCGGTACCGCATCGCTTTGCCGCGCTCTGCATTCAGGGCAAAATCTGCTATCTATGGGTATGATTGCACCGCAGCGTTCGCAGGGCTTGAAGTCCGGGCCATACTGAGGCGCTTCCTCACAATTGGGGGTTTCTTCCCGGTACCCGGAAGCCTCTTCCTCATAAACAGGGGATTCCTCATTGATTGGTACTTCCTCCGACTGCTGTGGTTCCTGTTTAGCGCCGCATTCCGGGCAAAGCAGGCTTTCATCTGGCAATTCTTTTCCACAGTTACAGCAAAACATACGCATCCTCCTTCTGATACCGTCCTTTTTGATATGGATAATTAGATCACCATAACATTATACATGAAGAGAACAATAATGTCTATAAATATTTACAAAGCCACCATAAATATTTCACCATTAAACAGTCAAAACAAAAAACTGTGTACGCAAGGAAGTGTTTCAATGATTTTTTGCCTCAAACCTCTATTCCAAACATTGCGCCATATGCGCGCGCGGCGTTCAGATCGGCTGCCGAAAACGTTTTTTCATTAAACAGCAATTGACAAGGATCGGGCGCAAAATCGACGGGCCTGCCGTCGGGCTTCTGGGCATGAGCAATCAGCTTTTTACCGCTTTTTACGATGCGCGTAAGCAGCTCGGTCCAATCCCTCGTCGAGGGCTCGCCATCGCCGGGCACCCATTGTATGCCTTTGATGGCGTCTATTGCCAGCAGGCTTTCCAAATGCGGAATCTGGCCGATGCCGTCCATGTGATATACCGCGTTATGGATGCGTTTGGCGCTTGAAGCAAGCTCGGGGCCGACAAAGGTATCAAACATTTTGGGGCCGATCATGTATGAAAAGTCGCTTTGCAGAATATAGTTCGGCTTTTCATCGTAAATACCGTACCAGTGCGAGTGGCCCATAACATCGTTTCCAAGGATCCCGTTGATCATGTCAAAATACGCAAACCACATATCCTGAAGCTCATTTACGCATCGGAGTACCTCGTCCGGTGAATCGTACAAATCCATCAGCAGGTTTTCACTTCCGCGAAAGCTTGCCAGAACGTCCATCACGCCGCCAAGATCCACCATGGATATGACGACGCTGCCGCGCCATTTTTCCATGGCTGCGTCGTACACATCCAGCACACGGCGCAGGAAGCGATTGTTTGTATCGATCTCAAAGTGCAGTTCCTCAATGGGAATGTCCTTCTCAGGCGGGAAGAACCACACAGTTTCCTCGCGTCCGACAGGCGTACAGCCAAGAAACGCCGCCATGGCGCCTGCGCCGAAGGGCGTAACCGCAAACATCGGAAATGAATCGCCGTGAAAGCGCATCTGAGAAAGCTCGTAATCGCGTGCGTCCACCAGCTGCTTCGGGGTTACCGAAAAGTCCCACGCGTTTTTAAAGCACAGCGGGCGGCATTCGGGCTTTTTACCGTTCGGCTCATAACCGGTTGTTATAAACGGAACAATCGGCCTTGACAGTGTTCCTTTCCACCATTTTTCATAGGTCTTGCGAAGGCGCATGTAATCATTCGTCTGAAAATGAACGGAAAGCGCAAAATAATCCTGCATATGGCTACCTCCCCGTAAATTCTTTTATGAAGATTTTATCATGAAGCATGTATCTCCACAAGGCAAATATAACAGGAACATAAAAACCAATACGCCTTTTCCTTTACACCCATTTGCCGTTTTGCTATAATAATAGCAATCAAACGCCATTACCGGAATCGAAAGGAAGCGGATTATGAAGCCTGTCAAACTCGGAATCATCGGGTCAAACTTTGTTGCCGACTGGCTGGCGGAGGCCGTCGGAATGACGGAGGGCATCATCCTTCACGCCATGTATTCAAGAACGCGGGAGACAGGCGAATCCTTCGCCAATAAATACGAAATCCCGAATGTGTATACGGATCTTGAAAGGTTCCTGTCCTCGGATATAGACGCGGTGTATATTGCAAGCCCCAATCTTTTCCACGCTCCGCAGGCCATGGCCGCAATGGAAAAGGGAAAGCATGTGCTGGTTGAAAAGCCGGCTGCGCTGACGGAAGCCCAGTTTCAGGAAATGGCCGACTGTGCAAAGAAAAACGGCGTTGTGCTTCTGGAAGCCATGCGCCCCGCGCACGACCGGGCGCTTACCGATATTCAAAAAAGCATTACGGAAATCGGAACCATACGCCGCGCAGTGCTGGAATTCTGTCAGTATTCCTCGCGCTATGACAAATTCCGAGACGGCGAAATCATGAACGCATTCAATCCCGCGCTCGGGAACGCAGCCGTTATGGATATCGGCGTATACGCAATCGCCGTATCCGTGCTTTTGTTCGGCGCGCCCAAAGGCATTGTCAGCCGCTCCGTACTGCTTTCAAACGGGTTTGAAGGCATGGGAACGGCGCTCCTAGATTATGGTACGCATCAGGCCGAGATCGTATATTCCAAGATTACAGATTCCGTAAATCCGTCTGTCATCACAGGCGAGGACGGTTCCGTAAAAATCGGAAAGCTTTCCACATTTGACTCCCTTACGCGCTGCATGCGAAAAAAAGAGCCGGAGATTATTTTCTCCGGCAGGGAAACGGCGGGCGCGGGCAATATGGTTTATGAAGTGGAGAACTTTGTAAAAATGATTGCAGGCGATAGGAAGGTCGACGATTACACGGAGGTTACCCTAAGAACCCTTCGGATAATCGATGAAATCCGCCGTCAGAACAGCATTGAATTTTCATAATACGGCAGGCATACACTGTAAATACGAATAACGGCCTCTATTTATGCGCAAGCTTTGAAAGCTGGCGGCTGTCGGTGATTTCAATGGCGCCCCTGGTGAGCCTGACCATGCCCTCGGACTGAAAATACTTCAGCATCCGGGTAACCACCTCGCGTGCAGTGCCGAGATGGGCCGCGATTTTTTCGTGAGTGAGCTTCATAACACATGTCTCCTCAATCGCGGATTCCTCCAGTAAAAAGCTCGCCAGTCTGGCGTCAAAGCTTTTCCACATAATCTGCTCCATCAGCCACATAACGTCGGTAAACCGGGTTGCCATAAGCTGATTGGTGTAATTGGCCACGTGCACATCCCTGCGCATGAGCTCGGTATACAGCGCGGTATCGATCAGCCAGAATTCCGTTTCCTTTTCGGCGGTGATTGTAATATCAAACTGTATGCTTTTCATCATACAGGAGGCGGAAAACAGGCAGATATCCCTTTCAAACAGGCGGTACAGCGTGATTTCCCTTCCCTCGTCGCTGATCATGCACGCGCGAAGCTGCCCGCTTCTGATTATCAGCACGCCAAGGCAGTCCTCCTCGCCGTTATGCAGAACCGTTCCGGGAGCAACCTTCTGCAATCTGGCGTTTACGTCAAGCTCCCTTTGATCAGCCTCGCTCATCTGGGCATATACCGAAAAATACTCAGCCAACGACATATTCTTTCACCTCTGCCGAACCATTATACAATCACAGTTTCCATTCGTCAATTACAATCGAAGCGTGACATCGTCACGGAAAAAGGCCCTCGTTTCCGGTATCATTTCCCCATCAAACAAAAGGAGACGGCAATATGAACAGCATTTATGATATGATCGTCATCGGCGGCGGCCCCGCCGGATACACCGCAGCGCTTTACGCTGTGCGCTCAGGCCTCAGTACGCTTGTAATCGAAAGGATGGGCGCAGGTGGACAGATGACCCAAACCCTTGAAATTGACAATTATCCGGGATTTGACGAGGGCATAGACGGCTTCACCCTCGGTATGAAAATGCAGTCGGGAGCAGAGAAATTCGGCTGCAAAACCGTGCTTGCCGAGGTAACGGGAGTAAAGCTTGAAGGTGCCGTCAAGGAAATTGAAACCTCCGAAGGCATATACAAAGCCAAAACCGTCGTTATCGCAACGGGCGCAAAGCACAGGCATCTGGGCATCCCGGATGAAGATGCGCTCATCGGCAGGGGCGTCGGATACTGCGCCACCTGCGACGGCATGTTCTACCGCGGAAAAACCGTAGCGGTTGTGGGCGGCGGAAACACGGCGGCTGCGGACGCACTGGCACTGTCCCGCGTTGCCAAGAAGGTATATCTCATTCACAGAAGAGACGCCCTGCGCGCAACAAAAATCTACCATGACGCATTGAGTAGGACGGAAAACATTGAATTCAAGTGGAACAGCACGGTATCCGCATTTACGCATGATCAACAGCTGACGGGCGCCATCCTTACAAACGTATCGGACGGAAGCAAAAGCGAGCTTGCGCTTGACGGCCTGTTTGTAAGCATCGGTATGGATCCGGTAACGGAGCTTTTCAAAGGCCAGCTCGAGCTTGACGAAAGCGGATACATCGTAAGCGACGAATCGACAAGAACCAATCTGCCCGGCGTATACGCAGCGGGAGATGTGCGTACAAAAAAACTCAGGCAAATCATTACCGCAGCGGCGGACGGCGCAGTCAGCGCGCATTACGCCGAAGAATACCTGTCTGAATTGTCCTGACAGGCGCAGAAGAACCGATTACAAAGGACGGCGCACGCGCCCGGCGGAAAGGAAAGCAAATGAATATCAATCTTAGCCCCGTTAAGGAATATGTACAAGCGCAGAATCTGAAGCTGTTCGGTTTTTCTGTCATGACCGATGAAGGCATTCACAGCTATGAACCGGGCAACGGAAATCCGCTGAACAACAGCTATTCCGTAACAAAATCCTATACGGCAACGGCCATCGGCATGCTGTGGGAAAAGGGGCTGTTGTCCCTTGATGAGCCTATTGTCGATATTCTGAAGGGCGAAGGCATCCGCTATCAGGACAAGAACTGGGAAAAGGTAACCGTCAGGCACGCGCTTTCGCATAAAATGGGCATTGCGCGAGGCTATCTGGACATTGATGTGGAGGATATTTACGCCTACGGCACCACTGATTTTTTAGAGGTTGCCTTCCGCGAACCCCTTCCCCATGCGCCCGGCGACTTTTACCGCTACAGCGACGCAGCGTACTATCTGCTTTCCCGCGTGTTCGCAGCACGCGCCAAAGAAAAAATGGATAATTTCCTGATGCGCGAGCTGCTTGTGCCTATGCGCGTGCGGGAGGCGGCCTGGAGCCGCTGCCCCATGCATTATCCGATGGGGGCAACCGGGCTGTATATCCGTTCAAGCGACATGGTAAAGCTTGGCTATCTGTACGCAAACGGCGGAATATACGACGGAAAACGTCTGTTGTCCGAAGAATGGATCCGGGAGGATCAATCCTCGCAATTCGCATTCCAGAAGGCGAACGATCAGGGGCTTTTGGGAAAGGGCGGCATGCTTGGACAGATGCTCGTATATTCGCCTTCGGGCAGATACGCCGCCGCATGGCATTCCTACGGAGGGGACAAGCATGCGAAGGCGCTGACAGAAATCCTGAACAGCATCATAAAGGAATAGAAATTTTCCATTCACATCCTTTAAAAACGCGCCGGCGGGCGCACAATAAAACACACTGCCCATGCCTGACCGGCTTAAGCATTGTGTTTTTTCATAAGAAAGGCGTCCGGTTTCAGACGCTCCTCAGCTATGATCCCGAAAAACCAGAAAGCGCTGATAAAGATATTCCAAAGAGAAATTCAAAAGCATATTGATTCCCGTAACCAGGTATTCGTTTACGGCAAGGTCCTCCGCCAGCCAGTTGCCAAACAGCGTGGACAAGGGCGTAAACACCGCGTAGAAGAAGGCCACCTTCACCATGGCAAGCGGCACATTGGCATGGGACTGAAAGGTGAATTTCCGGTTCAGCGTGAAATTCCACAAAACCGAAAGCGCCAGCGATATCAAGTAGGCCGGCCAGTACGGCCAATCGATCAATTCGTTCAAAAGTGCAAACGATCCGATCTGGATCACGCCCGCGCTTATGGAAAACAGCGTAAACTTGATTATACGGATGATTTCCGCATATTTTCCGCTTTTCATTCGTCATTCTCCTTTGTAATTTCATCAATCCTCCGATTATATTATATCACTTTGTACACAATTTGTCAGCGCCTTCATGAGGCGGAATATCTCGAAATTGACGAGCCGACGGACATATGGTATGATAAGAAAAAAACGCATAAAGGAGTGGCACTATGAAGGATTGGTTCCGAGGCAAAAACGGCATGATGGTTCATTGGGGACTATATTCCCTTCTGGCAGGCGAATACCGCGGCAAGCGCTCCAGCAGCTACGCCGAGTGGATTCAGTCCTATTTCCGGATTCCCAACGCCGAATATGCAAACCTTGCCAACGCTTTCAACCCCGTATATTTCAACGCGGAGGAATGGGTCAAGTTCTGCAAGGAGTGCGGACTGGAATATCTGGTTGTAACCAGCAAGCATCACGATGGATTTGCATTGTTCCATTCCAAGGTAAGTAAATTCAATACGGTAGACGCAACGCCCTTTGGCCGCGACGTCATCGGCGAACTCGCAGAAGCGGCGTATAAGCACAACCTGAAGTTCGGCCTGTACTATTCTCAGGATCTGGATTGGCATGAGGAGCACGGCGGCGGCTATCTGTCCGATCCGCGCTATTGCTCCGGCACCTCCTGGGACAACAACTGGGACTTCCCGAATCAGGACAAGAAGGACTTTTCCATCTGCTTTAATGAAAAGATCATGCCGCAGGTAGAGGAAATTTTGAAAAACTACGGCGAATTGTGTCTGATCTGGTTCGACGTACCCATGACCATCAACGACAGCCAGAGCCGTCAGATTTACGACGCCATCAAGCGCTACCAGCCGAATTGCCTTATCAATTCCCGCCTCGGAAACGGCGCGTACGACTATGTATCGCTGGGCGATAACGAAATTCCCGAAAAGAAGATTGAAGTCAGCGCCGATGGCGTGGACATGAACGATATCGGCGGCTTCAAGCCGTCCCCGTGGGGCCTTTATGAAACCGCGGCGACCCTGAACGACTCCTGGGGTTTCTGCAACTGGGACCACAACTGGAAAAGCCCGGAGCGCGTAGCCGAAATCAGGAACCATCTGAACAGTCTGGGCATTAACTATCTGCTGAACGTAGGCCCGGACGGCCTTGGAAGAATCCCCTCAGCATCTCAGGACATTTTCCGAAAGGCAAAGGATCTGTAGTGGCGTAAAGCCAGGCGTTTTGCGCCGTCATACCATTGTCAGACAAAAAAATACAATGCTCGCCCTCCGTTTGCCTGTGCAGGCGGAGGGCGAGTCTATGCCATGAAACGGGCTTTGGGCCGCTTATGTTTGTTTCTTAGCTGCATACTTAACGCGAAATAACCCCGTTTTCATCTTTTCATCCCTTTTCCTTTGTTTACAAGCGCAAGACGAAGTAGTAAAATGCATGTTTGGAAAAAAGCATTTCATTCGGGAGTGGTAGTATCATGAGACCGGAACTGTTCAAAAGCCTGAAAGGCTATAAAAAAACCGACCTGATAAACGACCTGATGGCCGGATTGATGGTCGCCATTATTGCATTGCCTCTGTCCATCGCTCTGGGTCTTCAATCGGGCGTAACGCTTCAGGTGGGCATCATGACGGCAATTGTCGCCGGCTTTTTCATCAGCCTTCTGGGCGGCAGCCGCTATCAGATCGGCGGCCCTACGGCGGCATTCGTCGTCATCATCCTCGGATATCTTCAGAATCCGCAGATCGGCATAACGGGACTGGCGCTTGCAACCATCGCCGCGGGCGCAATATTGATTGTGCTCGGCTTTCTGAAAGCCGGCTCTCTGATCCGATATATTCCCTACCCCATTGTAATCGGCTTTACCACCGGCATCGGCATAACCCTTATGACCGGTCAGGTAAAGGATCTTCTGGGCTTGACGCTGCCCGCGGACACGGGCTCCGAATTTTTGCATAAGGTAATTGCCTATGCGGAGAATATCGGAACCACCAACTTTTATACGCTGATTATAGGCGCGGTCACTATCGGATTGATTTACGCGCTTCCGAAGGTCAGCAAAAAAATACCCGCTTCCTTTGCAGCCATTCTGGTTGCAACGCTTCTGACCCTTGTGTTTGACCTGATCACCCATGGTTCCAGCGGCATTGCGACGATCGAATCCACTTATGGCAATGTGAAGGCGGAATTCAAGCTGATCGACCTTAGCGGTATTGATTCGATTCATATTCCCAGCCTGATCCTGCCGGCAATTGTCATCGCGTTTCTGTGCGCCATCGAAAGCCTGCTCTCCGCAACCGTAGCAGACGGCATGACGGGCAGCACGCATTCCTCCAATCAGGAGCTGATCGGTCAGGGCGCGGCAAACATTTTCTCGGCGCTTCTGGGCGGCCTTCCGGCTACCGGCGCCATTGCCCGCACCGCAGCAGGCATCAATAACGGCGCAAAATCTCCGCTGACGGGCATTTTCCATGCGCTTTTCCTGCTGGTTATGTACGTGGTGCTGATGCCGGTGGTAAAATTCATCCCGCTTACGGGCCTTGCCGCCATACTGATCACAGTATCCATCAAAATGGCAAACTTCCCCGTTTTTCTGCGCCTTGCATCCTTCGGTATCCGCGACGGAATCGTGCTGATCGTAACCTGCCTGCTCACCGTATTTTTTGACCTTACATACGGCGTTATCGGCGGTTTCGCACTGTGCGTTTTGATCAACATTCAGAACATCGTCCGCCCCGCAAAAATCGTAAAGGAAGAAGCCGACGAAAAAACCGTAACGATGCATGTAGAAGGGCGCGTTTACTTTATATCCGTTTGCCGCCTGATCAGCGTGATCGAAAAGCGCGCGGCGGAATACAACCATATCGTGCTTGATCTCGCCGCTGTTTCCCGTATCGACGTAACCAGCGCCGAACGCCTGTCCAAGCTCGACAGCCAGCTCAACCGCGCAGGCAAGAATCTTGCCCTCGTGAATGCAGGCAGCGCAATCCATACGCGCTACCACAGGTTTATAAAGGAAATCTTCCACTGATACAGAGCCGTTTTTCTCTGCGGAAACCGTTTTATCGGGCATGCGCTTGGAAAACGAATACCGTTAAACAGTAAAATACCCTATTCGTTCGTATCCGTGCGGCTTTCAATTGGCTTCAGGTTTTTGCAAGTTTGATCAAAAGCGCGTCCGGAAGCAGCCGTACCAGAAAACGATAGAACTTATAAAAGGCGCGGGGCGTATAGACAGCCCGGCGCTTTTTTGCCGCCAAAAGCGCGCCTTTTGCCACCTGATCAACATTGCAATAGGGCAGTTTTTCAAACGTTTTGCTGTTTCCCCGAATATGTCCGACCGTCAGAAACTCGGTGTTCATCGGCGCAGGACAAACGATGGTGGAAGAGCGATTGGTCGGCTTCAGTTCCCCATTGAGCGCACGGGAGAAAAAGGACACATATGCCTTGGACGCGCAGTACACCGCCATGTTGGCATTGGGCACAAAGGAGGAAATGGAACAGGTATTCAAAACCCTGGCTCCCTCCGGCATATAGTCAAGCGCGATCCGCGTAATCCGCGTAAGCGCGGAAACATTCAGATCCACGCACCTTTGCTGTTCAGCTTCGACAGACGAATCAAACGCGCCGTGAAAGCCGCAGCCAGCGTTATTGACCAAAAGCATGATTTCGGGCTTTTCTTCCCGAAGCCTTTGCCTGAGCGCCTCAAGGTCGTTGGCATCTGTCAGGTCGCATTCAATGCCCTTTATGCGAACCGTCCGGACTTCGGACGCCAGCTTGTCCAGCCTGTGCTTTCGCCTTGCAAGCGCCCAGATTTGATCGATTTCGGGAAAAATATCCTTCACATACCGGACATATGCGCTTCCAAGCCCCGATGAAGCGCCGGTAATCAAAGCAATTTTCATAAATCCATAGCCCCTTTTCGTTTTTTCTATTATACCCGCGCACGCAAAAATCTGTCAACGTTCGAAAAAAGGATTGCGAAAATGAGTAAAAATGCTTATGATAGAATCATCTGTCGGAGGTGATGCAAACATGCGGATACTGATTGCCGAGGATGACCGCGCCATCCTTACTGCGGTTGAAAAAATGCTGAAAAACGAAAAATACGCGGTGGACGCCGTGGATAACGGCGAAGATGCGCTCGCGTATCTGAAAAGCGCGCCGTACGCGCTTGCCATACTGGACATTATGATGCCGGGCATGGACGGGCTGAGCGTTGTTGAACATGCAAGGCGCATGGGCATTGGCACCCCTGTCATGTTTTTAACCGCAAGGGATTCAGTGGAGGACCGCGTAAAAGGCCTGTACGCGGGCGCGGACGATTATCTGGTAAAGCCCTTTGCAATGGAAGAGCTGCTGGCGCGCGTGCACGTGCTCATGCGCCGCCCGAAAACAGCCGAAGCCGCGTCGGACGTCCTTACGCTTTCGGACCTGACCGTCGATACGCGCAAAAAAACCGTTGCCCGCGCAGGCAAGGAAATCCGGCTGACCGGACGGGAATATGCAATACTGGAATACCTGATGCGCAATCAGGGCGCGGTGCTTTCACGCGAACAGATCGAGTCCGGCGTCTGGAACTTTGACTATGACGGTGCAAGCAATATGGTGGATGTGTACATACGCTATCTTCGAAAGAAAATCGACGACGGTTTTTCGGAAAAGCTTATTCACACGATACGCTATCAAGGCTACACAATGAGGAAGGATTCATGAAAAAGCTGTCGATTACACTGAGGCTTACAATATGGTACGCATTCTTCATGCTGCTCGCGGTAGGAATCGCATGGTTTTCCTTCATGCGCGCAGAAACCGAAGTAACCCGCCGCTATTTTGTTAAAATGCTCGAGGATACCAGCGCCTTGGCCGCAACCGAAGTGCACATGACCGATCAGGGTCTGGACTTTGACGACGGCTTGATGGAAATTGAAAACGCCCATGTAACGTTCTACGATGCGGACGGCAGCCTGATATACGGAAGCGACATTCTGGAAGTTCCATTTACCGAAGGAAAGCATATGGTTTTTGAGGACGGGGCGGGCGTACAATGGCGCGTATACGATGCGCTCATTTCCATTGATAAATGGGGCGCTATGCGCCTTCGCACCTATGCAAACGCAGATTACGCGAAGCGCATTACAGACGAAATCTCCGTTGCGTTCTACGTTACGATGCCCGTCATGCTGGCAATTGCAATATGCGGCGGTTTTTTTCTGTCGCGCCGCGCCATCCGGCCGGTAAAGAAGCTGATTGACCACGCTGAAAGCATTGCGGATGCGGGCGATCTTAACCGCCGCCTTCCGCTTCCCCCAACAAAGGACGAGCTGTATCGTCTGACAAGCGTGTTTAACGGCATGCTTTCTCGTCTGGAAGCTTCCTTCCTTCGCGAAAAACGATTTACATCCGACGCCTCCCATGAAATGCGTACGCCCGTTCAGGCCATTCTGTTGCAGGCGGAATCCGCGCTTAACCAAAATGCGAACGCAGCCGACAAGCATCAGGCGCTTGAAACCATATTGAACCGGGCGCGCGGGCTTTCGCGGCTCATATCCACGCTCCTGATGCTGTCCCGCATGGACGCCGGCCGTCTTCCGATGGAGTTTGAGCAGGTGGATGTAAAAGATATACTCACGGCGGTATCGGAGGAAATCGGCACAAAATATGCCGAGAAAAGCATCCAGATAGCGGTGAACGCCGCACCATCCCCTTTCACCTGCGATCAGCTGATGATCACGCGCCTCGTGATGAACCTTGCCGAAAATGCATGCCGCCACTCGCATACGGGCGGACAGGTAGTTTTATCCTGCGAAAAAACGGATTCCGAAATCATCATTTCCTGCCGGGACTTTGGCGAAGGAATCCCTCCGGAAGCGCTGCCCCACATCTTTGACCGCTTCTATCGGCTCGAGGCCGCCAGGCACACGGAGGGCGCCGGTCTGGGGCTTTCCATCGCGCAGTCCATCGCCCGGCTGCACGGCGGCGATCTGCGCGCAGAATCGGAATACGGCGAGTATACGCTGTTTACGGCTGTATTCCCCGTATCAAAAATAATTTGAAAATAAGAATTATTTTCATCTGAGATTCATCTTTCCGTGCGATACTTTGATTGTCGGAAGGAACACCGATAATCAAACAGCATGAAAGGATCATTACATGAAAAACACATTCATTGCCCTTTTTGTCATTCTGGCCCTGTCCCTTGGCGCGGCGCATGCCGCCTCCGCCCTTGACGCAACCGAAGCTGCCCGCGCGCAGGTACCCGAAAGCTTCACCTACCTGTACACGGAAAAGGACAACGGAAAATTCGAGGTACACTTTTTGAATGAAGAAACGCTCGAGGAATACGAAATCGCGGTTGACGCGGAAAGCGGCGCGCTGCTTACCAAGGAATCCAAGCGCGAAGGCGTAAAGGGCGGCGCAAACATTACGTTCACCGATGAAAGCGCTTTTGAGATTGTGAAATTCGAATACCCCGACGCCGTATTGACCGGTATAGCGCGTTTGCTTGATGATGGAATGTATGAAATCCGCGTGTACTTCACCGCCGAAGGCATCTACGGAACGTATGAACTCAATGCCGAAACGGGCGAAGTGCTGGAGCGCAATCTGATATTCGGACAGGCGATAGAAAACTGGACCGTATACTTTGACGCTGATGACGACGACGCATTGATCAGCAGCTGGCAGGATGTTCCGGTTCAGGAGCAGAAAGCGCCTGCAGAAACCGAAACCAAGAAAGCAACCGAGAAGAAAAGCGACAAAAAGAGCGATTCCTCCGGCGACTACATCTCCGTAAGCAAAGCCAAGAGCGTTATAACCGGCCGCTATCCCGGCGCAAAAATCACTGAAATCGAATTTGATAGAGACGATGGCAAATATGTATACGAGGGCGAAGCCATTTACAACGGAAAAGAATACGACTTCAAGGTGAACGCCGTAACCGGCAAGCTGATCAAGTGGGAAAGAGACTGATCATAAAGGATCCATACCCTTCCGGGGCTGCGTTAAGCAGCCCTTTTTCATTGCTTTTACAATGTTGAAAAGCAAACCTGTCCATGCTATAATCAGTATACAATCATTTTGCACGGGAGGTATATACATGGCGCGTCAATCATGGTTGAAAGCTGTTACCCTGTATATGAACCAGCATAATTATCCGAATGCCTCAACCTACATCTCACGCAGAATCAAAAAAAAGATTTCATGACCAGACTGACAAACGCGGAACAGGGAATACTCATGAACTTTCTGAACCGCAAAACCAGGGGCGATGAGCAAAGAAGCATCGCCCTGTATAAAGACTGTCTGGCAAAAGCAAAAGTCTCTGACAATCGTTTTTTTCCTTATGCTTTTCATTCTTTACCCCATACATTTTGTATTAAGCCTTATAGTTTTTGAAACCCTGCTGTGGATGATCGGCGGTACAGCGCTATGGGTGGCTCTGATTTATATTATCAACGCCAAGCAGATTAAGGCAGAGAAGATTGTCAACGACGAAGAGCTGTCGGAAGAGCTTTTGAAACTGTGACAGAAGTCTTTGACAACACCCTGTTTGCAAGCCTGAACTGGAAAGTCCTTTTGGTTTGCGCGCTTATTATCCCTGTCAGTTTTCTGTAAATCTTCCCTATTCTCCGTTTCATAAAAAACCAGACAAAGGAGAAATTTATGGCTGATAAAGTTACCTGTTTAAAGGTTGTAGAGCTTGCACTGAAAAGTGCGTTTACTGTCGAAATAGAAAATACACTGGTTACGCGAACCCGCAGAAGATTCATGAATCTGTCGGACGAAGATAAAACCGAGCTTGTCAAGTACACTTATGCGCACACAGAAGATTGGGAAGCGGCTGCGAAGCACGTAGTCAACACGGCAAATATGATTACAAAAAGGGGAGTCGGCTTTTCGCGTCCAGGTCCGTACTGTCTGACAATCATCCTCCTTCTCTTCTTTTCCGTCATACTGTCCATCTTTACCCAAAATGCGTTTTACTTTGGCGTTATCAGCATTATAAACATCGCCCTTCATTTATCGATTTATTTGTCGAATGCAGATTTATTCGCCGCCAAACGGATATGGGACCGCCGCAGCACGGAAGACGGCGGCACGCTGGAGGCACTCGGGAAAATTGAGCAGGAAATTCAGAAGCCCGCATGGAAAATGGCCAACCCTTATGTCTTTTTTACGGCCGCTGTAGCGCTGATTATTTCCCTCATCGTTGCCATGCTGAATTTTGATCCCCTCATGTTCAAAAAAGCCAACGCACAGCAACTTGTCAACGAATTGGCCGAAAAGCGTGCAACGGGCATTATTTCGACAGCGGACGCCGACCTCCTTGCGTTGGCAGCCGAAAAAATGGGCGTCAGCTTTGATCGTAAGGCCTTTTTAGAAAATCTTCCCGAAAACCAGCAGCTCTCTCTGGCAGAAAGCACTCTGGAGGTCATCAAAGCCAGAAACGTGAATATGGATGAAGAGGCAGAGCTGTATCTGACCTTCGCCTACGACATGCTTACGGAAGATCTGGACAAGCTTCACCTGTCGGTATGCGCGTTCATGCTTACGCCTCAAGGGCTGAACACGGAATATGCATCCCGACTGGCAGGTAAGACGCTGTCCACCATCAGCTACCGAAACCTTACAAACAAAAGCAGCATAGCCTGCATACACATACTGTTTCTTTCATGCACCGAGGAAGATCAGATAAAGATTATGAACCGCTACTTCAGGACCGGAAGCTATGAAAAGACGGTCGAGCTGTACGATATATTCGCTACTAAGATCCGTTCCATGCCCGAGGACACGGCTGCTGAGCTTAGAGAAACCGCAGAAAAAAACAGTTTCCCCCTTACGGCATTTAACAACCAAAATTGATGCAGAAAGCAGGGAGCTTATGAACGATCACAGCGCATGGCAAGACGCCTTCAATATCGTAATTGCAGAAGAGCTCCGTAAAAACGAAATCGATCAGTATCAGCTTCCCGCCGATACGCAAGCGGCGCTGAATGCCGCGTCATACGACGCGAACGATTTGCTTGCCTTTGCAGTTGCAAACAGCCATAACAATACCAGCCTCGCCCTGAGCTACGTTAAAGAAGCACTGGATCAGAAGCTGCCCAAACATAGCGTAATGTTCAAGATCGCAGCTTCGGCAGCGATTCTGATCGGGCTGATCATAAGCTTATACTACAGCTTGTTCAGCTTCGCCATGATCCTCCTGGGAGTGTCCATTGCGCTTGTATATCTGAAAAAGTGTAAAAGGTCGAAAGCCTTGCAGATCTGGAGAACGCGCCATCAGAATGGGCTGACGGTAGCCGAAGCCATCAATAAAATGGAGAATACTCTGAACGCCTCCCGGTTCAAAAGCGCAAACCCGTTTTATCTGGGAGCAATTTTCGCATGTATCGCCTTATTCATCATCTTTCCGGACATCACGCACACCGGGCCTTTGAAGCACAATGTTCTCAAGCAGCTTCATAACCGGGTGTACGATTTTTCGCAAGCCGACATATCGCTTCTTGAAAAGGCTGAGGCAAGGCTGAATCTTGAACTGGTAACCCCGGATGATAACGACCAGCTGCCCCCATATTTCTCCAATGGGGCACTGTATGATATTTATCAGTATATTACGTCCTCCTGCGGCCCCAATACCCGCTTTCTCGAATGGCGGTTTGAAAAAATCTACAAGGCATGCGAAACTGATAGGGACAAGATGATTCTGTCTCTGGTTGGCCTATGCCTCGCCGACAACGGTTTGCCGGCACAGACTGCCATTCAGTTTGCAGAAAGAACAGTACTGAACGCCAACTACAAAAACTATGACCAGGAATCGGTGCTGATGCTTCGCATCCTGTTGGCTTCATGCTCACCGGAAGCCAGACAGAGCGCATTTGACCAGTTTTTGAAAACCGGCGCTTCAAGAAACGACGCTGTGTACTTCTCATTTCTCCCCCTATACAGCGCCGATGAAGATTTTGACGATATATTGCTTTTCAGAGACGAGCTTTCCCAAAACGACAGAAACGGCGATGCTTACCTTTCCGCCTACTTGAGTACTCTGTCCCCGCTTGAAGCCGCCGAGAAGATTCAGACGCTGGATGATAAACAAAAGCATCCTATGTACATTCAGAAAGCCGGCCAGAGCTATACAAAAACGGATGATCGGCTTATGTTCATATATGCCTGCGCCAGATTTGGCATTTCGCCGTCCACTTGCTATCCGGATGGATTTGAAATCGATCTTGACATTGTGAAAATCCCCGGAAAAACCAGCCCGCAAACGCCGCTTCCATCGGAGCCTCTTCGCATACTCACCATCACCCGCGAAGAAAAGAAGCCCGAAAAGTCTAACTGGATATCCGGACTCTTTTCAGACAAACAACCTGATTACAAAATGAACAACAGGTCCAAGTCTGATACCTTTACCCTGCGGCTGGAAACTTCGTTCATGGACAAAATTCCCTATGAATACTATCCCAAGACACTTGAGGAATGCACGGTGTTCCTGTATTCCGATACTGTTTACGTTGTAGACGCGCTGTATACCCGTCCAATGGACATTTACAGCAGCCGGCCCATGTTTTTCGAGGTTCCCACATATTCATGCGTACAGTATGTGTCTCTTATGGACGCAAAGCTGCGGGAGATTATCATGGACTACGACATGAAAGTAACAAAATCCCGGTACGCTGCCTCGACCGATACGCCAAAAATTACGGAGATAAGCAGCGAAAACAATACATACCGGGATAAATACCCATTTAACGCAAACCTGAGAGAAATTGAAAACAACTTTTCGCAGGTAAACGGAAGTACTTCAGACTATCATCAGCTTAACAATGCATATGTAGCGAATCGTTCCGCATCCTGGAATAAAGCTACCATGGAAAACCTGATCCTTTTATGGTCTTCAAAAGACTGGAATCTTCAGGCAGTATTGGAAGAGTATCAATAGAGCATACAAAAAACCGGCCTTTGCGCGATCTTTCGCGCAGAAGGCCGGTTTTTTCGTATGTTTTATTTGACTTCAATGCTCGACCAACGGCCGCTTGCGCCGCAGGGAAGAACGCCGCCCTTGGTAACGTTCAAAACAACCTCCTCGGCAGACAGCGTGCCGCCAAAACGGGAGGAAACGGTCATGCGCAGAATATTTGAAAGCACCGCAGGCTGAAGACCCGTAGTATAACTGTTTACAAGCACAAACAGCGGCTTTGCGCTGAGCACGCCCGCACATGCCTCAACCAGGCGGAACAGCTCGTTTTCAAGCTTCCACACCTCGCCGCCGGGGCCGCGCCCATAGCTGGGCGGATCCATAAGGATGCCGTCATAGAAATTGCCCCTGCGCGCCTCGCGGTTTACAAACTTCAGCGCGTCGTCTACAATCCAGCGCACATTTTCTTCCGGAATCTGGCTGAGCTTACGGTTTTCGCCCGCCCATTGCACCATGCCCTTGGCCGCATCCACATGGGTAACATGCGCGCCCGCCTTGGCGCAGGCCAGCGTGGCCCCGCCGGTATAGCCGAAAAGGTTCAAAACCTTCGCGCTGCCGCGGCGCGTTTCAATGAGCTTTCGCATCCATTCCCAGTTCACGGCCTGCTCGGGGAACAAGCCCGTGTGCTTGAAGCCGGTGGGGCGCACATAGAATTCCAGATCCTTGTATTTTACCGTCCAGCGTTCCGGCAGCCTTTTAAAAAACTCCCATTCGCCGCCGCCGTGCGTGCTGCGGTGATAATGCGCGTCTACGGTTTCCCAAATGGCCGGGGCCTGCTTAGGCCAGATCGCCTGCGGATCCGGACGCCTGAGGATTACCTTGCCCCACCTTTCCAGCTTCTCGCCGTCGCCGGTATCCAGCACTTCGTAATCCTTCCAATCCGATGCAATAAACATGGTACCAATCCTTTATTGAAAACTTTTTGCGGTTATACTTCCTCGGGCAGCATGCGCATAAGGGTTCTGAAATCGGCGGTCTGCCGGCTGAAGGGGCGCATGGTGAAGGCCAGCGTTTTCTTTTCGTCGAGGGTAAGCAGGTACTTATCCTGCGGCTTCGGGCCGCAGCTCGCGCTGCCGATGCCGCCATGACGGTAATCGATCGACACAACCGTCGCTTCCTCGCTGTCAAGCTCAATGGTATGCTTGGCCTCATGAAGCTGCTGGTCGGAATAATCGTGCGCGGTAAAGGAAAGTCCGTCGCCGTCGGCACGTTCGGACACCACCATCATGCCGTTTCCAAGCACGTCGATAACGGCAAACGCGCGGGTATCGGCATGAGCGCCGTTTTCCTGCGGATATACATAGGGTTCGTGCGTATCCTCTACCATCTGCTCATACAAGCCCACGCAGGCGTGCGCCTTGATATCGGGATAGCTTTCGCCCTCGCCCCTGCCGTACCAGATCAGGCGATCGTACTGAGCGGGCATGTACAGCTGAACGCCCAGACGCGGCATAACGGGCAGATTTTCTATAAGGTTCTTAAAGTCTACCTCTACGCGAATATCGCCGTTGCCAAATACGGTATAGCGGGTAACGGTTTCAATAATGGCGCGCAGATTGCAGGCAGAGTAAACGTGTGACGCCGTTACGCGCACAGCGCCCGGGCGCAGGTTTTCTACGCGGAAATCGGTTTTGCGAATCTGGAGCCTGTCATAGCCGTACTTGACCCAGCTATCGCGGAAGGTCTTGTCGTTATCGGTCATTGCGCGGAAAAAGTTTCCATGCATGGGCACTTCGATCATTTCATTGCCGCCTACAACCCAGGAAACCATTTCGCCCTTACGCACATCAAACCACACGTCGAAATCGCCGCCGGCGATGAGCAAAAGCTCTTCGTCCTCCTCAATCGTCAGAACCGGCATTTCCTTTTCCTTCAGGATTTCAATCTCGGGCACGGTATCCAGCTTCAGCTGCGTGCGGGCCACTTCGTGTCCGGCTTTGACCCACTTGCGGTCGAAGGCCTCGGTTACGGTAATATCCAGATAGCACTCATAACCCTCGGGCTTTTTAAAGGGGATTGCGATGTCCTTTTCCCCATAAGGCCCGATTCCGCTAAGATCCAGCCTGCCGCACTCAACGCTTTCGCCATCGGCCATCACGCGCCACATGGCGTTCAGATGATCAAGACAGGTGAAGGCATACAGGTTTCTGACTTTCACGCTGCCGTCGGCGTTCCACGAAAACTTCACGGGTTCCAGCGCCTTTTTCAGCGCCTTCAGGCCGGTGTGCGGCGTACGGTCCGGATAGTTGAGCGCATCCACACAGAAATTATAGTCGTTGGGCGTATCGCCAAAATCGCCGCCATAGGCATAGTACATATCGCCTTCTTCGGTGAGAACCTCCATGCCATGATCGACCCACTCCCACACGCAGCCGCCGATCAGGCGCGGATACTTGTAAATTGCCTCCCAGTATTCCTCCAGAGATCCCGGGCCAAGGCCCATCGCATGGGCGTATTCGCACATATAGTACGGACGGGGATCATCCTTTTTGCCCTCTTCAATCACCGTTTCAACGGCAGGGTACATCACGCTGACAACGTCGCTGGAGCGGCACTGTCCGCGGTCGCCCTCGTAGTGAATGAACCGGGAATCGTCCAGTTCCAGTATACGGCGGCGCATCGCTTCGTGGTTGGTTCCGTAAAAGGACTCGTTGCCAAGCGACCAGAAGATAATGCAGGGATGGTTTCTGTCTCTTTTCACCATGCGCTCGGCGCGATCGACATAGGCCTTTGTCCATTCCGGAGAATTGGAAAAGTCATATACCATGTTCTCGTCGCCCGTCATCCATTTGCCGTGCATAGCGCCGTGGCATTCCAGATCGGTTTCGTCCACCACGTACAATCCATATTCGTCGCAAAGGTCAAGAAGGCGCGGATCGTTCGGATAATGAGAGGTGCGCACGCAGTTGATGTTCATCTGCTTCATAAGGGTCACGTCCCTTACGAGCGCTTCCACCGGCGTTACATGTCCCAGCTGCGAATGCGTATCGTGGCGGTTTACGCCCTTGAGCTTGACGGATACGCCGTTTACAAACAGCTGCTGGTCGCGAATTTCAAGCTTTTTAAAGCCCGTCATCACGCGCTGAACCTCCGTAACCTCGCCGCCCTTCATCACGACGGCATTTACAGCATAGCGGTTCGGGGTTTCCGCCGTCCACTTTTTCACATTGTCAATTTCAAAGTCGGCCTTCACCATGCCTTCGCCGGATACAGTTTTTGAACACACGAGCGCGCTGCCGTCGTAAACTTTGAATTCGATATCAAAATCTCCCTCTGAAAGCACGTCCGCCTCGATGGAAAGGAGACCGCGCTTATATTCGCTGTCCAGCGTCGCATTTACGCGCAAATCGCGGATATGCGTTTTTTCAACGCCCAGCAGATATACATCGCGGAAAATGCCGCTCAAGCGCCAGAAATCCTGATCCTCCAGATACGTGCCGTCGGACCATTTAAACACCTTAACCGCAATCAGGTTATCGCCCGCATGCAGATAGGGCGTAATATTAAACTCGCTCGGCATGTGCGAAACCTTGGAAAAGCCCGCCTGCACACCGTTGATATACACATAAAACGCGCTGTTCACGCCGTCAAAGTTCAGATATACATCCTTGCCTTCGAAGGAATCCGGCAGGCGGAACCAGCGGCGGTACAGACCCACGGGGTTATCGTCCGGAACAAAGGGCGGATCCAGCGGAATGGGATACACAACGTTCGTATACTGCGGAATGCCGTATCCGCTCATCTGCCAGTTGCCGGGCACATCCAGCGCGTCCCAGTCTGCCGCATCGTAATCAACCAAAGCAAAATCATCGGGACATACGCCCTCAGGCGCATAGAAAAAGTCCCAGCTGCCGTTTAAGCACATATAAAACGGGCTCATGCCGCGCTGCATTTTTTCAGCCTGCTTTTCTGTTTTATACGGAATCAGTGTAACGCGCGCGTCCTCGCGTCCGATGTGAATTACCGAAGGATTCTGCCAATCGCAATAATTCGCCATAATCCGTTTCCTCCACATAGTATTGACTTCGGTTTCCATAACTCATTATATCGGAAAACCCCTGAAATAACAATGCTTCCCACCAAATTGTTCTACGCCTTTTTTATCAGCTTCACAAGCTCGCGGGCAATTCTTTTGTGAGCAACCACACCCGGATGCTGGCGGCTGCCCATTCCTCCTCGGATCAGCTTTTTAAGGTTTAACACGCTCGCATGCAGCGCCGGTATACCCTCCCGCCTTGCCGCCTCAGCCGCACTGTCGAGCGCGTCTGTAAGGGGCGTGTTTTCAAAAAACGAAATCCAGACGATTTTCGCACGCGGATTCCTTTTATGGATCAAACCGATAAAGTCCTTCGCCCGATCCAAAAAATCAGGGATCTGTTCCTGATCAAAGCGGGATACCTCGCCCGTTTCAGGATGTACATACGCCGGCTGATACAGCGCATTGTAGTCGTTGGTGCCGAGCGCCACCACCACATAATCGGGATCGAAGGTAAAATCATACGGTTTTCCGTCCGCAGCGATTTCCTCATAAATCCGCGGAATCCGACAGGCAGGATCGTTGTTCCACGCGCATTTTACGCCCCACCCGCTTATGGATACCGCCTGATACTGTGCGTTCAACGCCTGCGACGCATAATTTGCATAGTTCTCACTTGCCGAAAACATCATGGGCACCCATTCCTGAAAATCAACCGGCCCGCGGCAACCCTCGCCGCTGGTAATGGAATCACCCACAAATTCGATTTTGATCCTTTTGTCCTTAGGCTTTATGAATTCGCCGTCCGTGTTCAGGGAATGGATAACGGCTTTTGCGTCGCCCATAAACAGCTGCGTTTCCAGAATGACGCGGATCGGGTGCGCTTTTTCGGGATTCAGATGGTAAAACGCAGTATAGATATGCCTGCCGGGCAGCGGCGCAAATGTCTGCGCCGTAAGCCCATCCACGATAAAGGACACATACGGGCGCATTGTATGATACTCTGCCTCAATCTCCACTTCCAGATACGATCCCTTCACCATCGTTTCAAGGCCGGAGCCCGTCCAGTTCAGGGTAACGCCGTCGTCTTTCTTATCAAACCTTCCAAGGATACGCACAAAGCCCTCGTCGCGCGATGAAATTTTCATCCCGAAAAGCCTCCTTATTCGCCGTATTTTGAATCAGGATACCATATTTTGTCTGTCATTTCAATGGTCATAATCTCCTTCCTTTGGTGGACAAAATTATGACCAAAATTGGGTTTCTTCAAAACGCGCTTTACGCAGCGTATGCAAAACGGTATAATGAATACAGAAAACTGATCATGAGGTGAAATCTATGGTAAAGTGTCCCCTTGTGCTGATTTGCGACGACGATCCCGTGGTTCACGAATCGCTGGGCATATATTTGGATTCCGAGGGTTATTCGCATGTTTCTGCATACAGCGGCACGGAAGCGCTGGAAATGAAGCAGACGGAAAACCCGGATCTGATCGTGCTGGATCTGATGATGCCGGGCATGAACGGCATGGACGTATGCCGCACCATCCGCCAGACCGACCGCGTGCCGATCATCATACTGACGGCAAAGGGCGAGGAAATCGACAGAATTCTGGGCCTGGAGCTGGGCGCAGACGACTACATCGTAAAGCCCTTCAGTCCGAGAGAGGTTATCGCCCGCATCAAAGCCGTCATGCGCAGACTGGACGAAAAACCGCATGAGGAAGCAAAGGGTATGGTGCGCCTTCCGCAGCTGGAGGTAAACCTCGACAACTATCAGGTGAAGGTCCAGGGCAAAATCATTCCCTGCACGCCCAAGGAAGTGGAAATTCTGTACATGCTGACCAGCGCTCCCGGTCAGGTGTTTTCACGTGAGCAGATTCTGTCCCGCGTATGGGGCTACGATTATTTCGGCGATACGCGCACGGTGGACGCGCACATCAAGCGCATCCGTCAGAAGCTGCCGCAGGATAATATTCCGTGGGCGCTGCGTACGGTATACGGCGTCGGCTATCGCTTTGAGGTGCTCGATCAATGATCAGAAGCGCACTTCTGAGACGCGTATACGCATTTGTCTTGCTCGCGCTGGTTATATCCTGCATATGTACATGGCTGATGTTTTTGTATTTATCCAGCAGCATCTTTGTAAACATGCGCGTTAAAGAGCTTATGCCCCGGGCAGAATCGCTGGCCGGTATTGTTGATCAATACCTTAAGGGAAATTACTCGGAGGAAATGCTTTTGTCCCTGGTCGATTCCACAGAAGACGATTCCAGCATCCTAAACGCCTATCTGATGGTAGCCGACAGAAACGGAGAAATTCGCCTGATCAGCGATGCGCACAATCGGCTTGGCGATACCGTTCCAACTGAGCTTATCAGCACCGTACTTACAGGCACAAGCGTGGTACATGTAGTCAATACGCGAATGTCGGGCGATATCGTCGCTCTGGGCGTTCCCGTATATAGTAACGACCATGCGCTTGTTGGCGCCCTGCTGTTGTACATGCCGCAGTACGAGGTGCTGGCAGCGCGCGGCGCGCTGGCGGGCGCTTTGGCCATGTCGATGCTGATCGTCGTTCCGGCAGTATTTCTGCTGATGTACGGATTTTTATCCCGCGTTGTCCGGCCGCTCAGACAGATGCGGGACGTTGCGCTGCGCATGGCGGACGGTCATTTTGATACCTTTGCAAACGAAGAAGTTTCCGGAGAAATCGGCCAACTGGGTTCCTCGCTGAACCGGCTTTCCAAAAAGCTGAAGCGCACCATCAGTGCGCTGACGTTCGAAAGAAACCGGCTGGTTCATATACTGAACGGCCTGTCCGAAGGAATTGCTGCGGTGGATCAGCTGGGCAACATTACCCATATCAACCCGTCGCTTGACAGTCTGTTCCGAAAAAACGAAAAGTTGTCCGATCCGCGCATGCGCATCATCGAGCGCGAGGATATCTGGCAGGCTTTCGACGACGCAGTTCAGAACGGAAAAAACACCAGCTTTGTCATTCATGCCAACGGAAAGGATATACTGTGCGCCATATCGCCCGTATATGACGACGATAAAAACATACAGGGCGCGGTGGGCCTTTTCAGAAACATTTCCAAAGAGGTACAGCTGGAAAAAACCCGAAGGGAATACGTAGCCAACGTATCCCATGAAATGCGAACCCCGCTAACAGCTGTTCGCGGCCTGATCGAGCCGTTAAAGGACGGGCTGGTTGCAAACGACGAAACGCGCCAACGCTATTACGACATCATCCTGCGCGAGGTTCTGCGTCTTTCGCGTTTGATCAACGACCTTCTGGAGCTTTCCCGTTTGCAAAGCGGTACCGTGTCCATACGCCCGGAGCGGTTCAGAATTTCGGAGCTGATTGAAGACATTGCCGACCGATACGCATCCGTCTGCGCAGAAAACGGCTTGTCCCTTTTGGTGGACACCGATTTCACTATCTGTCCCCCTCTGTTTTCAAACCCTGACCGCATTGAGCAGCTGATGGTAATCCTTCTGGATAATGCCATCAAGTATACGCCAAAGGGCGGAAAAATCTCCATCAGCGGCCAATGGGATGACGAAAGGCTGACCATGCGCGTGACGGATACGGGCATGGGCATAGAACCCGACAATTTGGAGCATATTTTCGAACGCTTTTACAAGGTGGATAAGAGCCATTCCGGCTCGGGTTCAGGCCTCGGTCTTTCCATAGCAAAGGAAATTCTGACCCGAATGGGCGAAAGCATCCGCGCAGAGAGCGTACCGGGAAAGGGCACCTGCTTCCTGTTCACCATTCGTCTTGCCAAGGAAGGCGACAGCGAGGAATACGACGATATTGTATAAACAGAAAAAAAGCAAACGGCGCTTGCACAGAAACAATCCGTGCAAGCGCCGTTTACTGTTTTACCAGCGCTCTCATTACGGCTTTATCGTAATTGTCCGGTTAAAGGGTGTATAATCGGTCAGGTACACGGTCATGGCGCCGGGCGTTTTAGCTTCGCTGTCCTCTTTTCCTTCAATAAAGTGGTGCAGGCCGAACGCCGGGCCGATTTCCATAGCGCTGAACCGATTGGTTACGCGGAAGTTCGAATCGCGCAAAACCAGCGTTTCATCGCCCTGTACCGGCATGGTCATGTGCTCGTTTTCAATGCGGTCAATGCCGGTGAAAGCAAGCTCCACGCGCCACGGCGCGCCGATTACCCCGGACGTTTCCATGGAAAGGGAAATGCCGTCCGTTTCCTCGCGCACGATGACATGGATATGCATATCCGGGCCAAGCTTTTTGTTCCGTTTATCGTTATCCATTTTCCACCAGTCGCTGGTTCCGGGTTTTTCTTCAAAGGGCAGGTAATACCAGCCGCGCATGGTTTGCGTAAGGTGGAATGCGCCTTCCGCGTCCTCATACATGCTTTCCGCTTTGAATGCACGGTGCTCGCAGAAGCTTCCGCCGATTTTTACCGCCAGCTTGATCGTGCCGTTGTGAACATACAGAAAATTGGATTTCCCCTGCATGAGGGTATAGGTATACCGGCCGCAGCGCACGCGCGCAATGCCCGAATCCTTATAAAACGCGCGATAATGCTGCTTTGTCCCCTCCCGATCCGCCTCAAAATCGATCAGCTCCTGGTGATTCATAAGGTCGATCAGCATATCCGGCGAATCGATATTCTTTTCCTCAATCACGCGGAATACATGGTTGGCCATTTCGACAAACTCGTCGATTCCGTACTTTACGCCCAGATACAGATATGCATAGTAATAGCCGAGCGGATATACCAGCCTGTCTTTATCAAAGCGGGTGGAGTTAGCGGTAAACACGCTGTCATCCGGCTCCCAATAGGTGAGCATCATGCGCAGGTTCCGTATGACATGCGCTTCAAAGCTGTCATCCTCCAGCGCTTCTGCCAAAAGAAGCATCGCATCGTTATTCACGGCATTATAGTTTCCGGCGGATTTTTCCGAGTATTCGCCGTCGTCGTTACAATCGATCCCTTCGTTAAGGTATATGCCCACAGCCTTTGAAAGCGCATCATCGTTAAAGAGTTTAGAGCACATCGCAAGCACGGAGGCAATTGCCCAGCGGTGATTGGGCGTATGAAAGCCGCCTTCCAGCAGCCCGCGTCCGCCCAGGCGGACGATTTTTTCTATTCGGGAAAGAATTTCATTTTCCGCTTGCGTCCGCTCCGCTTTCGCCCGCAGATATTGAATGTGCGGAATGAGTTTTACAATGCAAAACGCCGTGTCCGGCGCGGAAAAGAAATTACACGTCACATAATCGAACAATCCGTTTTCATGCTGCACGCGGTCAACATAATCAAGCCCAAGATGTATGCTTTCAAGCGCCTTTTCGTCGCCAAACAGGCGGCTGTCTGCATTTACATATACGGAAATCAGACCGGCAATCCGGTAAATGGCGAATTTTGCCTGATACACGCCGTCCGGTTGGGGATATGCGCCGTAAAACGGGCTCATACCATCCCGGTTCTGAATTCGGATGGAGTATTCGGCTTCCCTTTCGGTATCCTTAAGCATTCTCATATAATGTGCACGCATAGCTATCATCTCCTCGCTTTCAGTCAAGAAACAGCACAAAGGTTTTTATCTCAAACGCCGAGAAGGGCACGGATACGCCGCTTATCAGCGGCATATCGATCAGATTTTCTTCCAGCATATCCGCCTGAGAAACGCGGACGACCTTGTCCGAAACGGCAAAGCCTGCCGTTGTCTGCATACCCATGGCCTCGTACGCACGCACGAGCAGCGCATTTTCATAAACGTCCGAAGGCTTTACGGTATCAACGATGATATTGGCTTTGTCGGAAACAAATATGCCTTCCTCCAGCGATGCATTCCCGGAAAACACGATTGCGCCTTCGTTCAGGCTCACGGCCTCCTTGACGACGCCGCTTTGCGCAAATGCCCCGTCAAACGGATGGAACGCATAGGTGAGCATGTGCTCGCCCCGGTCGGCGTTCATGTCCGGCATCAGCGGAGATTTCAAAAGCGTCAGGCGGATATCGCTTCCGGAAGCGCTCACGCCGTATTTGCAATCGTTGATAACCGCCGCGCCGCCGCCATTGTCGCACACGCAGGTATACCTGTGATTGCACACCTCGTACTGATCCCTGTCATGCTGTCTGGAATCATGCGTCGGGCGTTTGACAAAGCCGAACTGAATTTCATGAAGTGCCTCGGTCGCCTGTACGTTTACGGGGAAGGAAACCTTTAAAAGCTTGTGCCGTTCCTGCCAGTCCACATGCGTGATAAACAAAAGGGATTCGGCGTCGTGGCCCAGCAGTATGGTTTGCGAAAACTTTGAAGCATGAATCTCCCTTTCTACCCGTATCGCCGCTCCGTCCGGGTGTGAAACGAGCTGCGTATGAACAAGCCCGGTAAGCGGGACGGGCAGATTTTCATACATGCTTCCCATTTCCCACGCGTCATAACAGGTATTTACATCCCTGTACATCAATAGAACGTTTCCGTTTCCGGCCATGAACTCCCTGTCTGCGCCCTTCAGCTTCACGCTTGTCACTTCGCCGCGTTTGCTGATCACGCACACCATCCGGCGGTTTTCAAGGATATATCCGCCCGTCGCTTCGTCCGTTCGCGCCGTCGCATATCCTCGCCCTTCGGCGGGGCTGGATATGACCTTCACGCTCTGCGGAGCGATTTCATGCCCCATATACCGCATCGAAAAGCTTGTATGGTTGCATACGGACAAAGCGCCTTCCGGCCTTCCAAGAAGGTCGGCGATCATCTGCTTTGCGCCCGAAGTCACGCTTTCAAGCTCCTGCTCCGCCCGCCTGTGCACGCATTCGATGGAGGTACCCGGCGCAATATCGTGAAACTCATTGAAAAGCAGCTTCTCCCACAGATCATCCAGCTCTTTTTTCTTTTCACGCACGTCTTTTCCCGACAGCATCAGGGCAGAAAGCACATACTCCGCCTTTTTCAGGGCGATTTCGGCCTTTCGTATGCCCTTTTTGGTTTTTGCCTGACTGGTAAGCGTGCCCCTGTGCCATGCAAGGTACAACTCGCCCGCATATACGTTTTCTACGCCGGCTGCAAGCGCCCTTTCGAAATAGCGCACGGGGCTTTCCATGTGGCATTCGGGCGCTCCCTCAAGGTTTCGGCACCTTTTGGCAAGCTCCAGCATTTCCCGGGTAGGCCCGCCGCCGCCATCGCCAAAGCCGAAGGGATACAGCATACCATCGATATTTTCCGTCTGTATGCGATCCTCCTCCCAACGGGTAACGAGATCGCCGGAATCGAAATTGGCGTTGTTTTTCTTAAAAATATGGCTCAGCACGCGGCTTCCATCCAGCCCCTGCCACCAGAACAGATTGTACGGAAACGGATCGGCCTCCGGATCCTGCCTGAGCAGCTTCTGCGTGGCAAAGTACGAAACGCCGCATTTTTTCATAATCTGCGGAAGCTGCGCGGAAAAACCGAACGTATCCGGCATCCACGCCAGAATGGCATCCGCATTCATGTGTTTGCGAAACCAGCGCCTGCCCCACGCAAACTGGCGGATCAGGCTTTCACCGGAGGGAATATTGACGTCGCTTTCAATCCACAAAGCGCCCTCCGGAATAAACGCGCCCTCCGAAGCTTTTTTCATAACCCGCACGTGCAGGCCCGGGTAATGCGCCTTCAGGTATTCAAGAATGGGCGGTTCGCACAGTAAAAACAGATATTCGGGATACTCGTCCATCAGGTTCAGCTGGTTGGAATAGGTTCTGGCCGTTTTTCGGACGGTTTCCTCCACCGGCCACAGCCACGCCATATCCAGATGCGACTGCCCGAATACGGTAAACTCCGGGCTGGTGGAGCCGTTTGTGCATGCCATAAGCGGCGCAAGGCAGCGCCTGGCCTCGATTACGCTTTCCGTAAGGAAGGGCTCCTCCAGTTCAAAGTCGGCAATATAGGTAAAGCTTTTCAGCGCTTCGATAATCTTCATCGCGCGAAGGCTTTTTTCCGGCAGTTTCTTAACAAGGCTGTACAGACACCGGTAGTCCATTGCAGCCTGAAACATTTCCTCGTTCCATACCGCCGCGAAGGACGGTTTAACCGAAAGCTGAGGTTCTTTGGGTTCGGGAACCGTAATCTCATGAGGACCGACAATGCCGCCATCCTCCATGCGCAGCCCATGTCCTGCGTAGCATTCGGCGAGGATTTCAAAGGTGTCCCCGGCCTTCGCGCAGCGGGTAATGGGTATATAGGTATGCTTCTTATCGATGGATCCGGCTTCCGCGCCGTTTACAAAGACAAGCATCTCCTCGCCGCAGCCAAGAAACAGGCAAAGCCTTTTGCCATCCCATTCCTCCGGCACGGAAAACGAGGTTTTAAACCAGCCGTACTCCCATTTTTTGCCCCAGGACGTACCAACAGGCGCCGGCTCGAAGGCGCGGGCGTTCGCCTGGCTTGCGGGCAGATGCTCCATCGTCGTAAAATAGGAAAGGGAAACGGGGATGGAATGGGAAAGGTAGTGCTTTTCAAACGCCCTGTTCCATATTTCCAGACGATCCTTCCATTGTCTTCCGATGTTCATGTCCTTTCCCCCTCTGTCTTGGTGCAAAAAATGAGGCTGTTCGCCTCATATTTTTATTTCAGGCATTCGATCAGAAACAGCATCGCAAGCGCCTGACCGTATGGCATGGGTTTGATTTCGATTTCTTTGTAGAAATCCTTGCTTTCGCGGCCCATGGGCGTGCCGTAGGAAACCTGTCGGACAACGCCGTCATCGGTTATGTAGCCAAGGATCGCGCCAAGCGCCCTTTCGCAGGCTAATACGCCCGCTTTGTCCGCAAGTCCCATACGGACAGCCCGCAATATGCCGTATCCGAATCCGCAGGTAGCGCTGGATTCCACATAGGAGGTTTCGTCATCAATCAGCGTATGCCACATGCCGCTTTGGTCCTGGTATTTCAAAAGGCTGTTTATCTGTCGGTTCAATACACCCGTCAGGATCTCGCGCGTTTTTTCGGAAACCCATTGAATCGACAGGAATTCCGGAATGGCAATCGTAACCCAGCAATTTCCCCTGCCCCACATAGCGCCGGAAAAATGATGGCGGCCATGGAACGTCCAGCCGTGATACCACAGCCCGTTTTCGGGGTTTTCAAGGTATTTGGCGTGAAGCAGAAACTGCTTTTCCGCCTCAAGCATATATTCCCGGTTATTCTCCAGACGACCCATATTCGCAAGGAACAGAACCGTCATAAACAGCGTATCGTCCCACAGCTCCTGATCGTTCAGGGTATCGCTGGTCATATGCTGAAAGCCGCCCTCCTGCGTGCGGGGAAAGCTTTCCATTATCCATTCTGCCGTCTCCCGGCAGGGCGCAAGGTATTTTTCGTCCTGAAGGTATTCGCCCAGAAGCGCCATCGTGAGAAACGGCGTTACCGTATTTACATTGAGCGCAGGAAAACCGATTTCCATCTGCTGATCGAAAAAGCGAGTAAGGATGCCGATATATTTCGGATCTCTCTCCATTACAAACAGCTTCCACAAGCCATACAGGCCCACGCCCTGCGTCCACTCCCAGTGCTGATACCGCCTGATATCATCGCCGGCAAGGTTTTTGTCCTTCATGTTTTCAAGGAATACCTCGTCGTCCTCATACAAAATCGGACAAAAGGCGTCAATCAGCCGGGAAAGCTTCTCCCGGATCAGTTCCTTGTTGACAATCATCCGTCTATCTCCTGCCTATTCCATTTCATTTTCAAGCATGTCGTTCAGCATACGGATCAGCGGCAAAAGCTCTTCGGGAGTTTTTACGGTATAATCCGGCTGCCAGTCCGCTTCTTCAACGGTATGGAAGTATCTGGGCGACCAGTCGAGCCACACGGAAATCAGCCCCTGTCGGTTAGCGCCGGCGATATCCTTTTTCAGGTTGTTGCCGATCATGACAATGCGCTTTTTATCCTGCTCCGTCAGGCCCAGCTTTTCATACGCCGTTTCGAACATGATCGCCTCGGGCTTCTGCTTTCCCACGACCTCGGAAACAATCCAAGCGTCAAACAGGCAGCCAAGGCCGTTTTTTCGGTATACATTCTGAAACGAATCCCATTCGCCGTCGGCTACAAGCGCTATGGTATAGCCCTCGTCATGAAGCGTTTTCAGCACTTCTCCCGCGCCCGGAATCAATTCCGCTTCCAGCACAATTCCGTTTTCATCGCGTTTTTGCGTCTGCTCGTCAATAATGGTATCACCGCTGTCGGTAAAGATAATCAACTTTTTATTCGTCATAGGAAAAACCTCTCAACTGAAGCTCTTTCGCACGGTGGCAGGCGACAAAATGGCCTTCTTCAATTTCCACATACGTGGGCGCCTTTTGGCGGCACTCGTCGGTGCAGTAGCGGCAGCGCGTATGGAAATAGCAGCCGCTGGGCGGATTGGCAGGGTTCGGAATCTCGCCTTCCAGCGGTATGCGCTTATTGGTCACCGTAGGGTCGGCAATCGGCACGGCGGAAAGCAGGCTCTCGGTGTAGGGGTGCATAGGCTTTGAAAACAGCTGCTTGGTGGCGGCAAATTCCACCATCTTTCCAAGATACATGACGCCGACTTTATCGGATATATACTCGACGACGGAAAGGTCGTGGCTGATGAACAGATAGGTGAGGTTCATATCCTTTTGCAGATCGTGCAGAAGGTTTATAACCTGCGCCTGAATGGAAACATCCAGCGCCGACACGGCCTCGTCGCACACAATCACGCGGGGGTTCAGAACCAGCGCTCTGGCGATACCGATTCTTTGGCGCTGTCCGCCGGAAAACGCATGCGGATAGCGCTTCAGATACGTGGTGTTCAAGCCAACCTTATCGGCAATCTGCATCACGCGCTGCTCCATTTCCGCCTTGGGCATTTTGGGGAAATTGGCGAGCAAGGGTTCTTTGATAATATCAAGCACCGTCATTCGGGGATCCAGCGACGAATACGGATCCTGAAAAATCATCTGTATTTCCTTACGGTACTTTTTCATGGTTTTTTTGTCGATAGACAAAAACTCAATTTTCTTTCCGTCGGACGCAGTATAGGTAACTGCGCCCTCGGTGGGCTCATAAGCGCGCACAATGCAGCGGCCAAGCGTGGTTTTTCCGCAGCCGGATTCGCCTACGATGCCGATGGTTTCACCCTCCATAACCGGAAAGCTGACGTCGGAAACGGCGCGAACGCATACGCCCTTGGACTGAAAGCGCATGGAAATATTTTTAACGTCCAGTATCATTTCACCCTTGCTCATTTTCAGCCCTCCTTCTGAGCCTTGCCATGCGGACAACCGGTTATGGCAAAGCAGGCGACAGAATGATCCTGCCCCAGATCCACCAGCGCGGGATCGTGTACATTGCAGACGCCCTCTATGCGCTTATGACATCTTTCATAAAAGCCGCAGCCCGCCGGCAGATTGAGCGCCAGTGGAACCGTTCCCTCAATGGAAAACAGTCGGTCCTGCGATTTGGTGCCGATTTTATGGACTGAACCGATCAAGCCCTGCGTATAGGGATGCTGCGGGTTTTTATAGATTTCCACCGCAGACGCGGTTTCCACAATGCGGCCCAGATACATGACCGCGACGCGATCGCACATGCACGCGACGGTGCCCAGGTCGTGGGTGATAAACAATATCGACATGCCGAAATCCTTCTGAAGCTCCTTCATCAGCTCCAGAATCTGGGCCTGTATGGTAACGTCCAGCGCAGTGGTAGGTTCATCCGCAATGAGCAGCTTGGGATTGCATACCAGCGCCATGGCGATCAGCGCACGCTGAAGCATGCCGCCGGAAAACTCGTGGGGGTACTGATCGTATCTCTTTTCGGCATTGGCAATACCAACTTTTTTCATTACCTCCAGCGATATGTTTTTGGCCTTTTCTTTGTTGGAGGTAATGTGAAGCAGCGTCGCTTCGTTAATCTGGTTGCCGATGGTGTACATGGGTGAAAAAGCT
This sequence comes from Clostridia bacterium, assembly GCA_045538305.1. Classification (GTDB taxonomy): domain Bacteria; phylum Bacillota; class Clostridia; order Christensenellales; family Aristaeellaceae; genus SFHK01. Next base: position 6,868 of record JAZSRC010000004.1, on the reverse strand, counting down.
ACCATGGGCTCCTGGAAAATCATGGATATCTGCTTGCCGCGAACGGAACGGATCTCCTTTCCGCGAGGGTTCATGGAGAGAAGATCGACCATTCCGCGATTTTCCATGTCAAACAGAATTTTGCCGCTGGCACGGCACTTTTTGTCATTTATGCCCAGAATTGCCTTGCTGGTCAAACTCTTTCCGCAGCCGCTTTCGCCTACCAGGCCAAGGGTTTCACCCCTTCTGATTTCAAAATCCACTCCCCGAACAGCGGTGAGCGTACCTTCGTCAATCTTGATGTTTACCTTCAGGTCCTCAACCTTCAGAATTGCATCGTTGGCTTTGAAATTCTGCATTGTACGCACTCCCTTCTGCTGTTACTTGTACGGGTCGGCCGCGTCGCGCAGGCCGTCGCCCAGGAAGTTGAACGCCAAAACGGTAACGATAACAAAGATCAGGGGAATCATTCGCCACGGGCACTGGGCAACGGACACCAGATCCTCCGTTTCCTTCAGAAGAACGCCCCAGCTGGTAGCCGGCGCTTTCATGCCAAGGCCCAGATAGCTCATGGAGGTTTCGCCCAGTATAGAGCCGGGAATGCCCAGCGTCAGGTTGACAATCAGATAGCTTAAAAAGCCCGGTACCAGGTGCTTTACAATAATCCTGAAATCGCTGACGCCGGCAAGCCTTGCCGCCATAACATAGTCTTCCTTCCTGAGCGAAATGAACTTTCCTCGAACCACGCGGGCAAGGCCCGTCCAGCCGATAAAGGAAAGAATAATGGTAATATACAGGTACATAGCCGATACCGATATGCCTGCCGGAATCGCAGCCGACAGCGCCATCCATAGGGGAATGCTGGGAATGGCGGATAAAACCTCGATAATGCGCTGTATGACATTGTCAATCACACCGCCGAAATAGCCGGAAATACCGCCGAGCAGTATGCCCAGCACAAAGCTGATCGCCGCAGACACAAAGGGAATGGTAAGCGACACACGCCCGCCGAACAGTATGCGCGAAAAGATATCGCCACCGTTGGTATCTGTGCCGAAAATGTTGATGCGCGCCGTGCGGTCCGGCTCTCCCTGTTCGTTGACCAGTCCGTACAGGTGGGTATTACAGTCAATAAAGCCAAAAAGCTTGTATTCGATTCCCTCGGTAAACAGCGCCAGATAATACTTTTGGCTTGTATTTTCTTTGATTTCCACTCTCATGGAAATCTTGCCGTCAACCTTTTCCATGATGTTCTTTTTCTCAAGCTTATACACATAAGGCCTTGAAAAGCTGCCGTCCTCGTTTTTCCAGTACACCTTGGTGGGCGCGGTGTTCTGATAGATGGAAGAAAATTCCTCCAGCCCGTAAGGCGCAAAGAAATCGGCAAACAGCGCCGTGATATACAATATGGCAAGAATGAACATACTGAAGCGCGCCAGCTTATGCTTTTTAAGTTTCCGCCACATCAGCGCCCATTGCGACGCAAGATAGTAAGATTCGTCCTTCGCGGTTTTTTTCTTGAATAACGCCATGTATCTCAGCCCCTTTCCGAAAACCGGATGCGCGGATCAAGCCATGCCAGCAGAATATCCGAAAGCAGCGTGCCAACCAAAACCAGCACCGCCTGAATCAGAACGATCGTGCCGGCCAGATACATATCCTGCGATTTCAGCGCCGTTAAGAGCACAGGCCCCTGTATGGCGAGGTTCATTACAATGGCCGATACGGTAGAACCCGAGAAAATGGTGCGCAGCGAGCCCGCCATGCCGGAAACCACGGGGTTGAGCGCGGCGCGCAGGCAATACTTATAGGTGATCGTCCACTCGGAGCAGCCCTTGGCGCGTGCGGTCAGGGTATACTGTCTGGCCTGCTCGTCCAGCATCTGCGCGCGCACAGTGCGGATGATGGAGCAGGTGCCGGATGTGCCGATAACAATCAGCGGAATCAGGCATCTGAACAAGAATTCCGGCACGTATTCCCATCGCATGCCGTTTTTCAGCATTTCCGGTGAAAACAGACCCAGATACATATTGCCCGACCATACATAAATCAGGTACATGATAATAATCGCCAGCAAAAAATTCGGCGTGGCGGTTCCGATAAAGCCGAAGAAGGACAGCACATAATCGCCGACGGAATACTGATGATTGGCGCAGTAAATGCCGATGGGCAACGATACGCCGTACTGGAACACCAGTATCACAAAGGAAACGACGAGCGTCAGCACAAGCCTGTCCATAATGACGCTCCACACGCCGCGTCCGTATTCAAACGAATAGCCGAAATCTCCGTCAACGATGATGTCTCTGACCCATTTGATATATTGTGTAAACCAGGGAATATCCAGCCCGTACTGCACGCGCAGGTTTTCGATATCCTCCTTGGTAAAAATCTCACCCTCAGCAGACATGGCCGCCACATAGGAGGTTACGTAATCTCCCGGAGGCAGCTGAATGATAAAGAATATGACGATGGAAATGATAATAATGGTGGGAATGAACATCCAGAGTCGTTTACCGATATAGCGGTAGGTATCCGTACTTCCGGGCTTGTTCAGACAGATGAGGATTACGCCCAGAATAATGACGTACCACAATGAAAGGTTGTTTATAAACCATCTGAAGGTAATGGCGAACAGAATATCCGCAATATATGCGAATATTCCCCTTCCGTCAAGCGCGGTGTCGGCGACAAGCACGGCGAAGGCGAACACGACAAAGGCCGGCACGCCGATGGCAATGCGCCTTCCGATCTTCGTAAGCTGCGCCTGATATCCGCCGCGCACAGCTTTTTTAACGGCAATGATGGTTCCGGCAACCGCCAGAATCAGTAAAGACAATCGGAAAAGCAGGGCCAGCAGCTTCAGAATGCTGAATTCGGGATTGAGAAAATCAAAGTATCCGGGTGAAAATATGCTCAGGCTTCCCGTGAGCTTCCGGATCATCTCCTCAAACACTTTGCTTCACACCTTTCTTGCGTTCACTTCACATTGAACAAATGCGAGAGGCAATTTCGCAGGAAATCACCTCTCGCCACCTGATTCCTGTTATTTGCAGGCTTCAGTCAAAGGGAAACCGGATTATTCGGCGATATACCAGCACTGGCAGTGTGCAATGCCCATATCGCGGTAGATGTCGGACCATACGCCGTTCTCGAGGAAGTTGCCGATGCGGGCGTTGACAGCATGATAGGTCGCGGAAGCAGAAACGTAGGCGATCGTCCACATATTTTCCTCATGCAGCTTGAGCATTTCAAGAGCGATGGCGGTACGGGCTTCGGTATCGGCGGTTACGTCGAGCTGCTTCTTATAATCGATCAGCTTCTTGAGGTCGCCGGTAGCGGTGGTTTCGTCCATCGTGCCGTACCATGCAACGTTGGTGGCATAGCCGGGAACCATGGAGTTGGGCTTAAGAACGATGGAGATGTCGCCGATGGCGGTTACGGGGAAGAGCATGCACTCGATTGCATTGGCCATCAGGTCGTTGTCGATGTTGGAGCGGTCTGCATCCTTGAAGGTGCACTTGATACCGGCTGCGCGGTAGTAGGGCTCCAGAATCTTGTAGGTGTCTGCTGCGCCGTTGTCGGCTACGGAAACGATGTTCAGTACGAAATCGGTGCCGTCGGCAAAGTCGTAGAAGCCGTCGTCGCCCATAACAAGGCCGGCTGCCTCAAACAGAGCCTTCGCCTTTTCTACATCGTATTCGGTCCACTTGGAAGCCCACTCTTCGCTGTAGCCGAGAGCGCCTTCCTGAGGAGCTGCCTGACCGCCGGTCAGCCAGCCGTCGGAGTACAGGCCGGCGAACTCTTCACGGTTTACGCAGATGGACATGGCCTGACGGAAATCGGCATTGTTGAAAAGAGCATTCAGGTGCTCATCGGCAACGTTCAGGTTGAAGTGTACCTGCGTTCCGGTGTTGCCCCAGTCGCTGCCGGACCACTCGTAGATGTTGATCGCGGTTTCGGACTCGAGGATGGTGGGGATGGATTCCATGGCTACGGTCTGATAGTCCACGGTGCCGTCGAGCAGAAGCATGAGCTGCTGGTCAACGTTGGAAACGGTTACGTAGGTGATCTTGTCGATGTAGGGCAGCTGGTTGCCGGCCTTGTCGACCTTCCAGTAATAGGGGTTGCGTACGAACTCATAGTACTCGCCCTTAATGTTGTTCTTGCCTTCTTCGGTGGAAAGAACGAAGGGGTTCAGAGTGGGGATTCCGGCATAGTTCCAGAAGTAGTAGAGCATTTCCTTGCCCATCTTGCCTACATCAGAGAACTCCAGGCCGCAGATGTCCTTGCCGATGGCGAGAGCTTCCGCATCCTTGCCTTCGATGATGTACTGAACCATCGTCTCGAAGATATGCTTGGGCGCGAAGTGCCACTTGAGGTCTACGGTCAGGGCTTCGATGAAGTCATACTTCGGGGTGCCGAAGGTTACGGTGAAGGTGGTGTCGTCAACTTTCTCAACCACTGCGGGATTGCCGTTGGCGTCCTTGTGGCAGTTGCGCACGCCCTTGGAGTCTACCTTGTTGAGGCATACGGCATTGTAGAACCATACGCAGTCCTCAGCGGTGAAGGGAGCGCCGTCGGACCACTTCATACCTTCGCGCAGATAGATGGTGTAAACGGTTGCATCCTCGTTTACGTCAAAGCCCTTGGCTACGTTGGGCTCGACAACACCGGCAGTGGTGAAGCGGAAAAGGCCTTCCTCAATGGGCTTACCGGCATCCCAGTTTCCGCCGCCGGCAGAGCGCTTCAGCTCGCCGCCGTATACGCCGATTTCGAGGTATTCGGCGTCTTCCACCATGGGCTCAGCGGGCAGACGATCCTTAACGTCTCCATAAACGCCGAGGTTGGTGATGTAGGGCGCTTCGTTGTAGGCGGCTTCCGCCATTGCCGTGAAGGCACCCAGGCACATGATAACAGCCAGGATCAGGGAAAGATGCTTGGTAAAGGTACGCATAGTATTCCTCCTGTTCTAAAATTTGTTTACACGTACTTATCCAATACATTCATATTAACATATTTACCCGCAATTGCTACGCATTAATTGTCTTTTTTCTGTTAATTATATTGCATATCTTGCGTATATACAAAAATCGTACGAATTCCGGCCGGCAAAACAAGCCTTATCCGCTCTGCGCGCAGCGAAATCGCGTTGTAAACACCCGCCGCTTATGCTATAATAATCAAACCACGATGCTTGGAGGAATACGGATGCTGATACAGAATCTGGTCATGTATGAAGACCAATATGCCGTCAGAGTAAACGCCGATAAGGATTCGCTGTTTTATTACTTTGATTACGATGTGCGCTCCGCGGACATCAACATGCAGTTTCAGCATTTTCATACCTTTTATGAAATCTACATTGCACTGTGTCCTTCCTCCACGCATTTTCTGGAGGGAAAGCCTTACGAGCTGAGGACGTTTGACATCATCGGCATTCAGCCGAATGCTCTGCACATGACGCGCTACCCGGAGGGCGAGCCCTGCCGGCGATTGATCATACAGTTCAGCCTGCCGCCGCAGGTAGCCGGACTTTCCAACGAATATCAGCAGCTTTTGAGCATATTCCAGCAGGAAACGCCCATCTTCCGCTTTGATTCGGAAACGCGGACAAAGGTATACAGCAAGCTCAATGACATATTCCTGCTGGCCCAGAAAAAGGACCCGATCAAAAACCTGATGATTCACGTGAAGTTTATCGAGTTTCTGACGCTGATTTTCTTAAATCAGGATCAGAACCAGTATATAGACGAAACCGAAATGAGCGCGGCAACCAAAAAGCTGTATGCCGTAGCCGCTTACATTCACGCCCATTACACAGAGCCCCTGTCGCTTGAGCTCCTGTCGCAAAAGTTCTACATCAGCTCGTTCTATCTGTCGCATCAGTTCCGGCAGATAACGGGCTTTACCCTCACCGACTACATCCAGATGACGCGCATACGAAATGTACAGGCGCTTTTGATCAATACGCGAATGCCGGTAACCGAAGCGGCGCTGAGAAGCGGATTTTCCAGTTTTTCGCAGTTCAACCGCGTATTTCAAAAGCATATCGGCATGTCGCCCACGCAGTACCGGCGCCAATTCCGCGTGCCCATTTCTTCCGCAGACATATAAATCAATAAGCGCTTTTCCGATTGCCCGTGTTCCGGGATGCGGAAAAGCGCTTATTTTCGCTATGCCTTTATGAGATGATCGATTTTTGCGCAGCTGATGGAAGTATTTCTTTCGTCAATATACGCGCTTTCCAAAAGCAGTTCGCCGATTTCATCCGCCGTTATTTCACCCGAAAGCGGATTTTTCACACCTTCGATGCGTCCGCTGACTGAAGCAATTACCTCGCTTCTTTCAAACGAAAAATCCGTTCCCACCATGGTGCAATCCTCAAGCACGAGGCCCTTGCAATAGCAAAGCGGCTGCGTGCCTCTTATATCGCAGTTTTCAAACGTAATATTCTCTGCGTACCAAGCGAGATATTCACCGTTTATCACCGAATTTCTGACGGTTACGTTTTTGGCGTGCCAAAAGGCGTCCTTGGTATTGAGCTCACAGTTCTCCAGTGTCAGGTCCTCAGTGTACTGAAACGAATACTTACCGGACAACTTCAATTCCCTGATCTCTCCTCGTTTACTTTCAAAGAGGAAATATTCCGACGTAATATCACAGCCGTCAAGGGTCAGATCCCGACATCTCCATCCAAACTCGGGAGAAACGATACGACAGTTCCGAACCGCTACGCCGCGTCACTCGCGGAAGCACTTAACGCTCGTGATCTCACAGTCCGTAAGCACCCCATCCTCCGCGTACCACAGAGGGGCGCGGGTCAGCTCGTCCAGCCGGCAGCTCTCTACCGAAAAGCGAGTGGTATGCCAGAAGGGATACCGCATGG
>JAZSRC010000061.1:0-3409 GCA_045538305.1 Clostridia bacterium | reverse complement strand
GAAGCAATCCCAGTTCCGGGCTATGCCGAGGCCAAATGGGTAGATCACGGCGTTGAGAAAAAGGCAGTTGTTAGTGTGAATGAAATCGCAAAACTTGCTGTGGCAAACGGACGCGCGGCCGGGAGGGTTCAGTAATGGCTCTGGTTTGCGTTTACGGCTACAGGGAATGCGATGGGTGCATGGCTTGTATGGAGGAGCCGCCAGACATGGATCCCTTTGAGGATTGCGACGAGGAGTACGACCGATACATGGACGGAGTGATTTTGAATGGCTGAAAAGCTGACGCATTGGAAGAAACTGAACAACCCCGACTATTTGGGCGCCTACGCGCTCGATCCCGGTAAGGATATGGTGTTGACCATCAAAAGCGTGGTGAATGAAACGATTACCGGCACAGACGGCAAGAAGGAAGAGTGCATGGTAATGCGCTTTGCCGAAAACGTAAAGCCACTAGTTCTGAACAGCACCAACGCCAAAACGATCGAAAGCCTGCTCAAAACGCCTTACATTGAAAAATGGACGGGCAGCCGAATCCAGCTCTATGTTGACCGGGTGCGTGCGTTCGGTGAAATTGTGGACGCAATCCGCATTCGCAACTACTTGCCAAAGGTGCAAACCAACAAGGCCCAAGTTTGCCAGGAGTGCGGCCAGTTGGTAACGGCTACCGAAAAAATGAACTCTGCCCAAGTGGCCGTATTCAGTCAGACCCGGTTTGGCAAAATCCTGTGCCCCGGCTGTCTGAAGGAGGTCATGGAGAAGGCGGCCCAGGACGCGGCCGATAAGGATGCTGACAATGAAGCTAAATAACGCGAACTACTTCAGTCCGGAAGCGAACCGCGCCTACATGAGCACCAGTCAGATCAAATCGCTCATGGCCTGCGAGGCAGCGGCTGTAGCTGAACTAAACGGAACCTGGACGCGCCCACCCAGTAAAGCAATGATCATGAGCAGCTATATCGACGCTTATTTCTCTGGCGAAATGGAAGAGTTCAAAAGCCTCCACCCGGATATCTTCATGAAGAACGGATCTTTGAAGGCGGATTTTGTTAAAGCTGAGAAGATCATCGCCAGGGCGGAAGCGGATGAAGTGTTCATGAAATACCTTTCCGGGGACGCACAAACAATCATGACCGGGGAAATTGAGGGTGTGCCGGTCAAGATCAAAATTGACAGCTACCATCCGGGAGAGATGATCGTTGACCTAAAAGTGATGAAAGACTTTCTTCCTATCTATGTAGAAGGGTTAGGGATGGTAACGTGGCCCGAGGCGTACCGCTACACGCTACAGGCTGCCATATACCAAGAGATCGTCTTTCAAAACACAAAGAAGAGACTCCCCTTTTACCTGGCCGCAATGACCAAGGAAGAAGAGCCTGACATGCAGTTAATTCAGATCCCGCAAGGCTACATGGAAGCTGAAATGGAAGAGCTTGGGAGCCGGATCACATATCTGCAACTTGTTAAGAGCGGAATTGTTGAGCCGATCCGATGCGAAAAGTGCGCTTACTGCCGGTCGACAAGAAAACTGACCGAACCCATTAGCCTGGAAGAACTTAAAAACCAATTAGCATAACACGGAGGATAACACGCATGAACAAATTGATTATCGTAGGCAACCTGACCCGAGACCCCGAAACCCGTAGCGTTGGCGACACCAACGTATGCTCCTTTACCGTTGCCGTTAGCCGCAAGCGCAAAGGGAACAATCAGCCCGATGCTGACTTCTTCCGAGTGTCTGCCTGGCGCGGATTAGGCGATATTTGTCAACGCTTCCTTTCTAAGGGGAAAAAGGTGTTGGTAACCGGTCCCGTTAGCGTAAGCCAGTACGCCGGCAAGGACGGAACCACAAAGGCGAGCCTGGAAATGACCGCCGAAGACGTGGAGTTCCTTTCCGGAAAGAGCGACAACGCTGAGGCTGCCTACATGCAGGAAGAGCGCGAGGCCATTCAGGCTGGCGGGGCTGTGCAGGTCAATGACGAGGAACTGCCGTTCTGATGACGATGAAATCATCGGCCTGAACTACAAGTACATCAAATGCCCTTTTTACTACTGGGACGGCCCGAAGGAAATTCGATGCGAGTGGGACGGCATTAAATCGCACGTTGGGTTTGTGTTTGACAGCATGGAGCGAAAAAACGAACACGTAAGAAAGTATTGCTCCGGCTTGAAGCCATGCGAAACATGCCCGATGTATCAGATGATCATGTACGAAAAGTGGTGGGGCGACGAATAATGGCTGTAAACGATAAAACCGCTTTTATCAAGGCCGTTACGGTTCTGGCCGACTCGCGCGAGAAGGAAAACGCGCATATCTTGAAGGCCTTTAGCGATATGAAGGTCAAGGTTGAGCAGAGAAAGCTTGACATTGGTGATTACTCTTTCGCGCTGCCAGGAAGGGATTTCTCCCTCTCCTGTGCAGTCGAGAGGAAAGCGAACCCGGAAGAAATATACGGCAATATCATGGAGCGCATGCCCGGCCACACAAACCGGCTTGAAAAGGAACTGCTGGCCGGAAGCCGGTGCCTGACGCAAATGACGCTGCTGATCGAAGGCGTAGACAGTATGGATGCGCTACGGGGATACGTAATCCCCGAATGGAAAATGAAGATGACCCCCCAGCGAGTGAATGCCGAAATAGGCCAGACGTGCTACTCTGCACTGAGAGCTTGGCAGCTGGGCAACCGATACAACTTCAGAATCGAATGTGTTGGCGATAAAGCCAACGTGGCGGCCAAGATGCTGGAAGAATTTTACTACTTTTTCCACAATTTCAAAGACAGCATCGCGCCAAGGAGAAAATGAGAATGGAAAGCATTGATAAAGGGAAATACCCGCGATTCTCGCCGGACGAACAGAAGGCATGGGAATGTCTGGAGCTTATGGTGCGAGGGGCACACGATCCGGAGTTTACGGTTGAATACTTCGACCGAATGAATCAACAGATGCTTTATATTTACAAAAAGTCGCACAAACACCCGCTGATCGGCGCAATGGCTATGGCCTGCGTAGAGGAGGCTGAAAAGATTGCAAGACAAAAGGCAGCGGCAGGATGATAACCCGTGCGCGAACTGTCCCGATAGAAGGTTAGGGTGCAGCGTTGGGTGCGACCGGCCCGGAGTGCGCCTGGTTGAGATTCGAAGGATAATTGATCGGATCAGAGACAAGGAGGTCACATGAGCTGGAAACGCTTTAACGTGGGCAATCAGCCCTGCCACAAGGACTGCCCGGAGCGCACCTGGGACTGCAAGCTCACCTGCCCCAAGTGGGCGGAATACGAGGCCTGGAAGCAAGAAGAATACGCGAGGCGGCAGGAAGAGCTTCAAGGCAAAGACTACGTGAGCATTCGCGCCACTCAAATCGTGCGGCGGCGGGTGATTGACTACAAGCAGGGACGTAATTACCGATAACC
>JAZSRC010000070.1:0-12282 GCA_045538305.1 Clostridia bacterium | reverse complement strand
CGCATTTTTCTGCGCCTTGGGAAGCATGGCGAGGTTGGCAAGATAGTCCCTGTCGTTATCCAAAAGCTTCTGGTTGTCAAAAACCGTTGCCGGCACAAAAATCCGGCTGCGCCGCCTTTTTTCTTCGCGTCCGTCGGGCGTGCGGATGGAGATTTCCTCATACGCAGGCGTAAGCGGCGGCATGCGGGTAATAAAGCGATCCTTTACCCAGCCGTGTCCGATTCCGCCGGGATTGGTGGTGGCGCGGATGCCGACAAACGTGCCGGGCCCGGAAGGGCGGTTTCTGGAAAACATGAATGAATACTCCGACCAGGTGAAATGCGTCAGCTCGTCAAATATGATCAGATCAAACTGCCTGCCGCGGTAACTTTCCATATCCGACGGATTGTGCATGCTGCCAAAGGCCACAGTCGCGCCGGAGGGAAACAGCCAGCGGTGACTAGTGGAATTGTATTTTGCACCCGGAAACAAACGCGGATAATACATGCGCGACTTATCGATCAGCTCCGTAAGCTGCGGATAGGTTTTTCTAAGAATCAGCGCCCGGAAATGCGAAATATGCACCCAGTACATGGGCAGCATTATGCTGGCTTCGCTTTTGCCTCCGCCTGCAGCGCCGCCGTACAGGCATTCGTACTCTCGCCTTTTCAGAAACTGCGCCTGCTTTTTCTGCGGCTCCCAGACTACGTTAGCCATCTGCGCCGTCCTCCGGCATGGGCAGAATCACAACACCCGTATCCGCGCCGCCGCCATTGCCCGCGTTCTGCGATATCTTCATTTTCTCCATCTTCAGCTTCTTGAGCTGTATGTTCATTTCCCTTTGCGCCTCCGGCGACATGATCCCGTACAGGCTTCGTATTGCATCCGTAAGCTCCCGTATGACCTGAATGGTTTCGCGGATCTGCTTCACATTCCGTATGTTCAGCGTCGCCTCCATAATCGCGCCGGAACTTTTGTCCTGATACGCATGCCGGCAGAACTGCTTTTCGTCCTGTAAAAGCTCGCAAACCGCCTCCGCTGCCATATCGCACGCCCGTTTCAGAAGAAGCAGCCTGTCCTCGCCCGCTTTCCTGCTCTTTTTTCCGTAATCGGGCTTTGCGTCCGGTTCGTATGCCTCTCCCTCAATCACCGTGAGGATTCCTTTTGCACCCGATTCTCCCTTCATCGCTTCTACCTCCCCAAAAAGGAGCATACACTTTGAACCGTCATTTTCTCTACACGCCATAAAAAATTTATTAAGCGTATAGACAAATGCGGAAGTGAATGGTATAATCTCAACATATTTCAGAATCAACTGGAATTTGATAGGTTTCGCAATTATTTTGAAGGGAGCAGGATTATGAGCTTTCAGAATGCATATTTAAAAAACGTATATGAAACGGTTGTGAAGCGCGACCCCGATCAGAAGGAATATCTGCAGGCCGTGAAGGAGGTGCTGGAGTCCCTCCAGCCCGTGTTTGACCAGCGTCCCGATTTTGAAAAAGCCGGCATTGCCGAAAGAATGGTAGAGCCCGAGCGTGTGATCACCTTCCGCGTAAGCTGGGTAGACGATCAGGGCAATGTTCAGGTAAACCGCGGCTACCGCGTGCAGTACAACAGCTCCATCGGCCCCTACAAGGGCGGCATTCGCCTTCATCCCTCGGTAAACCTTTCCGTAATGAAGTTTTTAGGATTTGAGCAGACGTTCAAAAACTCTCTCACCGGCCTTCCCATGGGCGGCGGAAAGGGCGGCAGCGATTTTGACCCCAAGGGCAAAAGCGATAATGAAGTGATGCGCTTCTGTCAGAGCTTCATGACGGAGCTGTACCGCCACATCGGCGCGGATACCGACGTACCCGCAGGAGATATCGGCGTAGGCGCGCGCGAGGTAGGCTATTTCTTCGGCCAGTACAAGCGCATTGCCAATGAATTCACCGGCGTACTCACCGGAAAGGGCCTTACCTTCGGCGGCTCGCTCGCCCGCAAGCAGGCCACCGGCTACGGCCTTTGCTACTTCACCGACGAAATGCTCAAAGCCAACGCCCTTTCCTTTGAAGGCAAGCGCGTCGTCATTTCCGGAAGCGGCAACGTCGCCATTTATGCAAACGAAAAAGCGTCGCAGCTTGGCGCTAAGGTTGTCGCCATGAGCGATTCCTCCGGTTATATCGTGGATGAAAACGGCGTCAATCTGGACGTCATCAAACAGATCAAAGAGGTTGAGCGCGGCCGCATTTCCGAATATGCAAACCGCGTGCCCGGCGCCGTATTCACTCCCGGCTGCAAGGGCATCTGGACTGTGCCGTGCGATATCGCCCTCCCCTGCGCAACGCAGAACGAGCTGGATGAAGAAGGCGCAAAGGCGCTTATCGCAAACGGCGTAATCGCCGTAGCGGAAGGCGCGAACATGCCTTCAACGCCGGAAGCCATCGCCGCATTCCAGCAGGCCGGCATACTCTTCGGTCCCGCAAAGGCCGCCAATGCCGGCGGCGTAGCCACCTCCGGCCTCGAAATGACGCAGAACAGCATCCGCCTGAGCTGGTCGTTTGAAGAGGTAGACGAAAAGCTGCACGGTATCATGGTGAACATCTATAAAAACGCCGCCGACGCCGCAAAGCAGTACGGCTGCGAGGGAAACCTCGTCGCCGGCGCGAATATTGCAGGCTTCCTGAAGGTTGCAGAAGCCATGAAGTGGCAGGGCGTAGCCTATTAATCCACCCGTTCCATGCAAAAGGGGCTGTTTTGAAAACAGCCCCTTTTGCATGGAATTCTTATCCCCGTTCACGCCAAAAATGGACAAATTCCTGCAAATGATGTACAATATCGCAGGAAGGGAGGGATCGGATTGAAAAAAGCCATAACACTTTCATTGATTCCTTTTCTGATGCTTATCCTATGCTTCGCCGCAGGCGAAACATGGCAGATCGGGAACGCAGTCATCCCTTTTGAGATTCCAACCGCAGACGGATTGATTCAGGAGGCATCCTTTTACGATCCGTTCCTGCGAAAAACCGCTTCTACGGGAAAGCTCGGAGCCTATAACGGCGGAACGGGCTGCTGGGCGTTCGGAAGTTATGTATACCGTCAGGCATTCGGAACGGCGTTTAACAAAACAAAGCACAGAATCACACCTGAAAACCAGCTGACCCCCGTCAGTGAAGAGAATCTGAAATACTGGATTCTGCGCGCAGGCCCGGGCGCAATTCTGCGCACCACCAATCAAACCAGCTATGTCGCATCCGACAGCGACGGACATACGATGGTAATCGTTCACGCGGACAATGACGGCGTAACCATCTATCACGGAAGCGGAGACGGCTATATCTATTACGGAAACGAAACCCGTACCTTTACCTGGAAGGAATTCTCCGACAGCATTCAACGCGGCAGCGTTTCCAGCGGCAAAAAGAATATTAAATACGTGATCTATCCCGGAAAAACCACATTCCTTGAACTGATGGATCTGAAAGTTGAAAGCGTTTCCATACAAAATGCCCCCGTATACCTACCAAAGGGGCAAACCGTTTCTCTTTCAATCAATATACGTCCGGAAGAAGCGGCCAATCGCGCCGTATTGTGGTCAAGCAGCGATGCTTCCGTCGCTTCCGTACATCAGGAAACCGGGCTTATCAAAGCTTTATCGCCCGGAAAAACCGAAATCCGCGCAGCAGCGGCGGACGGCGGCGGCGCATACGACGCATTCACATTGACGGTGCTTCCCGCCCTTTCCGAATTCGACTTTTCGCTGCCAGAGGGCGTGAAGATTATAGAAAGCGAAGCCTTTTCGGGCGTGAGCGCAGCCTGCGTGCGCCTACCGGACGGCGCACAGCGCATTGAAAGCGAAGCCTTTTCGTCCTGCTCTTCCCTTACCCTCATTTATATCCCGAAAAATATCGAATTCATCGCGCCGGATGCATTCCAAGGTCTTGACAATGTAATCTTCTGGACAAACAGCAGAATCGCGATGGATTATGCCAAAGAGCGGGGCTTTGAAACCGTTGTTTTTTGAAAAAACAAAAGCCATGATGACTTAGCTTAATGCATCATGGCTTCAGAAACTCAAAAAACTCAGATTGCGGCATCATCCGACAAGGTTTTTTCCTTCCCATTCCTTCGCCTTTGGAACGCCGAGAAGATCAGCAATCGTAACGGCGATATCCTTGATGGAAACGCCTTCAATCATTCTGTTCTTTTCAAACGCCGGACCCGCCATCAAAAGCGGAATGGTCATGTCCTCCGGGCAGTTTGCGCCGTGATGCCTGTCGTGTCCGCCGTGATCGGCGGTAACCATCAGGGTATAGCCCTCAGGCAGGGCGTTATATACGCGCTCGATACAGCCGACTGCATTGTTTACCACCCGAAGATACGTTTCCGACATCCAGCCGGCAGCGTGACCGCCGACCTCGTCCGTTTCACCGAGGTATAAAAACGTAAAATCCGGCAGCTCTCTACGGATATAGGAAATTGCGGTATCGGTGATGGCGTTGTCGGTATCGGGGCGCTTATGAAGGTTATAGCACACCGATTCATGCAGGTGGTCAAAGCGCACAAGATCGCGCAGCTCCTCCCATGTATAGAAAAACGCACACTTTTTTGAGTACATATCCAATTGATCCACAAGGCCGTTAATCGGGCGCACCTGCGGCGAATACGTATTGGTAACAATTCCGTGCCTGTCCGGGTCGACGGAATGGAACAGCGACATATGGCAGGGTAAGGTTACCGAGGGCATAACCGTCTTAGCTTTAAACGTATGGGTCGATTCCGAAACGAGCTTTTCGACAAACGGATGATCGCAGGCCAGCAAGCCGTCCGGGCGCATGCCGTCTACCAGAACGAGAACAACCTTCTGATCCATAAAAACCCCTCCTATCCTGTAACGGATTATACCACCGCGCGCTAAGTTTCGCAAACAAAAAAACCGCGTCCCGCAGTCAGACTCAAATATGATTTGAAAAAATATATTAGAATGGAGGCTTTCCCATGTTTATCCGACAAGCCGCGTTTGAAACCTTTTCTCATCCGCTTCTGAAGGGCGGACTTCACTGCCATACCTCCCGATCCGACGGAAAAGTCGCGCCCGATGAAACCATACGCAACTACAAGGCACACGGCTACGACTTTCTCGCGCTGACCGATCACAGGTACTATAACTACCAGAATTTCGCGCCGGACACCGACATCGTCATCATTCCGGGTATGGAAGCCGACGCTTCTTTGCCCGCAGGAAGCAAAAAGGGCATGTGCTACCACATCGTCGCCATCGGCCCGGACGATGAAAGAAACCTGTACAAGCAGGACGAACGGATAGAAAGCCGTCATGTAAACGATCAGGAAGATTATCAAAGCGATATCGACGAGATCCTTCGCCGCGGCAACCTCGCCATCTACTGCCACCCCGAATGGAGCTGCACGCCCGTAAGCCGTTTTGAACGCCTGCAGGGATTTTTCGCCATTGAGGTCATGAACTACGGCTGCGTGCTGGAGGATCGGCTGGATGTGGACAACGGCTACGTATGGGATGAACTGCTCATGAACGGAAGGCGGATATTCGGCGTTGCCACCGACGACTGCCACGGGCTTCGGCACCAGTGTTTCGGCTGGGTGCGCGTGCGCGCTGAAAGGAATGTAGATTCCATACTGAAAGCGCTGCAGGCAGGCGCGTTCTATGCCTCCGGTGGTCCGGAAATATACGATTTTACCTATGAGGACGGTACGGCGAAGCTGAAATGCTCGCCTTGCGAAAGCGTAAAATTCTATATTGGCGTTCGCCCGACGCGCATTGTCAAAAAAACGGACTGCGAGATCACCGAGGCTGAAATGAAACTTTATGAAAAGGCCCCGTATGTGCGCGCCGTCTGCACGGACAGTCAGGGCCGGATGGCCTGGACCAATCCGATTTTCCTGGAAGGCTTCGAAGAATAATCTGCTTTTCAGGAAGATCACTATGTAAAATAATTCATTATTCTTTATTGACGGAACACAAAAGTAAATATATAATATATGTATTGCGGTAAAAAACCGCCGTCGGCACATATATGCTGATGAAACAGAAAGGAAGTATAGGACTATGAAGAAACTGCTTTCCATCATGCTGGTTCTTTCCATGATCCTCGGCCTCGGCATCGCAGTCGGTGAAACCGCTGAGAAGCCCGCCATCGATCCCGCTCTGATCTCCGCCGCTCAGGCCGAAGGCGAACTGGTCATTTACGGCTCCTGCGAAGAACCCTACGTAGCCGCAGCCGCAAAGCACTTTGAAGAGCTCTATGGCATCAAGACCTACTATCAGCGTCTCTCCACCGGCGAAGTTCAGGCCAAGATCACTGAAGAAGCCGGCTATCCCTCCGCTGACGTATGGTTCGGCGGCACGACCGATCCCTACAACGAGTGCGCCAAGGACGGCCTGCTCATGGCTTACGAAGCTGTAAACGCAGCGGATCTTGCAAGCCCCATGTACCGTGACGCAGACGGCTACTGGTACGGCATTTACAAGGGAATTCTGGGCTTCATGGTCAACACCGAGGAGCTCGCCCGTCTGGGCCTCGAAGCTCCCAAGGGCTGGAACGACCTGCTCAAGCCCGAGTACAAGGACCTGGTCTGGATGTCCAACCCCAACACCGCCGGCACCGCAAAGCTGATCATCAACACCATGGTTCAGCTCAAGGGCCACGATGAGGCCATGGCCTACTTCGTAGAACTTGATAAAAACATTCAGCAGTACACCAAGTCCGGCTCCGGCCCCTCCAAGAAGGTCGGCATCGGCGAGTGCGTCATCGGCGTTGGCTTCCTGCATGACGGCATCACCCAGATCCTTGCAGGCTATGACAACATCGCCCTGATTATCCCCGAGGAAGGCACCAGCTTCGAAATCGGCGCTACCGCCATCTTCGACGGCTGCGAGCATCCCAATGCTGCTAAGCTCTGGATCGAATACGCCCTCTCTCCCGAATGTGTAGAGCTGGCTGACGATGTAGACAGCTTCCAGTTCCTCGTAATCAACTCTGCAAAGCAGCCCGCAGCAGTTGAGCCCTTTGGCCTTGATCCCAACAACGTCATCGATTACGACTTCGAAGACGCAAAGGCCAACACCACCAAGTACGTAGGCGACTTCTTCGACGCCATCGGCGCCGCAGCAGACGGCCGCTTCAAGACCGAATAATCAATATCAACATTCGGGGGATGGGTGAAATACCCCATCCCCTGTTTACTTTATGGAAGGTGTGAATGCTATGAATACGCGACAGGGCGCGGCGCTTGAGCGAAAAAAATTCTTCGCCGACCCCGCAATGCTTTCGGCAATCCTATTGCTGACCGTTCTTCTGG
Source organism: Clostridia bacterium (assembly GCA_045538305.1). GTDB lineage: Bacteria > Bacillota > Clostridia > Christensenellales > Aristaeellaceae > SFHK01. Next base: position 4,983 of record JAZSRC010000070.1, on the reverse strand, counting down.
CACTCTTTATCCTTTATCCGCTGGCTATGCTGCTGACGGATAGCATTCATGTACAGGAAACCAAAAGCCATCTTCTGGAAACCGTATTAAGCGGCGAAGCGGAAATGGAATACGTTACCGATCCCCATACCGGAAGAAAAAGCGTTAATGTGCAGAACGCAAAGGGCGACGAAAGATTGATAGATCTGGAGGATCTTTCCTCCGCCTACGGCTTTCTGTTTGTGAAAAACGGCAGAGAAATCCGTGATGGCGACGCTATCAACCCGCAGAAGGCATATGTCAAGCAGGCGAACAGCTATTGGACGCTTGATGCGTTCCCGCGCATTTTCAAAGACTATACGTTCAACCGCGCATTTTACAATACGCTCCTCCTGGGCATGATCACAAGTTTCGGCGCGGTGCTGGTAGGCCTTCTGTTTGCCTATGTGGATTGCTATGTATCGATAAAATCAAAAGTCATCAAGAAAATGTTCGATGTGGTTTCTACGCTCCCCGTCGTATCGCCTCCGTTTGTTCTGTCGCTGTCCATGATCCTCCTGTTCGGACGCGGCGGACTGATCACCAGAAAATTTCTGGGGATTTACGACAGCGACGTGTACGGCCTGGGCGGTATTGCCGTCGTACAGATCCTGACTTTTTTCCCAGTATGCTACATGATGCTCAAGGGCCTTCTCAAAAACATCGACCCGTCAATGGAGGAAGCCTCGCGGGACATGGGTGCAAGCCGGTGGAAGGTATTTACAACCGTCACGCTGCCCCTGATGCTGCCTGGCCTTGGAAACGCTTTTCTGGTTACCTTCATTGAATCAGTCGCCGATTTTGCAAACCCCATGATGATCGGCGGAAGCTATGACACGCTGGCAACCACGATTTATCTTAGAATTACCGGCGGAAGCTACGATACTACAGGCGCAGCCGCAATGGCCGTGGTGCTTTTGTCCATCACATTGGTTTTGTTCCTGATTCAGAAATACTATCTGGAGGCCAAAACAGCCGCCACGCTTACCGGTAAGGCCAGCCGCGCACGCGTTCCGATAACGGATACCAGCGTCAGGGTTCCTCTCACCATCATTTGCTCGGCCATTTCCGCCTTCGTCATCATGATGTATATCGCCATTCCCTTTGGCGCGCTGTTCAAGCTTTGGGGCCGCGATTACTCGCTCAGCTTTAAATGGTTCAACGAGTTGTTCAGAGACGACGGCTTCAAGGCGTTTACGGATTCCTTTGTCCTGTCCATGATCGCCGCCCCCATTACGGCTTTATTGTCCATGATTATATCGTATCTGGTGGTCAAAAAGAAGTTTTTCGGCAGGAGCTTTATCGAATTTGTATCCATGCTCGCAATGGCCGTTCCCGGCACGGTACTGGGCGTAGGATTCATCCGCGGCTTTGCGCGCGGCGTGTTCCGCACAGGCTTTCTGCAGGGCATATACGGTTCGGGCATTATACTCATTATCGTATTTGTCATCCGCTCCCTTCCTGTCGGTACGCGAAGCGGTATATCGGCGCTTCGCCAGATTGACAAATCCATTGAAGAATCCGCCTACGATCTTGGCGCAGGCAGCGCGAAGGTGTTTACCAGCGTAACGCTGCCCCTGATCAAGGATTCGTTCCTGAGCGGCCTGGTTACCACGTTTGTGCGCTCCATCACCGCCATCAGCGCAATCATCCTGCTAGTAACGCCAAGATATCTGCTCATCACCTGCCGAATCAATGAGTTTGCCGAAAAAGGCGCATACGGCGTTGCCTGCGCATACGCGACCATACTGATAGCGATTGTATATGTCTCCATTGTGATTATGAATCTGGTAATCAAGTACATGGGCACCAGCCGATGGACAAATGTGAAGGAGATTAAGTGATATGCTTCAAGGGAAGAATACTGGGGTTCGCCTGGAAAACATCTCCAAGATCTATACAGACCCCAAAACAAACAAGAAGTTTTATGCGGTAAACAATGTATCTCTGGATATCGAGCCCGGCAGCTTCGTTACCCTGCTCGGTCCGTCCGGCTGCGGAAAAACGACCACGCTGCGCATGATCGCGGGCTTTGAAAGCCCCGACGCGGGCGAGATCTATCTGGGCCATAAAAAGATCAACGCGCTGATGCCCAACAAACGCGATACGGCAATGGTGTTCCAAAGCTACGCGCTGTTTCCCCACTATAACGTGTACGATAACGTAGCCTACGGTCTTAAGCTCAGAAACGTTCCAAAGCCGGAAATCAAGAGGAGAATTGATCGCATACTGGAGCTGGTCGAATTGACCGGCATGGAATCACGTATGACCAACCAGCTCTCCGGCGGACAGCAGCAGCGCGTCGCGCTGGCGCGCGCCATGGTTGTAGAGCCCAGCGTTCTCCTGTTTGACGAACCGCTTTCCAACCTCGACGCCAAGCTGCGTGTATCCATGCGCACGGAAATCCGCCGCATCCAGCAGACGCTTGGCATTACAGCCATCTATGTTACCCACGATCAGGCGGAAGCAATGGCCATCTCCGACAAGATTATCGTCATGAACAAGGGCGTAATCGCACAGATGGGCACCCCCACGGAAATCTATCATCACCCCAACAGCGAATTTGTCGCTGACTTCATCGGCGAGGTAAACTTTCTGGAAGGCACCATCAAACAGACTAACGGAAATCGCTGCACACTGGACATCAACGGCCATGAGGTTCGCGTTGACAATCCTTCCGGTTTCCCCATCGGTAAGAAGTGCAAGGTCGTGCTTCGACCCGAGGCTGCAATTCTGTCTACGCAGGGCGCGCTGCCGTGCAAGGTCGTGCTTTCCTGCTTCATGGGCGCGTATCAGAACTACCATGTAATGGTAGGCGATACCCTCGTAAAGCTTGCGGACTATTGTCCCGTGGGCCGGAAAATATTTGAGGTCGGGGAGAACGCGTTCCTCTCCTTCCGCGAGGGCTGCGTACACATGCTGTAATTCTTAAACAAGGCTGCCGTCAGAAATCAATCCTGGCGACAGCCTTGTTTTATCCTTACGTTCTTTTCCTGAGTCCCTTGGGGAGATGGTTTTTCAGTATTCCTTCGTTCACCTTGCCCCAGCCAAGCGGCATCCCCTCATATACCGCCAGCGTCCAGCCCTTCGGGGCGTTTACCGGAATCGCTTCGCCCGCAAGATAGGAAAGCGCCTCCTCGCGCAAAAGCGCAGCCGAATTTTTCGCATCTTCGGGCGAAAGGGCCATCGCCAGCGCGTGCTTGGGTTCCATGCGGTTTTTCATAACGCTCGCCGCTACAAGGCCCGCTCTTACAATGCTTACGCCCGCGCCGGAAAGGGCGTTTACATCGGGAGACAATCTGCTTATAATCACGACCTCGTCGCCGATCCGGACGCAGTTTCCATCCGGAAGCCTGTTAAACATTTCCGAAAGCAGCGCCTTTTCTTCCTTTCCCACATTTGCCTTCATTTCGGGATAGGCAATCCCCCGTCCGTCCTTCTTTCTGAGAAGCGCGGCAAAGTGTCCTTCGCCGCGTACCCTGTGCGGCCACAGGCGAATCATCCCGTTTTTCGACCGGCCTACGCCTGCAAGTTCAAATTCCTCCGGCGCAAAATCCGGATTTCTTAAAAGAAAGTTCTCTACGGACCCCTCGTTTTCCAGTCGGTTGAACGTGCATGTGGAATACACCAGTCGTCCGCCCGGGCGCACTGTTTTTGCCGCATAATCCAAAATTTCCGCCTGGCGCGACGCGCAGCCCGCAGGCGCTCCGTCCGTCCACTGATCGATGGCATCCGGATCGCGGCGGAACATTCCTTCGCCCGAGCATGGTGCGTCCACCAAAACGGCGTCAAAAAACTCCGGAAGCTTTCTGGACAGCGCCATAGCGGACGCCGACGTTATGCAGGCATTGCCGACGCCCAGGCGCTCCAGATTGCCGGCCAGTATTTTCGCCCTTGAAAATTCAATCTCATTGGAAAGCAAAAAACCTTCCCCCGCCATGTGCGCGGCAATCTGACCGCTTTTTCCGCCGGGCGCAGCGCACAGATCCAGCACGCGCTCTCCGCCCTTCGGATTCAGAATCGCAACCGGCGCCATAGCGGACGCATCCTGCATGTAAAACGCTCCCGCCGCATGGGCGATGCTTGCACCGGGACGCAGGCTTTTATCCGCATAAAACCCGAGCGGCTCCCACAAAACGGAGGCTCCGTCCGACATAAACGGCTTGGCCGCGGCAAAAGCGTTCTTCCGGATGGGATTGATTCTTAAAGCCGCATGCGGCTGATCCTGCATGGCGGAAAGAAAATCCCCGTATTCGTCCCGAAGAATCTCCTTTACCTCCGCCAAAAAGCGTTCCGGAAATCTGCCCATATCCGCGCACCCCTAACTTACTGTGAATTTTTAAGTTTTCGACACATAAATGAAAATCCCTTTTATCAGACGCTGAAATTTACCTGAAGACACTATTATATTGTATAGCGCCGGATAAAAAGAAAAATCATGAAAAAAAGCGGCTTTTCAAAGCCTGTATTGACTTGCAGGCCTTTGCCCGTTACAATAAACATAATGGAAACAAACGCCTTCAGGAGGGGTCGAGATTCTATGAAAATCGAGCTGAAACACCTTACAAAGAGATTTCCCAACCGCAACAAGTCCATTCGCGAGGAAGTTATCGCCGTAAACGATTTCACCTTTACAATTCCCGACGGCAAGCTGATCGGCCTGCTCGGCCCGTCCGGCTGCGGAAAAAGCACGGCGCTGAACCTTTTGTGCGGCCTTCAGAAGCCCACCGACGGACAGATCTTCTTTGGCGACGAGGATGTTACGCGCGTTCCCGCCGAGAAGCGCGGCGTAGGCTTTGTTTTTCAGAATTATGCACTGTATCCGCACCTGACGGTACTCGAGAACATACTGTTCCCCCTTCAGAACCTGAAGGGCAAGGACAAGCTTACCAAAGCCGAAATGACACAGCGCGCGCATGAGGCCGCGGCGCTTGTGCAGATTGTCGGACTGATGGGAAGGCGTCC
>JAZSRC010000079.1:0-89316 GCA_045538305.1 Clostridia bacterium | reverse complement strand
GTACCGCAGGGCTTCACCATTACCACTGAAGCATGCACCCAGTATTACGAGGATGGCCGCAAGATTAACGAGGCGATCCAGGCTGAAATCATGGAAAACATTGCCAAGATGGAAGAGATCACCGGCAAAAAGTTCGGCGATATGGAAAACCCCCTGCTGGTTTCCGTTCGCTCCGGCGCACGCGCTTCCATGCCTGGCATGATGGATACCATTCTGAATCTTGGTCTTAACGAAAAAGTTGTTGAGGTTATGGCAGAGAAGTCCGGCAATGCTCGCTGGGCGTATGACTGCTATCGCCGTTTCATCCAGATGTTCTCCGACGTCGTTATGGAAGTCGGCAAGAAATATTTTGAAAAGCTCATCGACGCCATGAAGAAAGAAAAGGGCGTTACTTACGATAATGAGCTGACTGCAGAGGATCTTAAGGAGCTGGCCAATCAATTCAAAGCCGAGTACAAGAATCAGCTTGGCGAAGACTTCCCCTCCGATCCCAAGGTACAGCTGTTCAAGGCAATTGAAGCCGTATTCCGTTCCTGGGATAATCCCCGCGCCAACATTTACCGTATGGACCATGACATCCCCTATTCCTGGGGCACCGCTGTTAATGTACAGATGATGGCCTTCGGTAACATGGGCGATACTTCCGGTACCGGCGTTGCCTTTACCCGCAATCCCGCCACCGGCGAAAAAGGCCTGATGGGCGAATTCCTCATGAACGCACAGGGCGAAGACGTTGTAGCCGGCGTACGCACCCCCATGCCCATCGAAAAAATGAAGGAAATTCTGCCCGAAGTATACGAGCAGTTCCTCACCGTATGCAAAACCCTTGAAAACCATTACCGCGACATGCAGGACATGGAATTCACCATCGAGGATAAGAAGCTTTACATGCTTCAGACCCGAAACGGCAAGCGAACCGCTGCCGCCGCCATCAAGATCGCATGCGACCTGATTGATGAAGGCATGATTTCCGAGAAGGAAGCCCTCATGCAGATCGACGCCAAGTCCCTCGATATGCTTCTGCACCCCACCTTTGATGAAGCAGCTCTTAAGAAGGCCGTTCCCGTAGGAAAGGGCATCGCCGCATCCCCCGGCGCAGCCGCAGGAACCATCGTGTTTACCGCCGAAGACGCCGTTGAGCACGGCAAGAACGGCGAAAAGGTTGTACTCGTTCGTCTGGAAACCAGCCCCGAAGATATCGAAGGCATGAAGTATTCTCAGGGAATCCTGACTGTTCGCGGCGGACAGACTTCTCACGCTGCCGTTGTAGCCCGCGGAATGGGCACCTGCTGCGTATCCGGCTGCGGCGATATCAAGATGGATGAAGACAACAAGTGCTTCACCCTCGCAGGCAAAACCTATCATGAAGGCGACACCATCTCTCTGGACGGTTCTACCGGCAACATTTACAGCGAACTGATCCCCACCGTTCCCGCCGATCCCAACAGCGGTTACTTTGGCCGCATCATGGATCTGGCCGATAAATACAAGACCATGGGCGTACGCACCAACGCCGACTCCCCCTCCGACGCCAAGCAGGCAGTTGCCTTCGGCGCACAGGGTATCGGTCTTTGCCGTACCGAGCACATGTTCTTTGATCCCACCCGCATCGGCGCATTCCGCGAGATGATCTGCGCAGAAACCGTTGAAGAGCGCGAAGCCGCCCTCAGCAAGATCGAGCCCATGCAGCAGGAAGACTTTGAAGGTCTGTTTGAAGCATTGGAAGGCTATCCCGTAACCATTCGCTTCCTCGATCCGCCGCTCCATGAGTTCGTACCCACCGAAGAAGGCGACATCGAAGCTCTTGCAAATGCTCAGGGAAAGACCGTCGGTTACATCAAGCAGATTATCAACGACCTCCACGAGTTCAACCCCATGATGGGCCATCGCGGATGCCGTCTGTCCGTAACCTATCCCGAAATCGCCGCCATGCAGACCCGCGCCATCATCAAGGCTGCTCTGGCCGTAAATGCACGCAATGAGTGGAACACCGTTCCGGAGATCATGATTCCCCTCGTAGGCGATATTAAGGAATACAAGTTCGTCAAGAAGATCGTCGTGGAAACTGCCGATCGGATTATCAAGGAATCCGGCGCCGAGCTCCATTATGAAGTCGGCACCATGATCGAAATCCCCCGCGCCGCTCTGACTGCCGATGAAATTGCAAAGGAAGCCGATTTCTTCTGCTTCGGCACCAACGATCTTACCCAGATGACCTTCGGTTTCTCCCGTGATGACGCCGGAAAGTTCCTGTCCGCTTACTATCAGTCTAAGATCTATGAGTCCGATCCCTTTGCCCGCCGCGACACCACCGGTGTTGGCAAGCTGATGAACATGGCGGTCACTCTCGGAAAAGGCGAAAATGAGAAGCTCCACTGCGGCATCTGCGGCGAGCACGGCGGCGACCCGTCATCCATCGGGTTCTGCCACAAGATCGGCCTTAATTACGTATCCTGCTCTCCCTTCCGCGTACCGATTGCACGCCTTGCAGCGGCACAGTCTGCTATTCGTGAGGGCAAATAATAAGCTCGCGATTGCGTAAAACGAAGAAGGCTGTTATTACACAGAATAATGCATTATGCCCGGCTTAAATGCCGGGCATAACTTATGAACCTCATAAAAAAGAACCTGCGGCATTGTTTTCCGCAGGTTCTCTTTGTTAATTTTTATCAGTCAAAATACACGGGCTGTCCCGTCTTGGCGGAAGTGTAGATCGCTTCCAGAATCTCGGAAATGACGCATGCCTGTTCCGGCAGAACAACGGGATCGGTATCATTTTCAACTGCATCCAGCCAGCGCCTTGCTTCAGTAATAGCGGGCGTTTCTTGGACGCCGTCATAGAATGCCACGCCGCCTGCGGAGAGATCGGGTTTGGTTTCAATCAGACGTCCAAATTCGGAATTGTTTATGGTAACGCCGCCCTTGATCTGGGCACCGGCTTTGCTTCCGCAAAGAACAGTGCTGCCCTCGGGAACAGGCTCACAGGTATTGAGCGCCCAGGAAGCTTCGAGATTTATGGTTGCGCCGTTTTTCATAACGATAAATCCAAATGCGCTGTCTTCCATGGTATGCTGCTTCTCATCCCAGCCGCCCCAGGGATTGCCTTCCATCGCCTTTTCTACCTTTTTGTAGGTTGTACCAACAACCATTCTGGGCTCGTAGTTATTCATCAGATACAGCGTAAGATCGAGGGAATGTGTTCCGATATCAATCAGCGGGCCGCCGCCCTGCTCATATTCGTTCAGGAATACGCCCCAGTTCGGAGTACCTCTGCGGCGAATGGCATATGCGTGTGCATAATAGATTTCGCCCAGATCACCGCGATCAATAACGCTCTTTACATAATTGGATTCTGCCTTATGGCGATGCTGATAGCCGATCGTTAGTTTCTTTCCGGTTTTTTTCGCAGCTTCCACCATTGCGCGGGCGTCCGCCGCGGTTTTTGCCATGGGCTTTTCGCACATTACGTGCTTATCGGCATACAGCGCATCAATCGAAATCTGTGCGTGCATACGGTTGGGCGTACAAACATGTACGACGTCAATCGTGGGATCGGCAAGCAGTTCTTTATAATCGGTGTAAACCTTGGCGTCAGGCGTGCCAAACTTTTCCGCAGCCTTTATTGCCTTTTCTTCAATAATATCGCAGAATGCAACGAGATCCGCTCGATTGAGCGCTTTCAAAGAGGGCATATGCTTTTGATTGGCTATACCGCCGCAGCCAATAATACCGATACGAAGTCTTTTACCCACAATTTCATCTCCCTTTTATTCCATATTGGCAATGATATATTCGATTAACTGAGCGATTTCTCCTTCTTGTTTTTTGTACATTTCAAGCATTTCTTCTTTTGAGAATTTTGCGCCTTTCAGTATTGTTTCCGCCATAGAGGAGAACTCGGTATTGAGAGAATCCGTATATACGTTTACGCGGCTGATGCAACCGTTTTTCACGGTTATGTGCGCTTGCGTCATACCCCATGCAAACTTGTTTTCAAACGAATAATCAAACATGGGGGCTTCCCCCATCTTCCATTCCCAGCTTTCATTTCGTTTGAAAAGGCGCTCGATTTCCCTTTCGGCTTCCTCTGTAAAAACGAATGGTTCAAACGTGCCGTACGTTTCCTGAAAGCTTTCTAAAATCATTTCCACCATTTTTTCAACTGTAACCGCGCCGGCATATTCGCAAATATTGCAGACGCGGCTTTTTACGCTTTTTACCCCTTTGGCGTTCAGCTTCTTTTCCGGAACGTTCAAATACCTGTCGAACACGGTAAGATCGCTTGAAACAAGCAGGGTTCCATGCCGCATACGGTTATTTCCCCGTTGACAGTATGCATTTCCAGACACCTTTCTTCCTTCAATGGCAATGTCGTTTCTGCCTGTTGTCTCCGCCCGAATGCCAAGCTTTTCGATGGCTTTCAAAATAATCGCCGTTTGTTCCTTTTCACAATACCGATCGTTTGAACAGATAAACGAGAAGTTCAGGTTCCCCATATCGTGATATACCGCGCCGCCCCCGGAAACGCGACGAACCAGCTGAACACCGTCGGCGTTCAGCTGGTTCAGGTTGCATTCTATCCAGGGGTTCTGATTTCTTCCGATTATGACGGCGCTTTTGTTCACATACAGGTACAAAACCATATCTCCCTCGTGAAGGGATGAAAGCAGATATTCATCCCTCGCGAGGTTCGCATATGCGTCGTTAAGCTCAGAAATCAGTATATACTGCATTTATACACCGGCTTTGAAGCGTCTCATCTGTTCTACTTCACTTGCAGTATTCTCGGCGACGTGTCCCGGCAGGGGTACAATCTTTGTATGGATTGCATCGATAATCCAGCTAGGCTGCGGGAAGAAGAACTCGTCGAACTCGAAGGGCGGGGTTACCCAGTTGCGAGCGCCGATTACTACGCAGGGTGCGTCGAGATCGTCAAAGCAAAGATCGGTAATGTTGGCGGCTACATCGTTAAGGAAGGAGCCTCTCTGGCACGCATCGGATACCAGCACAACGCGGCCGGTCTTCTTAACGGAAGCAACGATCTTCTCATAGTTCAGCGGAACCATGGAGTGCAGGTTGATGATTTCAGCCTCCATGCCATACTTCGCTTTCAGTTCATCAGCTGCCTTAACCGCGCGGTACAGCGCTGCGCCAAGAGTAATGATGGTAACATCCTTACCGGTACGCACAACGTTGGTGTCGCCGATCTCGATTTCATATGCTTCTTCGGGTACGCCGCCCTCGTGGAACTGCTCGCCCACGTCATAGATGCGCTGGCTTTCGAAGAACACTACGGGATCAGTGCCATTGAGGGCAGTCTGCATAAGGCCCTTGGCTTCCCACGGAGTTGCCGGGAAGCAAACCTTGAGGCCCGGGATATGAGCGCAAAGCGCGGTCCAATCCTGAGAATGCTGTGCGCCGTACTTAGAACCAACGGATACGCGCAGGATGACGGGCATCTTCAGAATGCCTGCAGACATCGCCTGCCACTTGGACATCTGGTTGAAGATTTCGTCTCCGGCACGGCCGATAAAGTCGGCATACATCAGTTCGACAACCGCACGGCCGCCGCACATGGCATAACCGACAGCGCTGCCAACGATTGCGGCTTCGGAAATCGGGCTGTTGAACAGACGGGAATGCGGAAGTACATCCGGGAGTCCGCGGTATACAGCGAACGCTCCGCCCCAGTCGCGTACGTCTTCGCCGTATGCTACGAGAGTGGAATCCTCATAGAACTTATCGATCAGCGGCTCAAAGATCGCGTCGCGATAGTTGAAGGTCTTCATCTTGGAGTAGGGCTTGCCGTTTTCGTCAAACGCCTTGCGCATTTTGCCTGCGATCTGCTGAACGCGCGGGCATTCTTCCTTCTTGGCAAGAACACGGGGCTCGTCAGTACCGAAGGAAGGTACCTTTTCATTGGAGTACATGATGCGCTCAACAACCTGCGGATCGGCCTTAAAGTCGCAGTAGGGGCTGAATTCCACGTCTGCGGCATGGCGGCAGATATTGGTCATGCGCTCGCGGGTTTCAGCGAGGATCTCTTCGAACTTGGTATCGGCTGCAACGCCTGCATCAACAAGGTTCTTTCTGTAGGTAATGATCGGATCAACTTCCATCCAGTCGTTGATTTCGCTTCTCTCACGGTATGCGTTCTGGTCGGATACGGAGTGTCCGCAGAAGCGGTAGGTCAGCGTATCGAGGAGAACCGGGCCTTCGCCCTTCTTGAGGATTTCGAGCTTGCGCTTCATGGCGTCGATTACGGCCAGCGGGTTGAAGCCGTCGATACGCTCGGAGTGCATCTGATTGGGAGTGATACCAGCGCCAATTCGTGCCAGCATATCATATGCCATGGTTTCGCCGCGGGTCTGTCCACCCATGCCATAACCGTTATTGAAGATGTTGAACAGAATCGGCATACCGCCCTGCTTGCCATCCTCGGTCCAGAGGGTCTTGAACTGATCCATAGCGGCAAAGTTCAGCGCTTCCCAAACAGGTCCGCAGCCGAGAGAGCCGTCGCCGATATTGCACACTACAAAGCCGGGCTTGTCGTTTACCTTCTTGTACAGAGCTGCGCCTGCTGCAATGGGAGCGGAGCCGCCTACGATGGCATTGTTCGGATATACGCCGAAGGGCAGGAAGAAGGCGTGCATGGAGCCGCCCATACCCATATGGAAACCGGTCTTGCGGGCGAAGATTTCGGAAAGCGTTCCGTAGAGGATAAAGCGGATTGCAAGCTCCTTAACGGAAGAAGCAGGACCCATCTTCTCAACGGCGCGCAGGCAGCTTCCGCCAAGGAAGCCTTCCATGATCTTAAGAAGCTCTTCATCCGACAGCTTTTCGATGGAAGAGAGCGCTTTTGCGAGAATTTCGCTGTGGGAGCGGTGAGAACCAAACTGATAATCGTTGGGCGTCATCAGATAGGCCTGGCCTACGCAAGCAGCTTCCTGACCTACGGAAAGGTGTGCAGGGCCGGGATAAGTGGTTTCTACGCCGTTGTAAACGCTCTTGGTTTTGATGTCGGTGAGCATGCTTTCAAACTCACGAAGGATGGTGATGTCGCGATAAATGCGGACCAGGTCCTCATCCTTAAAGTTTACGCGCTCTTCGGCAACAGTCTTATTGTATGCGTTTACGGGAATATCCTCAAAGTGAATGATGGACTGGGCACGAACCTCATTCGGTCCGTAGTACAAAGATTTAGGCATTTGAATTTCCCCTTCCTTGTTATTACACTTGTAATTTTACAGCTTGAAAATCGCTTCGCGAACAACTTCGCATACAGTGGGATGTGGGAATACGAACTTCTTCAGTCTCTCCGGCGGAAGCTCTGTATCCACCATCATAGCGGCAGACAAGATCATTTCGCTGGCATATGAGCCCACAATGTGAACGCCGACCACGCGGTTCTTTTCGGTGTCCAGGACGATCTTGCAGAAGCCCTTGCCGCCATCAACTTCAGCCACGTAACGGCCCGCATACATCATCGGCACATTGACTTCTTTCACCTTAAGTCCCTTCTTCTCCGCCGCTTCCTTGGTATCGCCCACGCAGGCAACCTCGGGATCGGTATAGATGACGGACGGAATGGAATCATAGCGGATATGATCCTTTTTGCCCAGAATGTTGTTTACGGCTACCTCCGCTTCGCGATAGGCAGTATGTGCAAGCATCAGCTTACCGTTGCAGTCTCCGACTGCATAAACGTTGGGAACGTTGGTCATGAGCTTACTGTCGGTAACGATTGCGCCCCTGTTCATTTCAACGCCGATTGTTTCCAAGCCGATTCCCTTGGTAGCGGCTCTGCGGCCTACGGAAAGAAGGATCTTGTCGCAAGCAAGCTCATGCTGGCCGTCCTTATCCTCATAAACCACTGCGCCGGGCTTTACTGAAAGAACTTTAGCGGAAAGTTTGAACTCCATGCCGCGCTTGGCGTATTCGTCCATCAGCACCTTGCAGATATCGTTATCCGTAGGTCCGGCGATTTTGTTCATCATCTCAATGACATGTACCTTTACGCCAACAGACGCAAAGTAGCAAGCCATTTCAAGGCCGATGACGCCGCCACCGATTACAGCCAGCGTTTTGGGGAGCTCGGTCATGTCAAGAATCTCGCGGTTGGTGGTAACAAAGCCGCTTTCAACGCCTTCCTTAACGCCGGGAATCGGCGGAACAACGGCCTCGGAGCCGGCGGCAACGATCAGACGATCAGCAAAGTAGGCTTTGCCCTCCGCCTCTACCTTGAATTTGCCGTCCTCTTTGCCCTTGATTTCGCACACTGCGGAAACTACGTTTACCTTGTGTGCGCTCATCGTCATGCCAACGCCGGAAACCAGGGTCTTTACAACCTTGGCCTTGCGCTTGATAACCTGTGCATGGTCAAATTTTACATCACCTGCTGTTACGCCGAAGGCAGCGCTCTCAGTCGCATGGCGATACAGCTTTGCGGAATTGAGAAGCGTTTTGGTGGGTATGCAGCCCTCGTTCAGGCAAACGCCGCCCAGCGCGCGCTTTTCAAACAGGCAAACCTTCAGACCACCCTGTGCAGCGCGTTCTGCCGCAAGGTATCCGCCCGGACCGCCGCCGATGACGATCAGATCAAAAACATCCATATGCATTCCCTCCAGATATTTTATTTTGCAAGAAGCAGAGTGAACTTTTCAAGATTCTTGCAAAGCTCGCTTACAAACTTGGACGCGGGAGAACCGTCCACAACTCTGTGATCGTAGGTCAGGCTGAGGCCCATTGCCGGATACACAGAAAGCTGTCCGTTGGCTTCGCGTACGCGCTGGGTAATGCCGCAAACGCCGAGAATCGCCGTCTGAGGCGGATTGATAACTGGGGTAAACATTTCAACGCCGGTTGCGCCGAGGTTCGATACCGTGAAGGAACCGCCGGAAAGCAGATCGGGGCTGATTGCGCCGGTTCTGGCTGCTTCTGCCAGCGCCTTTACTTCCTTGCTGATTTCAAGCAGGCTCTTCTGATCTGCATTGAAAATCGTGGGAACCATGAGTCCGCGAGGCGTGTCGACGGCAACGCCGAGGTTTACATGCTTGAAATAACGGATTGTATCGTCGCCGATTACGTTGGCATTGAGATCCTTCCAATTCAAAAGGGTTCTGGAAACTGCGTACAGAACCATGTCGCCCAGCGTAATTCCGCCAACATCACCGCCGGCTGCCTTGCATTCCTTGCGGAAAGCCTGGATGGAGGTGGCGTCAAAGGAGTGGTGGTTGGTCAGCTGCGCCATGGACTGAAGAGAGTTCATCATGGACTTCGCAATCACCTTGCGGATTCCGGTGAACTTAACATCCTCAAACTCAGGCGCGGGAGCAGCGGCAGCAGCGGGAGCAGCATCAACCTTGACTTCTTCCACTACAGGTACGCCAGTTTCCATAAGCTTTCTTACGTCACGCTCAATGATGCGGCCTTTGGGGCCGGTAGCTTCTGCATATTTATAGTCAACGCCTGCCGTTTCCGCCAGCGCCTTAGCTCTGGGAGAAATACGGACTGCGCCGTCTTCAGAGGCCGTCTTTTCAATAACAGCTTCCTGCTTAACTTCTGCTTTCTTCTCTTCTTCCTTCTTTTCCTCTGCCGGAGCTGCTGCGGGTGCGGCGCCGCCGGGAACGAGGTCGGAATAGTCTTCACCCTTGCTGCCTACAGCGCATACGTTTGTAAAGCAGGGTACCTCGTCGCCGTCATTAAAGAACAGGGCGAGAATCTCGCCGCTTTCGGTGCTCTCACACTCGAAGGACGCTTTGTCGGTTTCGTAGGTGAACAGAATATCGCCTACATTTACGGTATCGCCTACATTTTTGAGCCATTTGCCGATGATGCAGGATTCAACCGTAATACCGGCCTTGGGCATTATAACTGCTTTTGCCATTTTAGTTCTCCTCCTTGGCTAAAGTGCTCAGAAGATAATCCTCGGCTTCCTTGTTCCACAAGCCCTTGGTCTTCTGGGTCAGTTCAAACAGCTTCTGATACATGGGATCGGTCTTTCCCTTTTCCTCAAAGTCCGCAATTGCAGTCAGCGGCATATTTATATGGGTATAAATCAGCTTCTTGCCGCCGGGGATTTTCGGGAGGTTGAGCGTAGTATCGATAACGGCATCAATTCCGCCGATATGGGTTACCAGCGCTGCGGGAGTCAGCTTACCCTCGCCCATCATTTCAAGGCACTCGATCATGTCGTCGTTGTTTCCGCCGGAGGTTCCGCAGATGTGAGCGGAAGCATAATGTACGTTGTAGAAGTTCAGCTTCGCATAGAAATCCTTGCGGGCAGGGCCGGCAAAGAAGTTCAGGCAGCCGTCAACGCCGAGAATCGCATCGGCCTGTTCGATAACAGCAGGCACGGGCGCAAATACGACGACGTCGTCATATCCGGTTCCGCCGGTAAGGGCGAGAAGCGTTTCAACCGGGTTTTCTACAGCGCCGGTATTTACGTAGTGAAGCTCGATACCCATACGGGCAGCTTCTTCAACGGTCAAAATCGTTGCTGCGCGGTCCAGTCGAGCCTGATCGATATCGGTTACAACCAGGACTGACGGACGGCGATCGGTATGCATGATGTAGTCGATCGCGGCAAGACCCATCGGGCCTACAGAGGCCAGAAGCGCCATTTTCCCGCCCTCTTTGATGCCCATCTTATGCTCGTACACGCCGTTGGTGGTGTGGTACATCGCTTTGAATGTGCCTGCAACACAGGAAAGAGGCTCGGACAGAGCGCCGCCGAAGAAGCCCTCGCCCGCATACGGAAGAAGGCAGCCGCATTCCATGAACTGGTTGGGAATTACGATGTAGGTGGCGTCTCCGCCAATGGTTTTAAAGGAATAGCCGGGAGCCCAGAGCGTACCCTTATAGTTGATGTTCGGCTGAATGGCGAAGCGATCTCCTTCTTTGAATTGATCGGCCCATTTTGCGCCAACCTTCTCGATTACGCCGCAGAACTCATGTCCCATGATGGTGGGATTGTCCTTTACATCGTTTGGAACGCGCTTGTGATCCTCGCCCTGCTCAGCTGCCTTATAGGTGGACATGCAGATGCTGTCGCAGACAACCTTGGCGAGAATTTCGTCTTCCTGAATTTCGGGAAGCTCAAACGTTTCAAGTCTCAAGTCTTTCTTGCCATACAGGCGAACGGCTGTGGTTTTCATTATGCATTCTCCTCCCTGAGTTCCTGTTTCACTAACTGCCATGCCATATCAACAAGATGATGGAATTTTGGATCGGCGAGCTCCTTGCAAATGAAGCTCTGGCGGGATGAATTGATGTCCTCGCCGGAAATCTGGGTAAAGCCCATCTTCTCGCAAAGGCCCATCAATCTGTCCAGCTGCGCCGCCGTGTTGCGGCTGGGCATATAGGTTACGCCTTTAACTCCCTTTTCGCGCATGAAGGCGAGCAATTCGTCGAGGTATTCGTCTTCAAATTTCTGAGCCTTTTTATCGCCTGTCACGCTGTCGCCGATATCGCCCAGATAGGCGTAGCACAGCGTGCATCCGATGTCGTTTGCAAAAGCAACCGCTTCGTCAAGCGTCATCATTTCCTCTTCTGCGGTTATGTAGGTGCGAACATTGAGCTCGCTCTTCATAACGCCCAAAAGATCGTATACAAAGTGCTCGCTTTCGGTATCCTGAAGCCACGCCAAAACCTTATCGGAGGGCACGATGCCCAGCTTGTCCTTCAGGAAGGAAATTACATTCTCGCGTCCTACCGCTTCGATGATCTTCAGGCTCAGTGCGTACAGAAGATGTCTCTCTGTTACGCTGCCGCCGTTTGCGAAATTTGAAATCGGCAAAACATCTTTGTCAAAGTCGAGAACCACGCCGTATGCGCTCATGATCCCGTTGATTTTATCGGTCATTTTGCGATTTCTAAGGTTTCTTTTGACTGCCAGCTCCTGAAGCTTCTCCTGAGCCTTGTCAAAGCTTTCCGAAGGAACCGAATGAAACGCCATGTAGGCTGCGCCCGGCTCGTCCGGATGGTTGGTTCTGAGGGCGGCAAAGGGCGTGCCCTTTAAGGAGACGCGGGCTTCAAAGCCGCAGGTCGTACCCATACCGGCGATTTTTCCGGCTTCGCGGAATTCCTTTGCGCCTCCAATGGAGTCATGATCCATGATACCGCAGGTAAGAAGGCCTTCAGCCCTTGCAAAGTATACGGCCGCCGTCGGCGAATAGGGCGAGAAGGAATAAATCGTGTGTATGTGATTGTTGGCAAATTCCGTTCTGGCCTTGGGCGCTTCGGCCTCATCCGCAATGATCTTTTTCAGATTTTCAAGGCGTTCGTCGGCTGTAGGCGCATTGAGAAGCGCCAGAATTTCTTTTTTATTCATGCGGCACTCCCCTTAATTCAGCATAATTTGTCCGCCGGTTACCGGAATCGCCTGTCCGGTTTCATACTTCTGCTCAACGCAGTAGGTAAGCGCAAGCGCTACATCCTCAGGCGTACAGCCGCGCTTGATCAGAGATTTGGACAGGTAGAAGGCGCGAACGTCGTCCACAGTCTTGGCGCCGGGAACCTTACCGGCGTTCAGGTACTGTACAAAAAGACCCTTTTCGGGATCGCTCCACAGCGGACCGTCGTAGTAATTGCCGGGGCAAATGGAATTCACCTTGATATTAAAGGGCGCAAGCTCCATGGCAAAGGACTGCGTAAGGCCGATTCCGCCGAATTTTCCGCCGGCGTAGGCAAAGTTGTTCTTGCTGCCTTCCAGACCCGATTTGCTGTTGATCTGAATAATATCGAAAAACAGGCTGTCGTCCGCCTCGTGCTGCGCCTTCATGATAGCGCTTGCATACTTGGCGCACAGGAAATAGCCGTTGTAATTGATTCTGGTTACAAGATCAAACTTACCGGGAATCATTTCGTCCAGCGAACCGGCGATGGCAATACCGGCGTTCGCAACAATGATATCGAGACCTTTGAAATGCTCTACGCACTTTACCACCATTTCCTCAACGGATTCGGGGCTGGAAACGTCCACCTTCACGCCAATAGCATGCTCGCCGAATTCCTCGGCTACCTGCATGGCGAGGGGCTCGTTCAAGTCGGCAATAACTACGCTTGCACCCTGCTTAAGCATTTCCTTGGCGATTCCATAGCCAAAGCCCTGCGCCGCACCGGTAACAATTGCAATCTTGCCGGCAAGGCGTCCGCAGGTATCTGGGCGGTTATGCACGTTTTCTTTTGCGATGATCTTTGCCTGATCCAGAGTCATGTTTCCACCTCAATTCCTTATTTTACGCTCTTTCTGTAGCTTTCTACTTCCCAGTTCACGATAAAGTCCACCAAGGCCTGATCCATGGGCTGTTCGCCGCCAAAGGACTGCGCGTATACGGCTACCTTCATTGCATCCTTAACAAGCGTCATGCAGTTATTGGCATTCTTTTCGGTATCGCCAATGGCGTAAATGCCCACGCCCTTCATGATGATTACATTGGCCTTGATTTCATTCAGGCAGTTTACGCAGTTTGCAAACTGTACCGTCGGACCGCAATACACGATCTGATCGGGGTTAAACGGCTTCATAATAGGCTTTGCTGCCGCGACGGATTCGGCAAATTTCAATGCGGTCGGGCTCGCATTAAACAATACAAAATCCTTTTTGGAAACTTCCCTGATCTTCTCGCCAAAGCCCGGATCCTCCGCGCGGCTTTCAACATCAGGGTATTCCTTTACCTGGGAATTGAGCGCGTTCATCATGCCGTTCAGGCTGGTAGCCAGACCTTCTACGGTATCTGCGGCAAAGAATACGCCGTGGTTTTCAAGGAGCACCGTCTTGATCTTCTTTTCGGATGCATCGAAAACATCCTTCATTTTACGGGCAAGAACGTATCCGGGCTTGCAGGCAGGTACCCAGACAACGCTGTCGCCAAACAGGCGCTTGCATTCCTGCGCGCCGTTTACAGAACACGTAAGACCGTTTACCAGAGACGGATGCAGGTGCAGAACAAACTTCTGAGGGAAAAGCGCATGCAGAAGCGCTTCTACGCTGGGGCGCTTATTTTCTTCGCCGGGAAGTTTTGCAGCGGTAACATCGCGCAAAAACTTGGCCTCGCGCTCTACATCGCCTTGCGGGTATTCGTCGTCAAGCATGTTAAGCAGTCTTGCAAGGTTCATGCCTACGAAGGTATCGGTCACTGCATCCTTAAGCGCAGTGCCGCTGCCCTTTACGTACATTACGCCGTCTTCCTTCATGGAAGTGTTGCCGCCGCCGCAGGTTACAAGGTCCGGATTCGCGCCATAAAGGCGTGAGAAGTAAATGAGCGGGGAAAGATTCATCTTTCATTCCTCCTGTTTTCATACAGTAATTGAACGCCAAGCCCGGCCAGTGTTTCCTTCCAGCGCTCGGACGGTTCGATGTCGGTGACAATGGTGTTAAGGTTCGATATTTCGCCGATTTTGGCAAATGCAATCCTGTCAAACTTCGCATGATCCGCCGCCAATATCACCTGACGCGCAGCGGACATCATGGCGCGCTTGATCAGCGCCGTGTCCTCGTGGCGGTCGGTGAAGCCTGCGCGGATATCGAGGCTTCCGCAGGACAGTATCGCTTTGTCAACATGATAAGAGCGCACCATGCTCTCCGCCTGATGTCCGGCAAAGGAAGGTGCGCTTGAACGAAGCGAACCGCCCGTACAGAGCACATTCCAGCCCTGTACATGTGCAATTTCGCGTACGATTTCCATAGAATTGGTAATCACGGTCAGATTCTTTTTGTTTTTGAGTGCCTTGGCTATGTAGTAGGAAGTGGATGATTCGTCCAAAATGATATAATCGCCGTCCATTATCAATGTGGACGTCAATCTCGCAATAGCGCTCTTTTCACTGATTTCAGTGCGCTTTCGGATATCATAGGGCGTATCCTCGCCATTGTCTTCCTTGAGAATGGCGCCGCCGTAGGTGCGGCCGGCATAGCCTTCCGATTCAAGTTTTTCAAGATCCCTGCGGATTGTCTCTTCAGATACGGAGAACGTGCGGCTGAGCTCGCTTACATACACGCGCTTTTCGCTTCTTAAAAGCGACAGAATACGCTTTCTGCGTTCGACTGCAAGCATCGTAGCACACTCCCTTCGTATGTTGATATAATTGTATCATACTTTACCGGAAAAAGCCACAATCCATCATTGTTTTATGTGTTATTTTTTTCGTGTATGTTGTTTTATGTGGGTTTATACGTTCATTTATGTGGCACTTCACAATTTTATACTATCAAACTCACATTCAGCGACGAAAGAAATTACCGCGTGTGCTGACATGGGCGCCGATAGCAGAAAAAATCCACGAGGGAAGCAGCTGAATGACCAGTATTTTGATGCTGAATTGCGATGCGTAATACTCAACAAACGACCCGTACGGTACATAAACGTTCAAATCCTGCACCGTCAGACCCTCCATCATTGCGGAGGCTTCAATTGCTTTAAGTATCTCATAGCTTTGAATCAGGCCGGCAAAAACGTTTCCTGCAAGGATGGCAAAGAAGGAAAACAGCAGCACCATGTAAAAACGCCATTTATCGGCAATGCCGCCCGACCGCATATAAAAGTAATCCACAATAAACGGAATCGCCATCGCCGGAATATAGTAGCCACTGACGCCGAAATAGGTAAATACCGCCCAAAGAACCGCGGAAATCAGCGTGCCAATAAAAGCGCCGATAATACCCCTGCGCGCCCGCCTTCTGGCGTCTACCCGGCGATTATCCGCCCTTGCGGCGCGTCCACCCGGAGCGTTCAGACACATCTCGCATACGGGTACGATTTCGTCATTCTCCGGAAGATAATCCATTTTCCCTTCCTTGATTTCGCTTCGGCACCTTGCGCAGAGGACGCCCATTTCACGCCCGTATCGCCTGATAAAGCTGTCGCACTCCGAAAAGAATCTTTCCATTCTGGAAACCGCCGTATCCGGAGATTCAAACACAAACCGTATGAAGTTTTTGTTTGCGCTTTCCCTTATGTCAACGGCATATCTTTCTCTTCTCTCCAGGAATTCCGCCAAAATCGCCTGCCGCTTTGATCCGGCGGGCAAATCCAGATAGAGATGTGCGTGCAACTGACCTTCATCCTCATAAACCGTCAGATGCATATCGTTATACGTTCCGGCATACACGCCGTTTATCAGCCGAAAACCGTGCTTTGTTACAAACTCCGAGAAGTCTTTCATAACTGCCCCCTTTAGTCTTCTTGAAAAACGGTAATCTTTGTTCCGCCTGCAAGGCCGCCGCGCCAGGGCTTGCTTTTGTATTTCCCGACAAGGGAATTGGTTACAATCACCCGTATTTCGTTATTTCCTTTTCGGATAAAAGCGGAAATATCCAAATCATACGGCGGAACAATGAGCCGACCCGCGCATTCACCGTTAACCCAAACTTCCGCCATTTCATAGACGCTTCCAAGAGACAGAATCACCCGGCGATACTTTTCTTTCAGCCTGACAGCTGCGGTATAGGATAACCTGACAGACTTATCGGCAATTTCAGGAATCGTTGCCCAGTCCTGAGTACCGTAAACAATCCTTCCTGACGGAAGTACAAGCGCCCATTTCTTATCAAGCGATCTTGAATAACGCACCCGCTTTATCGAATCATTTCCTTCAGGAAGCGAATATACGGATTCATCCTTCAAAAACACTATGATCTCCCGGCCTTTTAGTGAAAGCATCCTCTCCTCCGGCGTCTTTTCCCGGAATGCTTTACCGGTCCACGGATCCATAACGGCGATATCGCCCGAGAACGGAAGGCGGATCTTCCCCCGATAGCATTCGTCGCCCTCGTTAAACACAATCACGATATCGCTGTCTCCCTTTTTAAGGCAGCTGACCCGCAGATTTTTATGTTTCCCGGTAAAACGGACGGCGGCAAACTTCCTCGCAGACTTCGAAGCATGCGTTAGCACAGTAAGCCCCTGCTTCCTGAACGCTTCAATCCTTTTAAGCGCTTCTTCACTGTACACAAGGGAATCCGTCAGAAGCAGCGCACGATAAGCCTGGTTTTTAATAATCATTCTGCCGTCCGCCATTTTGCAATCGGACAGCAGTCTTTCGTCCGTCAGATAGTTAAACTCGATCTGGTTTTCATAAAGAACCCTTACTTCGTCAACCGGAAGCGCATCTCCCGTTGCAAGCACTGCAATCTGAGCCTGATTAACTAACTCCGTATTCAGCATACACATTCGTGCGATGAATTCGGAAATTGTTTTATACTCCGGCCACCAGATATTGTTGGGTCCCGCATCCGGCGGACGATCCGCCTGAAGCGGCGTAAGCAGTTCGTAATAGAAAGCATGCGGAACGATGAAATTGCACCCGCGGACAAACAGCCAACTCAGATACCATTTCATATCGTCCGCCGTAAACGCCCACATCTCTCCGTCCGGTCCGCAGCAGCCGAAGCATTCGTTCAGATTTCTTTCAGCGCCCATATGCCTTGCCGCATCGGAAGCGCACTTTGCCTGCGCACTTTCGCGTCCGCCGATCGAAAGATCGTTTTCCGGAGCAACCCAGCGCCACACAATATCCTGACCAGGGATATGAAACGCTTCCAAAAGTGCTGAGTCCTGCGGAGAATGCGGATGGCCGCACAGCGCCACGCCATGCGCCTCACACCATTTCGCAATCGGTCTGTAATATGTATTCAGCATGCGGCTGCAAACAATTTTATCATAAAAGGCGCGAACCGCCTTTTCTTTTCCGTCCGCATTCAGCCAGAGAAGCGGCAAAAGCTTTTTATCAAAGCCGGCCAATACCAGGTCCTCGTCAAAGCCATCCGTCCACGGGTATGCACCGCGCCGGACGCATCGTCCGACCGGACTGGGTTCATCCGTGAAAAAGCCGATGACAGTGCTTCCGAATGCCTCCGGCATCACTTCGTAATAACGTTCGTGGGTCAGACGGATAAACGCTTTCATGGCGTCTGCGTTCATCAGATCGCCCGCCTTCGGCGCATCCTTCTGCCCGTCGTCTTCATTTTCATGAATGCCGCGTATGGTACCCATGGAAAAACCGCACGCAATGCGCACCTCTGTTTCGCCTTCAAAAAGCATATCTCCGGATTCGAGAACGCGTATCATACCTGCAGTTTTTTCATTATTCATCGTAACCGCATACCGGGAATGCAGTCGTTCGCCCGGACCAATCGGTTCGCCGTCCTCCAGCATGCGAATCATTTTTGCAGCATAATCGGGGTTCTCTTTTACCACGCGGCCATGTGCCGAGCCGGAAGGATACATGCCCTCGTCGTACAAAAGCACCTTCATTCCGATTTCTCCGGCGCATTGTACCGCAAAAGCCATTTTTTCCATAAAGGCGTCCGACAGATACTCAAGTGATTTTGGGATACCGACGCGCGGATGCAGCACCACGCCGAAAATACCTTTATCTGCAAAATCCGACAGCTGCCTCTTGATTTCGTTTTCTTTTAAGTCGCCATTCAAAAACCAAAACGGAAACGGCGAGTATTCTTTTGGGGGGCACAAGAATTCACTGATAATTCCATTCATGTTTCGATTCCTCCGCCGTCAGCCAGGTGCATTTATTTGATGATATTATAGCACAATCCCATAAAACGCCGCAACACTTTCATAAAACAACAGCTGCCGGTTACAACCGGCAGCCGAATTAGCCCTATTTTGTGTTTTTTCGAATGGTTCTGAGAATGTTGTTCAAAATTGTTGCTGTCTGCGCGATACCGCCCTTCTTTCCGCGGGCAACAATGTACGCCATATCACTTTCGCGAAGCTTTTCTTTTAGCTGTACCACATTTGCAAAACCACTCGGTGCAGCCAGTACGCACACATCGCTGAGCGGTTCCAGCTTGCGCCTCACCAGA
Organism: Clostridia bacterium; assembly: GCA_045538305.1. Taxonomy (GTDB): domain Bacteria; phylum Bacillota; class Clostridia; order Christensenellales; family Aristaeellaceae; genus SFHK01. The sequence continues at coordinate 70,490 of JAZSRC010000079.1, read as the reverse complement.
ATGCGGTTCAGCGCTGCCGGTGCAGACGAAACTACCATCAGTTTCGGGCCCGGCAGCGATAAGCCGATATCAACGGCAATCTCCGCACGAGTCGTATGCCTGACTTCAGCAAGCTGAATCACATTCGGATCGTCAATAAAGCATTTTATCTTGGCATCAGTGCTCTCCAGGGCAGATAGGTCTACATCGGATGCCACAAGCGATGTATCCACAACAATTGTTCCACCGGAAGCCAGCATTCGCTTGATATGCGTAAGTGACGTTGGGCTGAATTGAAGGCTTTGCGCCAGTTGAACATCCTGCGTTTCCGCTTCTACCAATGCGATAATTTCCGCCGCTTCCGGCGATATATACGGTAGACCCGTTCGTCTGTTTGATATCCCGCGTTGCGGTTGTCTTGCCATTTGTATTACCTCATTTTTGTGCTCTGTTCATCACATTAATTCAGCACGAGAATAAATATACATATCCGGCATTTTACTGTCAAGCGGATTTAGGATGTTTTGAGTTTACAATATTATTACGGATACGTTAATCACCGTTTTATTTCTTTTTTGCTTCAATCGCACAAGTTAATCGTTTAATTTTAAGCTTTTTTTCCAATTATTCCTTTCTATACTCGTTGTATAAGTAACTTAAAACGGGCATGTTCATTGATCATGAACCATACCCGTTATTATCTGGATATGTACAACTATTCCATCATCAACTGTTTATGATTGCAAGTCTTCCTTCAGAAACGCCCAGTCGAACTTGTTCATCCTCTTGAATGTCCTTTTTAAGAAGCGCCTTCGCCAGCAGCGTTTCTACGTTTCTCTTAAGATATCTCTTCAGCGGCCTTGCGCCGTAAACGGGCGAATACGCCTGCTCAATCACCATGTTTACTGCATCGTCGGTAAGCTCAACCGAGATTCGCTTGTCCTTCAGGCGCTGATTGATATCATTCATCATTAAGGTGATGATTTTGGATATCTCAGAACGCTTAAGCCCATTAAAGCAGATGATTTCATCCAAGCGATTCAAAAATTCCGGTCGGAACGCGTTTTTAAGAAGGCCATTTACCTCTTCCTTTGCCTGTTCCGTTACATCACCGTTATCATCAATACCGTCAAGTATAATCTCCGATCCAATGTTAGAAGTAAGTATGATGATGGCGTTTCTGAAGTCCACGCATCTTCCCTGCGAATCGGTCAGTCTGCCGTCGTCAAGCAGCTGCAACAGGATATTGAATACATCCGGATGCGCTTTCTCGATTTCATCAAACAGTACAACCGTATATGGTTTACGCCTGACGCTCTCTGTAAGCTGACCGCCTTCCTCATATCCCACATAGCCGGGAGGCGCCCCGATCAGTCGGGATACGCTGAATTTTTCCATGTATTCGCTCATATCAATGCGAACCATGGCTTTTTCATCATCAAACAAAGCCTGCGCAAGCGCTTTGGCCAGCTCGGTTTTGCCTACGCCGGTTGGGCCCAGAAACATAAACGAACCAATCGGCCGATCAGGATCCTGGATACCGGCCCTGGAACGCAGGATAGCTTCCGCCACAAGCGTAACCGCTTCGTCCTGGCCGATTACGCGTTTATGGAGCTGCTCGTCCAGCTTCAGGAGCTTTTCTCTTTCGCTTTCCATCAGCTTGGAAACAGGTATCCCCGTCCATCGGGCGACAATTCTGGCAATTTCATCCTCTGTTACCCGATCTCTGAGAAGTGTGCGTTCGCTTTTACTCTTCTCTGCCTGCGCTTCCAATTCTTCCAGATCCTTCTTCAACTGCGGAAGCACGCCGTATTTCATTTCCGCTGCGCGGTTTAGATCGTATTCGCGCTCCGCCAGCTGTATTTCGCCATTCACGCGATCGATACTCTCGCGTATGGTGCGAATGCGTTCAATTGCCGCCTTTTCGTTTTCCCATCGCGCCTTCATTTCATTGAATTCATCGCGCTTTTCATACAGTTCCTTTTGAAGCTTATTTAGCCGTTCTTGTGACGCCCTGTCGTCCTTATCTCCGGACAGCGCAACTTCCTCAATTTCAAGCCGCATGATTGCCCTTCTGATTTCATCCAATTCCTGCGGCATGGAATCCATTTCCGTTTTGATCATCGCGCAGGCTTCGTCCACAAGGTCAATGGCCTTGTCCGGAAGGAAACGGTCCGATATATATCGGTCTGAAAGCACCGCTGCCGAAACAAGCGCCTGATCGCTGATCTTCACCCCATGAAAAACCTCGTACCGTTCTTCAAGCCCTCGGAGAATGGAAATCGTGTCCTCCACCGTCGGCTCATTTACCATTACCGGCTGAAAACGCCTCTCCAGCGCTTTATCCTTTTCTATATACTTTCGGTATTCATCAAGAGTGGTCGCGCCAACGCAGTGCAGCTCGCCTCTGGCCAAAAGGGGCTTTAGGAGATTTCCGGCGTCCATACTGCCTTCGCTTCTGCCTGCGCCCACAATGGTATGCAGTTCATCGATAAACAGTATAATCCGTCCATCGCTTTCCTTGATTTCGCCAAGAACCGCCTTCAACCGCTCCTCAAATTCGCCTTTATACTTCGCGCCTGCGATCAGCGCGCCCATATCGAGCGAAAACAGCTGCCTGTCGCGAAGCTGCGCCGGAACATCTCCCTGTACAATGCGTAGGGCCAATCCTTCGGCAATCGCTGTCTTTCCGACGCCCGGCTCGCCAATCAGCACAGGATTATTCTTGGTTTTTCTGGACAGTATTCTGATTACGTTTCGGATCTCTGCATCTCTTCCGATTACGGGATCCAGCTTTTGCTTTCTGGCTAGTTCCGTCAGATCCTGTGCATACTTTTTCAGCGCTTCATACGTAGCTTCGGGCGTATCAGTAGTCACGCGTACATTTCCGCGCACAGCCTGAAGAACGCCAAGCACGTTGTCCTTTCCGATACCAAACTGGGTAAATACGCGTTTAAGACCGCTTTCCGCCTGTTCGATAAGCCCGATAAACAGATGTTCCACCGATACATATTCGTCCTTCATATGTTCGGCTTCATCCTCCGCACAGACCAGCGCGCGGTTTACATTTTGCGATATGTACACCTTATCCGCTTCCCTGCCGGAACCACTTACCCTGGGCAATCGCTCAATCAGTCCTGAAACCGCGCTTTCAAGCGTCTCACGGCTCACTTCCATCTTCTTCAAAAGCTCCGGAATCAGCCCTCCATCCTGGGCAAGCAGCGCGTACATCAAATGCGGCTGTTCGATCTGCATATTCGAATATCTCAGTGCAATCTGCTGAGCAAGTTGTAAAGCCTCCAACGATTTCTTCGTGAATTTTTCGGCATTCATCTATATTCTCGCCTCCTGTAGAACGTACCTTCTTTGACTTTGACCTTCTTTGACTATTATAAACAACTGCTGTTTTCCTGTCAATACGCCGCCGTGTAAAAAGACGGATAAATCCTCCTATGCCGAAGGCCAATGCAGCCACACATCCTTAAATGCTCTTTCAAAGGTCATTTCCTGAACCGTGCGATCGCTGACAAGCATTTGGGAAGCAATATCCGTACCGTTTACGGAAAGATAGGCAATTCCTACCGCCTCTCCCATCTGAATTGGCGGCGTCAGGTTTTCTATTTCATACCGAACCTCATATGTCTCGCCGCTTTTTATGGGCGCGGACAGATCGCCTGCAAGTATAATACCGATTTTCTGCCCGGCAGAGGACGAAACATATTTTTCAGAAACCTTTTTTCCCTTCTCAAGCGGCGTGATCATCCGGTATTCAAGAAAACCCAAATCCATAATCCTCTCTGCTTCATCAAACCAATCGCCGCACGAGAGCACCGCGCCCAATACAAGCATTCCGTCACGCTCCGCTGCAAATACCAGACAGCGTCCGGCCTTCGAGGTAAACCCCGTTTTTATTCCGACCGCCCCGGGATATGTCGTAAGCAGTCTGTTTTTATTGGTCAATACGCGTTTGTATTCATGATCCACCCAAGGGATCGTAGTTTTGATCGTTGACACAATTCTTCTGAATTCCTCATTTTTCATAGCTTCCCGCGCAATCAGGGTTATTCCCCTTGCGCTTGCGCCATTTCCGTTTTTGTCAAGGCCGTTTGCCGTAGTAAAATACGCATGGGCGCCTATCTCCTGCGCGCGCGCATTCATCAGGATGCAAAACGCTTCTTCACTTCCGGATATATGCTCTGCTATGGCGACAGCAGCATCATTTCCGCTTCTGAGCATCAGCGCATACAGCATTTGCTCCATCGTAAGCGTTTCACCTTCAGAAAGATAGATCGATGTTCCGGGAACCCCGCTGGCATTTTTCCCTGCTGTCACGCTCTCCCCGAAAGAACAGTTTTCAAGGGCGAGCAGGCAGGTCATGATCTTTGTTGTTGAAGCAATTGGCAAAAGTGCGTCTGCGTTTTTTTCATACAGTACGCGTCCGGTTTCGTATTCCATCAGTATCATCGCCTTTGCACTCGAGTCAATAGGCTCCGCAAGCGCTGAAAGCGCGCACAAAAGCATAAATATCGCCGAAACAATCCGCTTTGCCACATTTCCGCCCCCTCCCTTACCACACTATGTCAAAAAAGTATTCTTATGCTTGCATATACCCATCAAGCATGATAAAATGATTTACAGTAGAGTAGTTCGAATTTTTCATAAACCCTATATTGAAAGGATGAATACCTCATGTCAAAGAGAATTGTTACCTTTGGCGAAATCATGCTGCGTTTGAAGAGCGTAGGCGTTGAGCGCTTTTTCCAACAGCCGATGCTGGAAGCAACTTTCGGCGGCGGCGAAGCAAACGTTGCAGTAAGCTTAGCGAATTATGGCATGGACGCGTCCTTTGTAACCGTTCTTCCGGAAAATGATATTGCCGCTGCGTGCGTTCGCGAGCTGCGTTCTTTTGGCGTAGATACGCGCAGCATCGTTTACACCCCCGGCCGCATCGGCATTTATTTCCTTGAAACCGGCGCAGTGCAGCGCCCGAGCAAGGTTATTTACGACAGGGAAGGAAGCGCCATTGCGAAAGCCGTTCCGGGTATGATCGACTGGCAGAAAGCGTTCAGCGGTGCAACTTGGTTCCACGTTACCGGCATCACCCCCGCCATTTCTGAAGGCGCGAAGGAACTTGCGATTGAATCCGTAAAAGCCGCAAAGGCACTGGGGCTTCATGTATCGTGCGACCTTAACTATCGCAAAAACCTGTGGAAGTATGGAAAAAGCGCAAGCGAAGTAATGCCCGAGCTTGTAAAGTACGTCGATACCGTCATTGCCAACGAAGAAGATGTACAAAAAGCGCTTGGTATTTCCGCCGAATCCGCCGCAAGCGTAGACGAGGGAAACATCGACACTGCCCTCTATGCAAACATCGCCAAAGCCGTTATGAAGGCTTATCCTAATGTGAGCCGCGTAGCGATTACGCTTCGCGAAAGCAAAAGCGCAAATCACAACGACTGGAGCGCCTGTCTTTACAACGGAAAAGAGTTTATACTGTCCAGAAAATACTCCATTACCCACATTGTAGACCGCGTTGGCGGCGGAGACAGCTTCTCCGGCGGTCTGATCTACGGCCTCAATACCTACGAAGACGATAAGACTGCACTTGAGTTTGCCGTTGCCGCATCGTGCCTTAAGCACACGGTTCCCGGCGATTACAACCGCGTCAGCGTTAAAGAGGTAGAATCGCTCATGAAGGGAAGCGGAAGCGGCCGCGTACAGAGATAACCCCATCGCGTACCTATCAAAACAACAAGCATTACGATAGCGAAAGCCACAGCGCATTCGCAGAAAGGCGGTTCACAATGATTCTTGATATTCGTCATCCCAGTCATCCCGAGGACGCAAAGCATTACACCACCGAACGCCTCCGCAAGGACTATCTAATCGAAAAGGTATTCGAAAAGGACGAAGCTCTTCTTACATACAGCCACTTTGACCGCATTATCGCCGGCGGCATCATGCCGGTTGAAAAGCAGGTAGAGTTGGTTGGCGGTAAAGAGCTTGCCAGCAAGTATTTTCTGGAAAGACGCGAGCTGGGCGTGATCAATGTAGGCGGCGCAGGCAGCGTGATTGTCGACGGCGAAGTGTACGAGCTTGCGCCGCGCGACGGTCTGTATGTAGGAATGGGCGCAAAGGAGCTGAAGTTTGCTTCCAATGACCCCGAATGCCCCGCAAAGTTCTACATCAATTCCTGCCCCGCCCATACCACATATCCCACGGTAAAAATCAACATTGCACAGGCAGCCAAACGCCCCTTAGGCACCGTAGAAGGCTGCAACAAGCGCGTAATCAACCAGTACATCCATCCCGCCGTTCTTAAGACCTGTCAGCTTTGCATGGGCCTGACCGAGCTTGAACCCGGCAGCAACTGGAATTCCATGCCCTGCCATACCCACGAGCGCCGCATGGAGGTTTATTTCTACTTCGAGCTCAAGGACAACATCGTATTCCACATGATGGGCGAGCCCACCGAAACCCGCCATATCATCATGCATAACGAGCAGGCCGTGATTTCTCCCTCCTGGTCCATACACTGCGGCGCCGGCACCAGCAACTATGCGTTTATTTGGGGCATGTGCGGCGAAAACCAGGAATTTGACGACATGGACAACATCAGTCCGCTGGATCTTACGTAAACTTTCTCATAATACGCAAAATGCGGAGCCGGGAATTAAACCCCGCTCCGCATTTTGTTATTCAGAATCATCGTAAGCTTCTCTACTCAAAGGGAAAAATCTTGTCTCCCGCAATGCCCATCATATGCTTCGCAGCCGGCGCCACATCATTAAATCCGCCGCATGCATCGACGCCGTTGGACGTCCAGGCAAACACGCCGTTCCAGCCCTTGTTATAGGCATTTTCATACCTTTCGGAAAGCGGAACCTTGGTTTCATCCACCGCAGAGCATTCGCCAAGCAGCGAAGGCTTTCCGCCGTCAAGCTTGAACTCCATGGGCGTCATTTCGAAGGGAGAACCAAACCACTGGTACTGCCAGTGGTAATAATGCGTGGAATAGAAATCAACAAAGGAAGCTTCGTTTCCGGATAAACCCTTAAGATATGTGTTGGAAACCTTATTGCCCTCATAGCGAACGGAATTGTATTTGATAATGCCGATTCCTACCGTTACGAGTATATCGGAATGCTCGTGTATAGCAGCGGCGCAGCGCGCAAACAGATTGGAAATATCCTTCCAGTCCAGTTGTCCGCACTCAACATTCTCGTGCACCCAGTCGGGTTCGTTCATCAGATCGATGGCAAAAATGTATTCGTTATCTTTGTATCGGTCGACCAGCTTTACCACATAGCCCTCAACAAACTGATCAATATTCTCGCTCGACAAAACCATATTGCGCCAGTTCTGATAGCCAATATTGGTATCCTTAAAATGATCAAAGGACAGAAGCGTGGGCATCAGATAGAGTTCATGCTTTTGTGCCAGCGCAAACAGCGAATCAAGGTCCTTCCAATGCTTGTCGGTAACCTTGTTAAACGAACCATCCTCATTGATCAGAACGCCTACGAGTCCGTTGCAGTTAATCCAAATGCGGCTTGCGTTCACGCCCGCCGCCTTCAGTTTCCCGAAGTGTTCGTCCCAGAAGGCTTCGTCATATCTTCCCCCGAAATCATTCCAATGGTGCCAGGGGGTATTTACGCCGTTAAACCATATTTCCCGGCCATTTACCATGAATTTCGTGCCTTCGATATACACCCTTCTGCTTTCTTTGTCCTCCACGGCAAACGCACCTCCGCTAATTAACAACGATACCACAATTATCGCAGCCAGCGTCCGTTTTATAAAATGCATGCCCCTTCCCCTCTCCCGTTAATACGACACTTCACTTGGCGGATTGCATTCGGAGCACGCCTTCTTTCCGGCATTGATTGCCTGAAGCAGCGTTACGCGGGGCGTTGTATCATACACATAACGGCATTCCGCATAGTGATAGTATAGACCGTTATCGTTGCAGTACACACGAATGGGATCCGGCGTCGGCGTAGGCTCCGATATCAGCGAGCTGGTTTCGCTCGCGTTGACCAGAACCTGCACGGTATCCGGAACGCCCTCCGGCTTAAAGGGGCCGAATGCCTTTTTATTCTTTGTCATCACCTGAATCTCTACGCCGCCCTCCGGAAGCGGATTCGGCGGATCGGGAAGCACAATAATCACAACCGTGAACATAGCCACAATCGCTATGGATACCAGCGCTTTTACCCATCTTTCCCAGCGGCACCAGTTTTTCCACATCATATACAAGCCAACCGGCGGACAAAAAACAAGACATGCGATCAAAATAGCGTTTGTATGCTCGCTAAACAGCCTGACAAGAACGTTTCCGTCCTTCTTCTTTGACGTACTCAATTTCTTACCCTTTCGTTTTACAGTGATACTTTATTTTACCGCGGAAATACAGGTTTGTAAAGACAAAACTATTGCGCGCATATTGTTTTCAGAGTATAATCACATAAATCGTGTCGCAATGCGAAATTCCGTCATAGTATGAAATGCGCCATGTATTTCCCAAAAGATCGGCGCAGAAAGGATCAGAGCCATGGCTAACGGAAAGCCGCTGTACCCGCCGTCGTGGTGGAATACTTGCTGTCAAAAGCCGGAGCCGCGCCCGTTTGAATGGGAGGAAGGCGATGAGCTTATCATCCGCTATGTCGGATGCGATTCGGACGGAAATCCTCTGTTCTGTGTAAAACGCAGGCCGGAATGCAAGGACTATAAGCCCCCCTGCTCCTGCGCAAAGCCCCGTTACTTCCGATAAACAAAGCCGCTTCGGCATCATGCCGGAGCGGCTAAACAAGAAAGGAGCGATGAGAGTGTACTTCATCGATGAAATAGAGCGTTTTGTTCCCCTGTGCGAACAGGAAGAAGAAGACAAAAAATGGATGCTTGCGGCCGCTGCGGCCGAGCCGGAACGAATTCTTACGCGGGAAAACGCTCTTATGCATATGACTGCTTCGTCCATGATCATAAATAAAACGCGCGATAAGGTTTTGATGGCCTACCACAACATATACAATTCCTGGGCATGGACAGGCGGCCATGCAGACGGCGAGAGCGATTTGCTGGCATGCGCGCTTAAGGAAGCGCATGAAGAAACCGGCATCAGGCGATTACGTCCCATAATGGAAAACGCGGTTTCTCTGGAGATCCTTCACGTGCCTTCACACATCAAGCGCGGAAAATACATTTGCCCACATCTGCACTTTAACCTCACATACGCGCTGATTGGCAGCGAGGAGGATGAAACATTTATAAAAGCGGACGAGAATTCAAACGTCGGATGGCTTCCGATCGATACTCTTGATCAATTCGTATCAGAAAAAATCATGCTGCCCGTTTATCAGAAAATCATCAGCCGCATGCGTTAAGGCCAGATTTTAACAATATCCACGTCCTTAAAGTATTTTTTGATGATCTGTTCGTATCCAAATCCGCTTTCCGCCATGCTGTATGCGCCCCACTGTGACATGCCCACGCCATGACCGTACCCCTTTCCCGCAAAGCGAACCGTGTCGTTTTCGACAACAATATCCGTTAAGAATGTGGATTTCAGCTTTTCGGAGCCAAGTCGAATGCGAAGTCCGGCTGCCGAAACTTCTTTCCCGTTAATAATGATCGTCGCAGCGCGGCCTGATTCTCCTTTTTTCCCGATCTCAACGCTTGTAACGCCGCCGGTTGTTACACCAAGCTCTTTCGCTGCCTTTTCGACATCGCCGGCAGGAAATTGTGCCGTCCAGTTTTCAACATCATCCGGCGCATCCGTAGAATCCGCACTCTTTACGCTTTGGGTATACGGCGGATTTTCTTTATACTCAAGGCCCGTCATCGGAAGCTCGGTTACGCCGCCGGAATGCGCATGAAACCATGCATTTATGAGTTCGCCCTTATAGCTCGCAACCATTCCCCGCGTTTCCTCTACAGCCGATCGGATTTTTTCATTGATCAATCCCTCTGCATATGCCTGCGCTTCTGTAATATCAGTGGATATGTCTGCGTTGCCGTACATGGAGTCCTTGGTTTCTATAAATCTCAGCACAAAGGTTCTGGCAAGCACCGCTTGCGCCTTCAGCGCTTCATCCGGCCAGTCATTTTTCATTTCTCCGGCAAGAACGCCCTGTACATACGTTTCGATATCCATATTCTCACTTTTTTCAGTATTGATATCATATACCTTCAGAAGCGGAACGCCATCGGCGTTTATGGTAAGAGACGCCGGTATCTCCGGTTTTTCCGCCTGTCTCACGTCTTCCAGTATTTCACTTTTCATACAGCCCGAAAGTAAGCATAGACACACCAATAAAGCTGCAGCCGTTATTCGTTTTGCGCGCATAAGAAAGCTACCTCCTGATTTTTCTCAGAAGATAGCTTTTGCTTTTTTAATGAAAATATGCTTATTTTGCCTTTGCGTTGTAGATTCCAAGAAACTTAAGGGCGTCAAACAAGGTTTCCACGCCGATTGCGTTCATGCCGTCCGGAATGCGGATGCCTTTCAAATTGCTTTTGGGTAAAATCGCATTGGAAAAGCCAAGCCGCATGCATTCGCCCAGGCGCCTCTCGGCGTTGGGAATCGCTCGCAGTTCTCCGGCAAGTCCTACTTCGCCCATCAGCGCCCAATCCGCGCCCAACAAAAGATTTCTGCCGGAGGATGCGACCGCCGCGCAGATTGCAAGATCCGCCGCAGGTTCCGTAAGCGTAATACCGCCAGCAATATTGATGTAAACGTCCTGATTATAAAGCGTCAAAGCCGCTCTCTTTTCAAGAACCGCGAGCAGCAGAAAAAGCCTGCTCAGGTCTACGCCGTTTGACATACGCCTGGGATTTCCAAAGACCGTCGGCGTAACCAGCGCCTGAACATCGGTCATCAGCGGCCTTGTACCCTCCATCGCACAGAATACAACGCATCCGCTGGCGTCATGCGCGCGCTCGGAAAGCAGCGTTTCGGAGGCATTCACCACTTCGCGCATACCGCCACTCGTCATTTCAAACATGCCAAGCTCATTTACGGAGCCAAAACGGTTTTTGACCGCGCGCAGAATTCGGTACTGGCTGCTTCTGTCTCCTTCAAAATACAAAACCGCGTCCACCATATGTTCCAGTACGCGCGGACCTGCAATAGTGCCTTCCTTGGTTACATGGCCCACAAGAAATACGGCGCAGCCGGAGTTTTTTGCAAGGCGCATAAGCTGCGCCGTGCATTCACGAACCTGCGTAACGCTGCCCGGAGCCGAAGATATATCGGTTCTGTACATGGTCTGTATGGAATCAATCACCATGACAGAGGGTGCAACCAACTTCATTCTGTCCTCAATGATCGATATATCATTTTCCGCAAGTACATAAAAGCCCGAGACGCTTGCGCCCAGACGGTTTGCGCGGAGTTTGATCTGTCTGGCAGATTCTTCGCCCGAAATGTATAAAACCCTGTCGCCCCGCGAAGAAATATTGGCCGAAAGCTGCGTGAGCAGCGTACTTTTTCCAATACCCGGATCTCCGCCAACCAGCACCAGACTTCCGTCCACCACGCCGCCGCCAAGCACTCTGTCAAGCTCTCCGATTCCTGTCGGCATTCTCATCGCCGCTTCATCCGGTATTTCACCGATTGGCAGCGCCATTTGTCCCTCGCCCGGAGCGCGCTTTATTTTTTTCTCTTCAACCTGCGGCTGCCGCGTTTCTTCATGAAAGGTATTCCAGCTTCCGCAGTCGGGGCACTTTCCCATCCATTTATTCGTTTCATGTCCGCATTCCGAACAAATATACACCGTTTTTACTTTCGCCACACGTCAGACCGCCTTTTCACGATTTGTTCCCACTTTTTTTATTATAACACATCTTGCTCATTTCTCCAAAGAGCTTTATAATAGAATTTATGTAAGTTCAAAGGAGATTCCCCCATGGCCGTCAGTAAAAAGAAAAAGAGAAAAAGAAAACCGCAAAAGCATACGTTCTTCCGTTCGCTTTTTAAAGGCGTACGTTCCTCCGTTATTGCCATCAACCGTTACACCACCCGGGTTGAGGAACGCGAGGTTCGGCGAGAATACCGTCTGTTCGGAAGAAAGATCACATTTTGGGGTTTTACTTCGATTATTCTGGTTATTCTTGTCATTATCATATTTGCAATGAATGACCGTTCCGTCAGCACAGATCAAAGCTCCGTTGTCGTAACAGGCCTTCCCGATGATTTTGAAGGCTATCGTATACTGCATATCTCCGACCTGGCAGGCAAGACATTCGGCCAGGATCAATCGGCGCTTTCGCGTATTATCGGAAACCTTTCCTACGATATGGTTTTGTTTACCGGCGATATGGTAGGCGAAAGCGGAAATGCAGAACCGTTTTATTCACTGATCGAAATACTTTCAAAAAAGAAACCGATTTACTTTATCGCAGGCGATAACGACCCCGCTCCTCTGCTTTCCGAAGCTCGGGATAATTCCGCCGGGAATCTGACGCTGAATCAGATGGTACTGAACGATTGGGTGCTGGGCGCTATCGAGCGCGGAGCCATCTATCTGGATTCTCCCAAGTATGTTACCAAGGGATCCTCCAAGCTATGGCTGATACCGGACATGCTTTTGAATCTGAACCTTTCGGAAACCATGGATTCCCTAAAACAGGCCATGGAGCAGGAAAGCGAAAGTATGCTTCTGGGTATTGAAGAAAGCCGCGCTTCGCTGCCCTTCACGAATTACCGCTATAATATCATCAACAAAGCGCATTCCAATCTGGCGCTATATACCCCCCAGGACATGATTATCATGCTGTCACATGAGATTCCAACGGATTCCCAGCTGCTTGTATCGCAGGAGCCTCTCTCCGTAAGCGAAGCAAAAAGCTATTACCCATCACCCGACATGGTCTTTGCAGGTCATTACTGCGGCGGCGAATGGAAGATTCCGGGGCTTGGCGCAATCCACATCCCGGCAAGGCTCTCCGCCCGTTACGGTTGGTTCCCGGAAGAGACGCTGGTTCAGGGCAAGCGCACCATCGGAAGCACAATCGCCTATATAACGCCCGGCCTCTCTACAAGCGGCGATACGCTGTTTGGTTTTCGTCTTATGAATCCGCCTCAGATTTCATTAATCACGCTTACAGGCGAACTCCCGACAAGTTTTCTTGATTAGTATATTCATCCCAGCAGGCTGCGGAATTATCCGCAGCCGCTTTTATTCCGGATTTCTGAAATCCGGAACTCCGCAATCAAATAATGTAAGGGTTGCATCCAAGAAAAACAGGCTTTCATTCATCATCACGCTGCTGGGTGCCTTTCCGGCATTATTTTTTCCGCCGCATTGTCGGAAAGGATGTTGCAAAAGACAATCTTTTCAAAAATATCTATAACGATTGACCTCCCTGGCTTAAAAAAAGCAAAAAAATTCCCGGAATGCATGCCTATGCACTCCTCTCAATATGATCCATCGGGGATTCGAACCCCGGACACCCTGATTAAAAGTCAGGTGCTCTACCGACTGAGCTAATAGATCATAATCCTGGGGTGGCTGGGTTCGAACCAGCGAATGCGGGAGTCAAAGCCCCGTGCCTTGACCGCTTGGCTACACCCCAGCACCTGCGTCAACCCATAAAAAAATAGATATAGGGTGAATAGTGGGGTTCGAACCCACGACCTCCAGGGCCACAACCTGGCACTCTAACCAGCTGAGCTATATCCACCATATCTACACGCCCGAAGGGATTCGAACCCCCGACCCACGGCTTAGAAGGCCGTTGCTCTATCCTGCTGAGCTACAGGCGCATGTCCAAACGCGCGTTCCGAAAGCGCAATTCCCGCTGACAGGATAGAATTATATCACCATTTCCTCAAAATGTCTATACCCTTTTGAGCATTTGACAATAAATTTACCTAAGCGCGTTGAGCCTACAGTTTTTTCAGGTTTGAACGTATATTTCCACTGTCAATTTCAACAATTGCATATCTTCCGTCGCGTATTGCACCGGGGTTTATAAACATGCACCTTCCATCCTGTTCGACGCAGGGCCTATGCGTATGTCCGTAAAGAACAAGGCCCGCTTCCAGCGCCTCTGCTTTCAGCGACAGTTTGGTAAGGCCGCTTTTCACGCTTTCTGCATGACCGTGCGTGATGTACACCCTCACGCCCTCATACTCCAGGATTCTGCCATTATCATAATCCGAAAACCAATCGCAATTTCCGGATACAATCCAGGTTGTTTTCCCCGTTCTTGCCGAAATCTCCTTGGCATCGCCCGCGTGATCGCCCAGATGGACGATCACGTCGCAATGCTTCATTTCATCCACCGCATCATACAGCAGATTCATCATGCCGTGGCTGTCGCTTAATACACCGATTCGGATCATTTTTCTGTCTCCAGTTTACGGACAAGTGCGCGTATGGCATTTGCGCGATGCGAAATGCTGTTCTTCTCTTCGTCAGAGGCCTGCGCGAAGGTTTTGCCGTTTAACTGATTGCATTCAAACAGCGGATCATAGCCGAAACCGCCGTTTCCTTTTCTTTCAAAGGCTATGCTGCCTTCACACGCTCCTCTGACAATCATCGTTTCCCTGCCGGGTCTTGCAAGTGCAATCGCGCACACAAACCGCCCGGTACGAGGCGCGGGCACATTTTCGAGCTCCTTCAAAAGCTTATCGTTATTCGCCTCATCGTCCCCATGAACGCCGATGTACCTTGCGCTGTACACGCCTGGCGCTCCGTTCAGCGCATCCACTTCAAGGCCGGAATCATCCGCAACGGTAGCGCAGCCTACCAGCTTCATAAGCGACTCCGCTTTTATGGCGGCATTTTCCTCAAACGTTACGCCCGTTTCCTCGATTTCATCGTCTACTCCTGCTTCATGCATGCTGACAACGTCAAATTTATCGCCCAAAAGCGCCTTAAGCTCCTTAAGCTTTCCGAAATTCTTTGTTGCCGCGACAAGCTTGGGCAGCTTACCGATGATCTTGGCACGTTCTCCCAATACGGAAAGCTGCTTTTTCATAAGCTTTTCAATTCCCTTTTTGGCAAGGGACAGCAGCTGATCCATTTCCTTTTTGTCAAAAGCGCGGCCTTCGCCTGTTCCCTGCACTTCCACATAGCGCATGGTTCCGTCGCCTTCTTTTGTCATAATCACATTCATATCCACCTGTGCGCGCGAATCCTGAATGTATTCAAGATCGAGCGTAGGAACATTGTCGACAATACCTACGCTGACCGCGGCCAGCTGCCTGACGACAGGTGAATCCACAATCAGACCCTGTTTGATAAGCTTATCACAGGCAATCACCAGCGCGGCATATGCGCCGCTGATAGAAGCGGTACGCGTACCGCCATCCGCCTGAAGAACATCGCAGTCAATATAGATGGTTCGCTCGCCAAGGCGCGTAAGATCGCATGCTGCGCGAAGAGAACGGCCTATCAATCGTTGAATTTCAACGCCGCGGCCATCCTTTTTAATGCCATCGCGCTCTTTGCGCCTGGTGGTAGAGCTGGGAAGCATGGAGTACTCCGCCGTAAGCCAGCCTTGTCCGGTACCTTTCTTAAACGGCGGCACATTTTCTACAACCGACGCAGTACACAATACGCGCGTGCGGCCGCACTCGATTAAAACAGATCCCGCCGCCATTTCGGTATAGTCCGCAGTCATCTTTATGGATCGCATCTGCGAGGGTTTTCTGGTAATTTCCATTTGTATCTTTCCTTCCTGTATTATTCAAACTCGAACAGTTCTTCACTTTGCTTCAGTATAAACGCATCTTCTATGGAGCCTGCACTATTGACAAAAGTAGGCGCTGCCAGCGTTCCTTCGCCCGTATCGTAAGGCTTGCCTTCTACCAGTATTTCTACACTGTCTACGCCGTCAAACTCGAGACAAGTCAATACCAGCGCACGAAGCGCCAGCCTTCCTCCGTCCGTCTCCTCGGCAATCCTAATGAATTCTTCCGTAAAATTGATTTGGGCAATCCTGTTTTTTACTTCAGCGCTGATCAGCCCGCAGCCCGCCGGAATCACTCCGTTCAAGGGCGAAGAAACGCCCGGGCCCTTTACAAGCTCGACAACCGCCGTTTGAAGGTCACCCGAGCCATATACGACGCGCGTAACGGGAACGATCATACTGGGCGATTCACCCGTAAAATACAATGTAACCATTTCGGAGCCGCTCGTATAAGCCGAGCTTTCAAGGTTCAAAGCCCCTTCATGAAATTCGCCCGAAATAGGCGTTCCGTTTGTCAGCGTTTCGGTTTTATGTCCGTTGATTGTAAACATGACGCTGTCTACCGTATCAAACCCCGTCAGTGCATGTACAATTGCGTTCACCATCACGCTTTCTGCCGCCGCATCGGGGCACGAAAGCGCCTCTTTTCCAAGATCCACATGTGCAACTCCCGAGGATATATCCAGATCTATCGATGTGTTTTCGGGAATCACTGTTCGCAGACCCAGCCTAGCGGCTTCCATATCGTTGTACACGCTTTTCACCATCAGGTTGAGCGTTGCCTTCGCCACACCCTCCTGTGCCTTGATTGTGCGCATCACCGGCACCAGATACCCATAATCATCCTGATAGTAGACAACCGTATTCATGGTGCTCTCCGGCCGCGCAGACGCCTCTGCAGACGGTGCAGGCGTCAAAATGGGGCTTGGCGATGGCGAATGCGTATAGCCATCTGTATTGTTCCTGTCGGAATCTGTATTCTCCATGGACGAAAGAATCAGAAGCGTCGCCAAAAGAATCATTGCGGCAATCAGATACAGCTGCTTTTTATTCACGCTGATTTTCATCCGCATCCCCTCCCAACCGAGTTTAATCGCTTTATGCTATTCCGGGCAGCCGGAGGGTATGCTTATTCTACCACAACGTTAAAAAAGAATCAATCGGCATTGAAAATATATGTATTATCAGTTATAATCAATTGAATTACGATTTGGAGGGAATCCTTATGCCGATGGACGGCGTTACCTTTTATCTGATTGCAAAAGAATTGGACAGAATGCTTGCAGGCGGCAGAATTGATAAAATCGCGCAGCCTGAAAGGGACGAAATTATAATTACCATCCGTAATAATGGCGAAAACCATCAGCTGCTTTTGTCGGCAAGCGCCGGATGCGCACGCGCGCAGATTACGCGTATTAAAAAGGCCAATCCTCTGGAGCCGCCGAATCTTTGTATGCTTTTGAGAAAACACCTGCTGGGCGGGCGCGTTTCCGGCGTACATCAGATTGATTCTGACCGCATACTCAGAATCGACATTGAGCACACCGACGAGCTGGGCGACCGCGCAAAAAAGAGCATCATCGCGGAGTTCATGGGAAAGCATTCCAATATCATATTCATCAATTCGGAAGGCCGTATATTGGAGAGCGCAAGGCGCGTAAACGAAGCGGTATCAAGCTTTCGCGAAGTACTTCCCGGTCTTCCCTATATGAATCCGCCGGCGCATGGCAAGATTCCCTTTGACAAAGCCGGAGCAAACGAAATATTCCGCGCCTTGTCTCAAGCCTCAGGCACGCTCCCCCGCGTACTGGCCGATTCCATCAGCGGTCTTTCCGCGCCGCTTGCAAGAGAGCTTTGCTTCCGCGCAACGGGAGAAGAAAACGCGGGATTAGAAACAATCGATCGCGCCAAAACGGCCGAATCGGTTTCAAAAGCACTTACCGACATACTCGAAAATCCCTCTCCGAAGGTGCTTTTAACAGACGCAGGCGAAATCGCAGACTTTATCGCATTCGACTACAAAAGTCGTCAAACGACGCCTTCGCGCGGATACTCAACGCTTTCTGAGGCGATTGACGATTTTTATTTTCTTCGCGACCGCGAAGAGAGGATGAAACAGAAAAGCGCATCCATTCACAAAGTAATCAAAAACAATATTGAACGCGTGGAAAAGAAAATCGCGCTTCAGTTGGAAGCGCTCGCCGCAGGAGCCCGCATGGAGGAATACCGGATTAAGGGCGAACTGTTGTCCGCCAGTCCTCATCTTGTGAAAAAGGGAATGAAAACCGTATTCCTGCCCAATTACTATGATGAGAACTGCGAAATGCTGGAGGTGGAGCTGGACGAAAAGCTTTCCGCTACGGCAAACGCACAGCGCTATTTTAAACTATACAAAAAAGCGCAAAGCGCAAGAAAGCTTGCCGAAGAACAGCGCCGGCTTTCCGAAGAGGAGCTTTTATATCTGGAAGGACAGATGGAGAACCTCGGAAAATGCACGGACGAGCCTTCCCTTTGGGAACTGAGAGAAGAACTTGTCAAGCAGGGCTACATGAAGGACACAGCCAGTCGCCGTCAGATCAAGGCGCTGCCTCCTTCCGAACCTTTCCGCTACATGTCAGCGGACGGAACCGAAATCCTGGTAGGCAAAAACAACCTGCAGAATGAAAAGCTCACCTTCAGCGCAGGATTGAACGAGTGGTGGCTTCACGTAAAGGATGCGCCCGGTTCTCACGTCATAATCAAAAGCGAAAAGCCTACAAATGATACCATCCTTTTTGCTGCAGGTCTTGCCGCAAAGCATTCCAAATACCATGCTTCCTCTAACGTTGCGGTAGACTATACCATGCGCAAATATGTCAAAAAGCCCAGCGGTTCCAAGCCAGGCTTTGTCATTTACACGCACCAGCGTACCGTTTTTGTAACGCCTGATTAAGTACAGGCCGGATAAGAACCGCACAATAAAACAACCGACCGGAAAGATGCCCCTGAACGCATTTTTCCGGTCGGTTATTATATACTACTTGAACGAACCTTACATCAGTTCAATCTCATCAATACCAAAGTAGGTGAAGGCATATCTGTCCGTATAATGGGCGGATTGTCCGTCCTTCCAAGTGCCGTACAGGCTGAAGGAATCGGGGCTTACGGCATAGGAGTCGGGATCTGAAGGATTATGGAAGGGCCCGTAAATGTTTCTGCAGCTGTTGGTGATGGAAATCTTCGCAACGTTTGCGCCGCGTTTTATATCCTTTGAAATGTCCAGCACATCGTCAAACATCAGAAGCTTCTCTTCGCCACCGTTCACGGATACGCGCGCGGTCGCGAATCTGCCAACGAGCTTCATTAGCGTTTCGTCGCCTTTTGCAGTAAAGGGAACAGATACGGTCATCGTGCCGGCAAAGAACGGGAAGCCATCCTTCGCCAGCGCATTCAGCGTTACATACTTCCTCGGAAGCGTAATTCTGAACGGTCCTTCGTTTAAAAGCGTGCGTTTGGCTCCTGCTTCAAATGCGGGTGCGTCCACACAGAAATCGCCACGCAGATAGATGCACTCAATATCCGTTTCGTAGCTCAAGCAGTTAACCAGACTTTCCGTGGTATCGTCACGATCATAATATACGCCGTTAAACACCTTGTACACATGCTCACTCTGATAGTAGTCGATCAGGAATACAACCTCGTTAACGCCGAGACGAATTCTGGATGCTATATCCGCCGTAACAAACGACGGATCCTGCGTACCCTGTCCGTCAAGCGAAATACTTTCTCCGTTCAGCCATACGCCGGCAGCATTCATCTTCTCCGCTTCAATGCGAAGAGTCGAAGGCTTTGCCTTTACGTCAAATGTATATTTCAGGTACACGCTGCCGTTCCGCTTTTCGCGAAGCAGACGATCGGAAACCGCCATTACGGGCAGTTCATCGGTATACTCCTTGTTGTCGTACGACAAGCGGCAGGTGTCAAGCGTAAGCGCATTTTCGTCCATCTGTTCAATAAACGCCTGCGGGGCACAGATAACCTGCACTTTCTTTTCGGCAGCTTTTTCCGCAGATTTCGCCGAACCGGAAAGGAAGATGATAATGGATTCGCCAGCCATGAGCGTAAGCGGAATATCGATGCCGCCGTTTTCACACTCTTCAAATACGATGGGCGCGTACACCCGTTTGTCGAGCAGGTACTTTTTCGCGCCGCGTGCATTCACATGAATGCGAACGGAATCGGTTTCATCTTTTGAAAGGTTAACTGCATAAATGAAATCGCCGAAGTCGCTGCGTCTGATCGTCATGCGGATGGCAGTATCGTCTCTGTCGGTGGATATGCCGGGATTTTTGATATCCTCAAAACGGATGTTGCTGATAAGGCCAATATCCGCTTTTTCGCCGTTTACGAGTTCCGGTACCTTATCACCTGCAAAGTACAACCTACCTCCAGCAGCGGCATATTCCTTCAACAAGTCGACCGTCGTTTTATCAAGGCCGCGCATATCGGGAACGACAACATAGGAATATGAACATTTGCCAACATGAATCCGATGGCCCTTTACGCTTCCGTATTTCGCCAACAGCGATTCATCAGCATAATGATGTCCGATCCCTCGTGCGCCCAGCGATTCCACTAAGTTTGCAAACCGACGATCCAGATCCTTTACGCTGGAAGGATCGTCGCGCTTAAAGGTAAAATACGCACTGTGCACAGGATGAATTACCAGCGTCTCGGCAATCTCATGGCTTTCTGCAAGCATATAACCGAGCGCAGTAAAGTAGTTGTTGAAGTCGAGGAAATCCTTCATCCACGGGTTGTGATTGGTATAAAACGCGGGATAATCGCGCTTTCTCTGCCCGCGGATAGAATACGGATACAAGTGCTGGCACATCTGATTTACGCCGTTCACATACTGCCATTCAGCGATACGCTTAAGCTCTTTGGGCGTTACATCCCAGCCGCAGCAAGCAAAGGTTTCGGTAATGACATGCTTTTTCCCCAGCTGTTGGGCGGCAGAGGCCACCTGCTTGGGCGCGATCTCGGTATCGATTTCTCTGCCAAGCCAATCAATGCCCGGTATATGCTCGTACTCGTAAAACGGCATAATGCCTGCACAGCAGATCATCTGGCCAAACAGATTCCGCTCTTCGATGGAGTGGCCGGTAAGCTTAACGCCCTTCTCCTCACACCATCTGTATATCTGCCCCGCGAAGGCTTCGGTATACAGATCGTTCATCAGTTTCCAGTATCTCCAGCGCAGCTTGTCGCTGGAATCGCAGTCAATGAATAAGGCGCCGAGTTCATCCAGAAGATCTTCGCTATACAAATCCCTGTATGCCTTCAGCATCACGGGGCTGTACGCAGTCTGATAGCGGAAATACTGCGGTTCATCCGTAAAGAAGCCTGCCAGCACCTTTCCAAAATCTTCCTTAAAGCGCGCATAATACTTTTCATGTGTTTCATCGATGAACTTGCGCACGATTTTCCAGTTGAGGATATCGACAACAGAGGAATTGGTGCGGTCATACAGACAAACACAGCTTTCGTTTTCATCCTCCGTAACGCGAATCAGCTTTCCCTCTTCCACACGATAACAGGCAAGTGCCTCGGCATCAAACGTAGGACGCGCCTCACAGGTAAGGTAATGCGCATGATTTTCGGGGTTTTCAATCAGCTTCATACCCGCAAAACCGCTCGGCCAGCCATTTTCATCGTATGCCCATGCGTCCATTCCCTGCTTCGCGGCTTCGTCAATGCAATGCTTTATATCATCTAACCATTCATCACTAAGATATTCGGTCGTGAGGCCGCCCCTTGCGTGCATGAAAAAGCCACCGATACCGGCAGCCTTCATATCCCGTATCTGCTGCCTGAGCCTGTCAGGATCAAGTTTATCGTTCCAGCTCCAAAAAGGAATGGACTGATACTCTTTCAGGTTGCCATTAAGCCTCTCCGTAATATTCATTCAAGCATCCCCCGTATAAACGCGTATATTTCCTTATTTTCATTATACCACATGTGTCAACAAAACGGAAATAAAAAAGCCCTCCGATTAATCGGAGGGCTTTGATTTCATTAATAGCGGCTCTGACGGTTCGCATCGAAGCACTCACGGCAGAATACGGGACGATCTCCGCGGGGCTGGAAAGGAACCTGAGTGGGACGGCCGCAGCCATCGCAGATCACGTCATACATCTGACGCTCGCCACGGTTGTTGTTCTGGCCATTGGCCTGACGACGGGCTGCACGGCAAGCCGGGCAACGGCCGGGCTCGTTCTGGAAGCCCTTGTCAGCATAGAACTGCTGCTCGGAAGCGGTGAATACGAACTCGTTGCCGCACTCACGGCATACCAAAGTCTTGTCTTCGAACATGGATATAACCCTCCTAATCATATGAGCCCGTTCGATGATTGATTACCTTGTTGATTCGTTCCTTTCATCGGCAGGGACACCACCGGGGAGGGACACGGCATAACCAGGGTTCTTTCATTTAGGGCATACTGAATTATATCACGAATGGCGCGGCTTGTATACCCCTTTTAAGCGGTTTACACAATTTTGATTTATTAATAAAATCATACGTTCCTGTGCCATTCGGTTACATGAATACCCCCTTAAAACATCCGTTTTTGCGTTTTAAGGGGGTATTTATTATTTATGCGGTTTTCCTTTTCTGCCATCGCCGCGCGAATGCTTTTTTTCTCCCTGATTCTCTTCCGCTGGCTGGCCATCATCATTGTTCTTCAGATAGCGGCGCTTTTTGGGTTCGTCCGGCTGTTTTTCTTTATCCGCCTTCTCGCCCTCGCCATGGATTTCCATATATTGATCCGTATTCAGCGTCTTTACAGCCTTATGGCGCGGATACCGTTTTCTTCGGTTTTCATCGGCGGCTTCCTCTGCCGTCTGTTCGGCAACGTCCTCTTTTTCGGGCATTCTGGGCGGCATTTCGAAATCCGCCGAACGTTCACCGGGCTGAAGCTTTCTTACATCCTCAACGCCGTATTCGCGCACTTCAAAGTTATCGTCGCCTGTCCGTACGCGAACCTTCACTTTTTCACGCAGTACGCTGATTTCCGTCACATAGCCTACACCGTCGGGCGTCATGATCTCCTTGCCCACACGAGGCAGCTTTTTGAGCGTTTCCTCATAGTAATCCTGTTCGTATTTCAGGCAGCACATGAGTCTTCCGCACTGTCCGGATACCTTGGTAGGGTTCAGCGAAAGGTTCTGCTCTTTTGCCATCTTGATGGATACGGGCTGGAAATCTCCCAGAAACGCGCCGCAGCAAATCTGCCTTCCGCATGCGCCCAAGCCGCCAAGCATCTTCGCTTCGTCCCTCACGCCAATCTGTCTCAGTTCAATGCGCATATGGAAAATACTCGCAAGGTCCTTCACCAGATCCCTGAAGTCGACGCGTCCGTTTGCAGTAAAATAGAAAATGATTTTAGAATCGTCAAAAGTGTATTCAACGCTGACAAGCTTCATTTCCAGCTTATGCTGTTCTATTTTGTTGACACAAATCTGAAATGCTTCCTGTTCGCGCTTCACATTCTTTTCAACAATTGCAAGATCTTCATCCGTTGCTTTTCTAAGTACGGTTTTGAGCGGCTGTACGATTGCCTCATCGCTTACATCTCTGGCTCCGGTCACAACTTCGCCCAGTTCAATACCGCGCGTAGTTTCTACAATAACACTTTCACCGGGCTTAGGCCATACATCACCCGGGCTGAAATAGTATACTTTACCTGCTTTTTTAAAACGAACGCCGATAACGGTTGCCATTTACCTGTTGTCCTCCTGATTTACGATATCAAAAAACAGTATTTCCATTGCTGATTGATACAACACATTAGAATTCAATTTCTTTCTTGCGTCTATTACACTCATAAGAAGCTTTGCTCCGTCTATTTTATTTTTGATAAAAACCTGCGTCTGCGAATCAATTTCATCCGAATTGCCAGCGTTGATTTTCATTAATTCTCCGGCAAGCTTTTCGTATATTTTGAGGATATCCGTCCAATGATCCTTATCCGCTTGAATTTTCTGAAAAGCACCGGCTACGTCAGACGCCTTTTTTACAGATGCAAGCGCCGACAACGCCCTTTCGCTGAGCATTCTAAAGCTTTCATCGGTTAATCTTTCAAAAGCTAGACCAATTGAGCCATCCGATATTTTGGAAGCTTCCTTGGCGCGAATTTCATCTATCCCGTTTTCTTCCAGTACTTGTTTCACATCGCCATCCGAAAGCGGCGCAAAACGAAACATGGCGCAGCGTGACCGGATGGTTGGCAAAAGTACGCCTGGCTTTTCGCTGATCAGGAAAAACACGACATAATCCGGCGCTTCCTCCAGCGTTTTTAAAAGCGCGTTCTGTGCGTTCTCGTTCATTTTTTCTGCTTCATCAATGATTACGCAGAGTTTGCCTTCGTCTGTTCGCATGTGAACTTTTTCGATTAGTTCCCTGATTGTTTCCACCTTGATCTGGTTTTTCTTTGGCTCAATCAAAATCAGTCTTGGAGAATTTCCGGAGAGGAACTGCAGGCATGAAGGACACAAATTGCAGGGCTTATCCATACTTGACGCGCAGTTGATTGCCCTTGAAAGAAGAAGCGCCGCTGTCTTCTTGCCAACGCCTCCGGGGCCGGCAAACAGCTGCGCATGGACAATGCGCCCGGTTTTCACCGGACGCATTAACTGTTCTTTCAGGAACGGTCTCGCGCGAAAATCACGAAATGATTGAATACCAGGCATCAGAACTTCTTAAACTGATCTACGTCCATTACAAACACGGTAGCGCCGCCAACCATAACCTCAATCGGATACGGTACATATGCGCCGGCAGAGCCGGACATGGGCGTAGGAGCTGTCGCAATTTGTTTGCGGCTGCGGCAGATTTTCTCAATAATGCCCATGGCACCGTCAAGCTTTTGATCCTCAACGCCAACGAGCAGAGTGGTATTACCTGCGCGCAGGAATCCGCCAGTGGTTGCCAGTTTCGTTACGCCATATCCTTCGTTCATAAGCGTGCTGACAAGCTTGGAAGCATCTTCATCCTGTACGATTGCGATGATAAGCTTCATATGCATCCCTCCTGCGTTTTATTTCACATATTCATTATACACGATTTTCCTGCCGGAATCAAGAACAAATTCAAGGTTATATGGGCTTTATTGCCCATATTTCGTATAAATCCATGCATAGATTGACTCAATATTCATATCATTTTATATGTTTTATTGAACGAAAAAAACAGCGGCGGTATCGTCGCTGTTTTTGCTTATTTAGAATTATTCTTCGTCGTTTGTTTCGCGCCTTTTAAGGAAGCTCGGAACGTCGGGCGAGAATCCTCTGCGCTGCGGGCGTTTTTCTGCAAACGTGTCGTCAGACTCGTACACGCGGGGTGTGCGGCGCTCGGGAACGCGGGTGCTTCCACCAGGCGCATAACTGCCTTCACGCTGCGCGCGAGGTGCGGGACGGCCCTGCGGCGGGCGCTGGGCGGGACGCTGCTGGGGCGCGGGACGCGGAGCGGGACGGCGCTGGGGAGCTTCGGGACGCTTATCAAAAATCGGCGGAATGCTCGGTTCCCCATCAGCTACAAATTCGGCTGTCGGAATTACGGGATCGCTTTCAACAGTTTCATTCTTGCGTGCAAAAGGATTTGCGCCCTTTTTGTCTGGGAACGGTGTCTTTTCAAAACCGGTTGCAATAACGGTAATGTGTACCTCATCCTCGAGAGATTCGTCAATACCTGCGCCGAAGATGATATTGGCTTCGGGATCAGCCGCCTGGGTGATGAGCTGCGCAGCTTCGTTTACTTCGATAATAGAAGTATCGGGGCTGCCGGTAATGTTAATCAGAACCGCGCGTGCGCCATCGATGGACGTTTCAAGCATGGGACTGGATACCGCCTGTTTGGCAGCCTCTACCATGCGGTTCTCGCCGGTGCCGCTGCCGATGCCCATGTGTGCAAGGCCGCGGGATTCCATTACGGTGCGAACGTCGGCAAAGTCCAGATTGATCATTGCAGGAACGGCGATCAGGTCGGAAATGCCCTGAATGCCCTGACGAAGCGTATCGTCGGCAATCTTGAAAGCTTCAGTCATCGTAGTTCCCTTGGAAACAATCTGAAGCAGTCTGTCATTGGGTACAACAACCAGCGTATCTACGTTTGCCTTGAGCGCTTCAATGCCGTTTTCAGCATTCTTCATGCGCTGACGGCCTTCAAACATGAACGGCTTGGACACAACGCCAATGGTAAGGATGCCCATATCGCGGGCGATTTCGGCAATCACAGGCGCAGCGCCGGTTCCGGTTCCGCCGCCCATGCCGCAGGTTACGAATACAAGGTCAGCACCCTTCATGATGGAAGCCAGTTCCTCGCGGCTCTCCTCTGCTGCGCGCTTGCCGATTTCGGGATTTGCACCGGCGCCAAGGCCCTTGGTCAGCTTCTCACCAATCTGAATTTTATTGGTGGCCTTGGAAAGCGCAAGCGCCTGCTTATCCGTGTTGACAGCGATAAACTCTACGCCGCGAAGGCCGCTGTCCACCATACGGTTAACGGCATTCGTTCCTGCGCCGCCTACGCCGACAACTTTTATTGAAGCAAAGTTGTTGTTAGATTCAAGTTCAAATTCGAGCACAAGGCATCCCCCTCGCTATTGTTTGTATTCCATCAAAATCTATTTCTTGTTGAACAAGCCGCGGAATCCCTCCGCCAACCGCCCCGGCAGTGTATCCTGCTCCGGTGAGCGCTGCTCAATAGAATCAAAAATAAGGTTGACCAATCCCATGATACTGGTATATGCCGGGCTGTTCAGCTTTTGAGCCCTCGGCATCGGTACCTTCACAGGCCGTTTGACCTTCGAAGAAAGGTATTCCTTTCCCCCGCGAATCAGCGCAAGGCCTCCGCCCGCCAGATATACTGGTGATCTTCTGAGAACGCAAGTCTTTGCATCCTCAATGGTCATTTCAATCATTCCGCACAGTTCATCCACGCTTGCCCTCATACAATCCTTGATAAAATCCGGATCGTAATTCAAGCGCCTTCCGTATTCGTCCATAAACTCGGGCGGATCGATCAGTTCAAACTCGTCGCTTCCAAGCACAAAGCAGCGCTTCAATTGTTCCGCTTCATGCTCACGGATTTCCATAGCGCGAGCCAGATCTTCTGTTATATGTCCTCCGCCCATCGGAAGAACTGCATGGTAAACCATTGCATCGCCTTCGATGACGCTAACCTCAGTATTCAGGAAACCGACATTTACAAAAATCCCGGGCTTTTCCCGTTCTTCCAGGGAAACAAGCAGCAGCTGTTCGCCAAAGGAAGGAGACAAAAAGCCGTTTATACCAAGTCCCATGGAGTCCATGAGCTCGCGCATATCATTGACAAACTGAGGATCTGCCACAATAAACGAAACGCGTGATGTCAGGTTTTCACCCTGCATGTTCAGCGGCGTCATGGTCCTTTTGCCATTATCAACCGAAAACCATGCAGGTGAACGATGTATAACATGTTCCTTTCGCATATCGAAACGGAATACATTTGCCGCCATGTCCTGTACTTCGTCTATATCCTCTTCCGATACGCGTCCTCTTTCACCATGAATCGGAACCGTTGCTTCCGTGCTCATTACCTTGATGCATTCGCAGGGAATTCCGATATATATATCCTTAATCTTCGTGTTCGCATCCTTTTCAGCCGCACTAATGGAATTGTACACCGCCTGCGCCAGCCGATTCGGCGTTACCCATTCTCCGTTCTGATATCCGTCATACGGCACAGTGCCGCTTCCGATTATATCGCAACGATTGAAGCCGCCGCTTTCTGCGATCACAGTAACGATTTTCGAGGTGCCAAACTCGATAGCTGCTACTTGTGTTCTCATCTTACTCTTTCTCCCGCCTCATTCGCCCGTAAGTACTCGCTCAACTTCTATATTCCAATTATACAGGATAACCCGCCACTTTGTAAACAGTTTTTTGGTGAATATTTCATTTGTAATTCAAATTTATTACATTTTACATTCTTTTTCTTTATTCATTCCCTCCCGTCGGCTGATAAGACGCGTAATTACCGCTGATAATCACTTTTCCGGTAGTATAACCTTTATCAACAATCATCCCGTTAGCGAGCATGAGCGTCTTTTCAATATCTTTAGTTTCATAAAACTGAACGATCAGATTGGTGTTGGTTATTAAATAAAATCCATTCGAATCCTTAACATTCAGTTCCGAATATGTTTTTTCATAGCCGAGCTTTCTTATTGCGTTGGTAATTGCCAAAATATCATCAAGCTGTTCGCTTCGCCTTGTTACGAGCTTTTCGCCATCCCTATGAGACATAAGCTCTGCGCCCGTTACATATACAACGTTATAGGTAGGAATGCTGGAGAGATGCGAAAGCACATAGCCGTCCTCATCGATCAACACCAGATTCCCGCTTGCATCCAACAGTGCGATCGGTTCCCTTTCCGACACACAGATTCTGATTGTATCTCGGTTCACGCGCTCTACACCTTCAAACTTTACATAACCAAGCGCGTCAATACCCGCTTTCGCTTCATCCTGCATTTCATACAAGGCGTTCATTTGCGCACCCATCATGATGCGTGATGCGCGAATAATATCTTCGTCCGTGTACGTTACGAACTGTCCCGTTCGATTCTCCCATTGTACTTTAACATTCTTTATCGTATTCTGCTTACCCGTTAAAAGAAGTATCAGAACACAGCAGATAACG
Source organism: Clostridia bacterium (assembly GCA_045538305.1). Lineage (GTDB taxonomy): Bacteria > Bacillota > Clostridia > Christensenellales > Aristaeellaceae > SFHK01. The sequence goes on along the minus strand of JAZSRC010000079.1, from coordinate 42,091 downwards.
ACAATCAGAATACCTGTAATACGGGCATTTCTTTTCATGACGGCTTTTTTCTTACTTTTCCTTTTCTGCATGTCGTCTATCCGCCTTTCTGTATTATAGCCTATTCAAGATTCTTTGTTTTCGGAAGATATGTTCATCAAAAGCCCTACCGCTCCCATAATGACCGAAACCGAAGTTCCGCCCGCCGAGAAAAACGGAAGAGGGAGTCCTGTTGTCGGCATGATACCGATGACAACGGCGATATTGATTACCGTCTGTACACCGATCATTGCCGCAATAGAAGCCGCGAGTATGCTTCCGAATCGATCGGGACATCTGATTGCACTTCTGAAAGAATAAAACAAAAACAGAAAGAACATCGTCAATACAAACAGACAACCGACATATCCAAGATCCTCTCCGACAACAGCAAAGATAAAATCGCTTTCCGGATACGGCAAAAAGGCAAATTTCTGTCTGCCTCTGCCAAGTCCCATTCCGAAAAGCCCGCCGTTTCCAAAGGCAATCAGCGACTGCGAAAGCTGATAACCCTCATTGGAAAGGTATTTAAACGGGTCGATAAACGAAATCATCCGTGCGCGTCTATAAGGTTCGGACAGCGCATAATACGCGCCTACCAGAGCGCCTGTAATACCTACCAGCATAAGATGCAGCCATTTGGCTCCTGCTATCATGACCATAACTGCAGCAACAATCACGATCGATCCTGCTGTGGACAAATTCGGCTGCATAAGCACCAGCACAAACATTATACCGGGTATCACAAACAACGGTAAAAGGCCTGTAAAAAAGCGATTTATGCTGCGCTTTGGCGCAGACAGCGCCCGCGCCATAAACAGAATCATCGAATACTTGGCAATCTCCGAAGGTTGAAAGCTGATCGGTCCAAGTCTCAGCCAGCGTCTGGAGCCGTTCAGATATACGCCAATGCCCGGTATCGCAACAAGAATCAGCAATACCAGGCTGAAAATAAGCGAACCGCATATAATTCTCGAGTCATTCAGAGCCCTGTAATCAATTTTCCAGACTACAAGCATCAGAATTGCGCCCGCCAATATACCGATTAGCTGGCTGATCACGTCTTTCAGTGAGGTTCCGGTTTCCAGAGCATTGTAATAGCTTGCAGAATACAGAACCACCAGTCCCGTAAGCATCAGTACAATAAACGTAATCAGTATACCGCTGTCGGGTCTTTTTCCACGAATGCTTCTTATGAACCCATACGTTCTTTTTTCATTTGCGCCGCGTATACGGCCGCCAGTCAACCGACGTTCTCCTGAAGCGAATTCACAATACGTTTGAATTCGCGTCCTCGCGCTTCATAATCCGAGAACATGTCAAAGCTGGCGCATGCCGGCGAAAGCAGCACATTGCCGCCCTTGAGGCTGCGGCTACGCGCAGTCAGAATCGCCGCTTCAAAATCATATCCTGCATATTCGTAAGCCGTAAACCCAGCTTCCTTCAGTTTTTCGCCGATTGCAGGTCCGGTTTTTCCAATCAGAACAGCATAGGTAACGGCACTGTTCACGATTTCACGGCATAATTCCGTATAGTCTGAATTCTTTTCGGAGCCGCCCAATATGATCACTGTATTTTCTCGCATCGTATTAACGGCCTTAATGGTTGAATCGGGGTTTGTACCTTTTGAATCGTTTATGTACTTCACGCCGTCAAGCGTACGTACCGTTTCGATTCTGTGTTCCACGCCTCTGAAGGTTCGAAGCGTATGCCTTATTACCGGAATCGGAATTCCGGCTGCAATCGCGGCTGCAGTCGCAGCAAGCGCGTTTTCAAGGTTATGCGGTCCGGGAATATACACGTCCTCGCAGGGCAGTACATCCTCACATTTCCCGCAATGCGCGCTAACGATAATACCGTTTCTGACAAATGCGCCTTGCGGAACCTCTATTTCCCTTGAAAACCAGCTTACGATCCCTTTTACTTTTTCCGCCATTTTGCGGGTAACAGGATCATCATAATTCAGAACGACAGTTTGGCCTTCGCCTGCGTTTTGAAACACTCGGGTTTTGATATCCGCATAATTCTCCATCGTTCCATGGCGGTTCAGATGATCTTCAGAAATGTTCAGTACCAGAGAAACTTCGGGATTAAATGTCGATACCGTTTCCAGCTGGAAAGAGGAAATCTCGCAAACGACCATATCGTCATCTTTCATTTTTCCTGCATATTCGCTGTAGGGATCTCCAATGTTGCCAACGACATACGTTGTTTTTCCTGCATTTTTGAAAATCTCGCCCAGTAAGCTCGTCGTGGTCGTCTTTCCGTTGGTGCCGGTAATGGCAATCACCCGCCCGCGGCCAAGCCGATATGCAAGCTCCACTTCACCCACAACTTCGATACCCTTCTCCTCTGCCTTTAGGACAGCCGGGTGTGCCTTGGGTATACCGGGGCTTATTACCAGCATGTCAATTTCATCGAACAGATCCTCTATGTTTTCACCCAATCTCCACTCGACGCCATGGGTTTTCAGGATGTTAAGCCCCTCTCCGATTTGCTCAGCTGTTTTGATATCATTAATTCGAACATACGCGCCTGCATCGTTCAAAAGCCTTGCGGCGGCAATGCCGGAGCGCGCCATTCCCCAAACAAGCACCCTTTTCCCGATCATGCTTCCATCCTCCTGCCAAATATTATCCGGCATATCCAGCCAGGGCAATCAGGCACAATATTGCAGTCATAATGTCATACATCGCTACAATTCTGGTTTCCGGTATTCCACTCAATTCGAAATGATGATGAAGCGGCGCCATTCTCAGAAGGCGCTTGCCGCGCGTAATGCGTACATACAGAACCTGTGCGATATCGGACAGACTTGAAATCATCATGGCGAAAGCAACAATGGGAAGAATCAGCGTAAGACGGGTAACAATCGCAACACCCATCAGCGCGCCGCCTATGGCGAACGATCCAACATCGCCCATTATGATTCCGGCAGGATGGGTGTTAAAGCGAAGGAAACCCATCAGCGCACCGCACACTGCGCCGCAAAACAGCGCCGTATTATACAAATCTGCATCCACTTCACCGTTTGCCGCAGAAAGCGAGAATGCAATCAGCGCAAGCGTACCAAAGTCGATCATGGAGGAACCGGCGCAAAGACCATCAAGCCCATCCAGTAGATTGGCGGAATTGACTACGCCTACAATGACAAATACCATTACGGGAATATAGAAAATTCCAAGATCGATCTCAAAAGACGTAAACGGCACCTTCAGCTTGGAGCCAATGGAAGGGCTGAAGTAGGCAAGAAGCGCGATTCCGATTCCAAAGACAATCTGAGGAATCAGTTTCTGCTTCGGCGTAAGGCCTTCAGACCTTCTTTTTACCACCTTGATATAGTCATCAAGAAAACCGATCAGCGCAAAGGCGAGCATGCACAAGAGCAGTATCAGAATAAAGTATCCATCAGCGCCCTTGAACTTTGCAAAAATGAGCGAGGTAATCACAGCTGCGGACACAAAAATCAGTCCGCCCATAGTGGTTGTTCCCTGCTTGCCTGCGTGTGATTTGGGTCCGAAGGGATTGATCGTTTGTCCAACCCTTAGCTTTTTAAGCCACGGAATCACAAACGGACCCAGCACAATTGACAGTAAAAACGAAACGAGAACCGTAAAAATCAGCCTTTGCATACCTCTTAATTCCTCCGTTAAATTCCGCCGGATATTTCATCCAAAAGCTCCTGCACGATGATCTTTTCATCAAACGGCAGCTTTTTCCCCATCACTTCCTGATAGGTTTCATGACCTTTTCCGGCCAATACTACCGTATCGTTCTCTTCGGCAACGGTAAGCGCGTATCGAATGGCTTCGCGTCTGTTTTCAATCGTAACATATTCGCCATCGGTTTCGGCGATACCCGCTTCAATTTCGCGAATAATCTGATGCGGATCTTCATTTCTGGGGTTATCGCTTGTCAATATACTGAGATCCGCCATATTCCCGCCGATTCTGCCCATTACGGGTCGTTTCGTTTGATCTCGTCCGCCGCCGCATCCAAACAACGCAATCAATCTTCCCTTTGTTGTCTGCCGTACGGCAGTGAGTATATTCTCAAGCGCATCCGGCGAATGCGCATAGTCGAGAATTACCCTATAAGGCGTATGCGTATCAAGCAGTTCTATTCTGCCCGGAACAGCCTTTACGCATTCAAGTCCTTCCTTGATAGCCTGAATATCTACGCCGCATGCATCGGCCAGTGCAGAAGCCATCATAGAATTATATACATTGAAAATGCCAGTCAGTTTCAGATGGATTTCCGTTTTCATTCGCTTGTGGAAGCACATATTGAAGCAAAGTCCGTTTTCCGTGATTTCAATGTTGCGTGCGTATTCATCCGCTCTTTCACGAATACCGATTCTGATAAACGGAAAGCCCTTCTCCTCCGAAGCCTGTTTCACACGTTCATCATCCACGTTGACAATCATTTTCTTCGCGGCCTTCACTATTTCAAGCTTGGCTTCCATGTACTTCTCCATAGTACCGAAATAATCCAAATGATCCAGCGAAAGATTCAAAAAACCTGCAGCTTCAAAGCATATGCCTGCAACACGGTGCATAGCCAACGCATGCGCCGATACTTCCATAACCACATACTCGCACTCTGCGTCCGCCATTTTTTTCAGTATTTCCTGAAACTCTACAGGATCCGGCGTCGTTTTTCCGGACTCATGTTCCTCATCGCCAATGAGCGTTGAAACCGTTCCGATCAAACCAACCTTATGGTTTGCCTTTTCCAGAATCGATTTCAAAAGGAAGCTGGTAGTAGTTTTGCCTTTTGTTCCGGTTATGCCTATGATCTTCATCCGGTCAGCAGGATTTCCATAAAAGGACGCAGCCAGATAGCTCATCGCAAGGCGTACATTCGGCACCAGAATCTGCGGACAATCCACATTCAGCACCCGTTCAACAACAACCGCCTTTGCGCCTTTTGATACCGCATCCGGCGCAAAATCATGCGCATCCATATGCATACCAGGTATACAGAAAAACAGGCACCCTTCAACAACCTTCCTGGAATCGGTGCAAAGCGATGTAATTTCTGTTTTTGCATCGCCAATCAGGCGATAATCGACCGGTAGATTCTTTAAAAGCCCGGAAATCTCCATTCCTATTTGCCTCCCAAACAGATATAAAGCGTATTCTACAAATCCGGCATTTGAAAACGCACCAGTACCTTTTCACCGGGAAAAACCATACTGCCTTCCTTAGGCTCCTGATCTACGGCAAGGCCCGTGCCCTCCGCCTGCATGATCAGACCGTATGATGCAATTGTTCGGTTTGCCTCCATAACAGACATACCCGAAACACCCGGAACAGAAACATATGCATTTTCATCAATCGACGTATTTCCATCCATATAGAGCATAATGACGGAGCCCTTTACCATTTCAGCTCCTGCAGTAGGAAACTGATCTGCGACTGTTTTTCCCGCGCCGCTTAATACACAGGAGAAACCGTGCGATTTTAGAATTTTTTTTGCTTCGGCAAGCGTTTCGTTTCTGACGTCCGGGACAATATACTTTTCATCCGCGTCCGAATCCGCTTTCTCCCGTTCAACGCCCATATAGGTAAGCGAGGATAAAAGAATGTCCCTAGCAAAGGGCGCTGCGGTTACGCTTCCAAAATCCGGTTTCCTGTCCGCTCTGTCAACGATAACCAGTACCGCAATCTGCGGATCATCCATTGGTGCAAATCCGATAAATGAACCAATGTGCTTGTCGCTCGATACGACACCGTCAACATACACCTGCGCCGTGCCGGTTTTTCCGCCTACGCGATATCCCTCTATGTAAGCGTTTTTGCCGCCGCCGTTTTCGACAACGCTTTCCAGCATGCTTCGAAGCGTCCTCGAAGTTTCCTCCGATATCGGATTGGAAACGACATGGCGTTCCCCTTTCTCAATGACGTTTCCGTCTGCATCCCTGATTTCTTTGACTACAAAAGGGCTTAAAAGGTTGCCTCCATTTATAACAGCACATGCAGCATTCAAAAGTTGTACGGGCGTAACAGCTATAGACTGTCCAAATCCCACTCGCGCAATGTCCACGCGTTTGACTGTATTTTGGGATATTACAATTCCGCTGCCTTCGCCGGGAATATCGATTCCCGTTTTTTTGCCGAATCCGAACGCATCGAGATATTTATAAAATGTGTCAATGCCGAGGCGAAGCCCCAGCTCGACAAACACTGGGTTGCATGAGTTTTCAAGGGCTTCCGTAAGCGACTGTGCGCCATGCGGGTTTCCCCAGCAGCGCACCCTACCGCCCTCCACATACACGCTCCCTGAGCAATAAAACCACTCGGCAAGATGAGTAAGCTTTTCTTCGATGCAGGCCGCCATCGTGATCATTTTAAACGTAGAACCCGGCTCATAGGCATCCGAAATAACGCGGTTTCTCATGAGATCCGTAAGCTTTTCAACATCATCTCTGGGCGGCTGATTGGGATCATAGTCGGGCTTTGACACCATGGCCAAAATCTCGCCTGTGTTTGGATCCATTACAAGAATTCTCACGCCCTCGGCATTATTGACTTCCATCGCTTCTCGGGCTGCTTTTTCGGCAAACCCCTGAATCGCGGTATCGATGGTGAGATATACATCCGCTCCGTCAACCGATGGCACATATTCGCCAGCAGAAAAATTCAAAGCGCGTCCTTTCCCATCAACCTCATTAACCACTCGCCCTGTTTTTCCGCTGAGATAGTTGTTTAAATGCGCTTCAAGGCCTGCCTGTCCCACTCCGTCAATAGTGGTTAGCCCCAGAAGCTGCGTCGCAAACGCGCCGTTTATGTAATAACGCTTGCTGTCCTGTTCGAGATACAAGCCATCCAGATCATCCGAATCCGCTTTTGACGCCTCCGCCATCATCAGTTTCAGCTGCTGAGCGGTTCTCTCAGGCAATTGCCGTTTAATCGTAACGCCGCCTTTGGACGTATCGGACACGCGCTTGAATATCGCTGATTCATCCATCCCTAGAAGCGGCGAAAGCAGGTTCGAAAGCACATTCGCATCCGATACCTGCCTTGGACTGACGGAAAGCGTATATGCAGTTGCACTCATCGCCAGCGTATTGCCGTTTCTGTCCAATATCCTGCCTCGCTGTGGCTGTATGATATTCTCGCTCGTCCATTGTGCCTGCGCTCTCTTTTGCAAATCCTCTGCCCAGACTACCTGAAGTACATACAACCTGATTGAGAGGATGGAAAACAAAACGAAAAAAATCACCATCGAAAGCGCAATGCGCCTTCTGATTACAGGCCCCGTAGGAACCATGAACGCGCCTCCCTGCGTCCAGGACGCAATTATTAACGGCCGTTCGCATTTGCCTCCGCCGTCTGAGCGCTTTCATTGGTGAAAACGTAATCGATGCTGAGTACCTGTCTATCTTCGTCTTCCGGCAAAATCATACCCAGCACATCCCGGCCCTGTTGTCTGCAGGCTTCCCGGCTGCTGTCCTTGTTATATCTGATCTGAAGTGCGGAGATCTCCACCTCTTCGATCGTCTTGTTCGCAGTTTTCAGATCAGCCGTTGCAATTCTGATTTTGGCATTATCCGCCATCATAAAGATGGTGCCGCCAAGCAGTACAATCAGAAGCATCGCAACGACCGTAATCATGATCTTATCCTTATTGGAAAACATGGATGTATGCATTTTTGCGTGTGCACTTGCCGGATATCCCGGACGAGTATTTGCAGTATGCTTACGGGAAGGCCTGCGCTCTTCCCACTTATACAGTTCGGGGCTTCTCCCGGTGATTCGCTTTTGTGCGCTGTACGTGCGATTCATGCTGCCTCCCCTTTCATATTACGCGTAATTGCTTATTGTATTCTATTGCTGAAGTAGGTTTCGTACACATAGTCGAGCATGCTGTCAATCAGCTCATCCGGTTCGTACATCAAGCCATGGTATCGATCCGGATTCCAGATTTCAAGTACGTCTCCCACGCCGATAAAGCGAATTTCCTTTTGACCCGCCAGGCCAAACATGGTTCTTAGCTCCTGCGGGATCAGGATTCTTCCCTGGGAATCCAGATTGCAGCCGGTGTACGCATTGCCCGTAAAGTGCCTGACCAGATGCCTGCCTCTGCGGTCCACATCAGGAATGCAGGCGTAGCTTTGAAGCTTTTCTTTCCAGAAATCCTTTGGATAAAGCGCTATTGTTCTGAAGTCGTTGTTGAGCGCTATGGTAAAATCGCTGCCGAGCGCTTCCCGGTATACCATTGGAATAAACACACGCCCCTTAGGATCGATCGTATGCAAAGCACTGCCTGTAAATGTCTCCATGCTCATAAACGATCACCTCCTGATAAAATTCGTGTGCAATTTCCATTACGCCTCCTCATTATACCATTTTCTTCACTAAATTGCCACTATACTTACCTTAAAAACCCCCACATTTCGCCATATTTCATATGTAAAATTATTGTTAAAGTCGGTTTTTGCCAGGTTTTAGCATAAAAAAGCGCTCTGTCGACATTCATTCGACAGAGCAGCGGTGTTTCGTCAGTATTCAGCTATTGTTTTCAGTCTGAAGTTAAGCCCATCACAGGAAACCTGATGGTATTCAACGCCGCCTTCGGTTCCGCGGAATGCGCCATACAGCGACGGACCATGCAAATGTCCATAGACCACATGGTTTACTCCAAATTCGGAAAACAAATGCGTCATCTTTGTTTCCCGGATCTGATCGGTAAGTGGCGGATAGTGGAGCATACAGATCAGCGGAAGGTTCTTATTGATTCTGCGGGCATTTTCAAGCGACAGCCTGAGTCTGGTGCATTCACGATCAAAGATCTTCACATCGTCCTGCCCCACGCCTTCAGTTGGAAGAATCCACCCACGCGTACCGGCTATGAGAACGGTCCTAACCAGCATAGAGTCGTTCTGCAGCGCGTATGTGCGCCCCGTAAGCGCTTCCCGAACGCGGCTTATGGAGCTCCACCAATAATCATGATTTCCACGCGTTATGATCTTAATACCGGGAAGTTCGCCTATAGCGTTCAAATCCGTACGCGCATCATCCAGGCGCATAGCCCAGCTGATATCGCCCGGCAGAAGCACAACGTCGTCATCGGTCACGCGAGCACGCCAGTCCTCACAAATTCTTTCAAAATGGCGTTCCCAATGCGGACCGAATACGTCCATAGGTTTGTCATCACCGGCCGGAAGATGTAAATCAGCAATTGCGTAAACAATCACGCTTATTCCTCATCTTCTTCGTCATCATCAAAGTCGCTGTCGTCCGCGAAATCCTCATCATCCGCGTCAAACGGCTCATCCATATCATCGGGAAGTTCGATCGTGATCTCGTCCATTGCGCTGGGATCGATGTTGAGATTCGGCTCTTCCGGAGTCATGGGAGCGGAATCGTCGGTTACATTGACGGCGCTTCTGCGCTGAAGTTCCTTAAGGCAGTAGAGGCAAACCTCCTGCCCGGGCATTGCGGGATGCTCGCCGCACTCAGAGCACAGCTCGAGAACTTCATCCTGCTCGGTCTCACCGCGAACGTCCCGTTTGCAAACGGAGCAAATCTTCTCATTCTCCGAAATATAGTTCAGTTCACACCTGGGGCACTTGATCAGTTTCATAAACGTTCCTCCTATATTCCATAAGCGCATAAGGCAATAATTCCCTTGGCTCAATACTGGCAAATCTGTTGCTTGTTCGCTCGTGCAAAGCGTATGATAAAAGCGTACCCGGTATACGAAAGGAGCAGTCTCATCATGAAAAACTTAAGAAGATCCCTCTCCCTCACGCTGGCCGTGCTTATGCTTTTCACTGCGGTATGCATTCCGGAAAAAGCACAGGCAGCCTTTATCCCCAATTCCTATGAAACAGCGCTATTCAGTCTGGTCAACGAAGACCGTGCGCGATACGGTTTACATGCACTTACCCTTGATCCAAAGCTATGCGAAATCGCCAGAACCAAGGCTCAGGACATGCTGAATAACGGCTATTTTGCGCATAAATCGCCGACCTACGGAAACATGCGCACCATGCTCACAAACTTCGGCGTAAGCTACAGGGGGGCAACGGAGAACATCGCCAGATCCCGGAGCATCTATCACGCAGAAGCAGCGTTCCTTTCTTCTTCCACAGGACACAGACAGGCACTGCTTGGAAGCAGCTGGTCGCATATAGGCATCGGCGTTGCGGTCACGCCGCAAGGCTTTGTATATGTATCTCAGGTATTTGTCAGATACTGATATCTTACCACAGAAACGCAAGTTATATCATACACAAAATGAGCGCTGTGAAAACCCCCCAGTGCTCATTTTTCTGTTAATTTTATAATAGTTTTCTGATAAATCGTATGTATTCGCGGTCTTGCCTGCCTCCAAGCGCTCGAATCTGTCTATTAGAGGCAAAATTACGGCTGTCGATCACGGAAGCTTCAATTGTTTTGATGCCAAAGCGATGACAGGATTCGATAAACACAGCAATAATCCCGAGGGTTACAGGCGGCGAAAATTGATCTCTCGACGTAAAAACCGTCGTCGCTCGAATCAAACCGTTGGACCCTTTGAGAGACAGCATAAAGCCTGCTGGCGTTCCGGAAGTATAGGCAATAAACGAGTGGCGTTTAATGATCACAGGCTTGAGCTTATCAAGCATCATATAAGTATCGTTTCTTCGTTCAGGTGCATAAACATAAGAAATATCCCGCATCCATTTCTCGCGAAAAATCCCTGTCCGTATGGCTTCGATCTCCACCGAGAAGCGCTTTTGAGCCTGAAGCGCCGGCTGAAGATAAGGATTTCCATCAGGAATCTCCACTTTATATGCCATTTCCTTTTCATGCGGCTGAAAGCCCTGCTTTGAAAGGAGCTCAAGCTTCCACCGGCTGCCGGGGCCTGTCATTACGCCCCGGTTCATGCCTACATCCGAAGCGGAAAGCCCATTAAAAAATCCGCCTCCGTCCGGAGAGACAGGTCCAAGCAAATACTCATTTCCCCACGATTGTTGCAGTTGGTACGCCTTTTTCAGAAGAGCAGTCGCCGCCGCCTCATCCTCTTCCCCATCAAACAAAGCAAAATAGCCCATCTTTTTCCCGCTCAGGCGTTTATACACTTCATCCGTGCCGGTTAAAACGCGAAATACAGCTTTTCCATCCCTTACTGCGATCAAGAATGCCATGCGTCCGTTGTGATACAAGGGATTGATCAGCCCGTTCACATAACGTTTCAGGTATCGGCATTCCTCTGGCAGATAGTCCTTATCGGACAGGGCAAAAAACTTCCGCATGTCGCCGGCGCATTCGCAGATTCTTACATCAAGCATTCTCTCTCACCCAATTTCCCAGGTGCAGAACATCCTCTCTGTACACATCGGTGAGCGACGGGTTGTATATCAGGCTGGCCGGGTGATACATTGGATATAGCAGCACGCCACTTTCAAGCGCAATAAACCTTCCATGAACCTCGCCAATCGTAGTTTTGTTATTTGTCAGCGCCTTGAGCGGAACATTTCCGAGCGTAGCGATGCACTTCGGCTTCACAAGATCAATTTCCTTTTTCAGCCATGGAAGGAACAGCGCAATCTCCTCCCGGCTTGGCGGACGGTTAACAAGCCTTCCGGCATTTGATATCCTGGTCGGCCGGATTTTCACTGTATTTGTAATATAGATATCCTTTCGATTGATTCCGCTCAAAAGCAGAAAATCCTCCAGATTTTTTCCGGCTTTCCCAACGAACGGCCGCCCCTGTATGGTTTCCTGTTCGCCCGGCGCTTCGCCGACCATCATAAGCTTTGCCAAAAACGCGCCCTCACCCATTACGAGTGTGCGCGCGTTTCCCTCATACAGCGCTGCAAAATGCGCTGCGATTTCAGTTTTGAACTTTTCCATCATTTCTGACCTCCAGGAGTTTGGCCTTCACCATTTTGAAATCCTCCCATGCCTCCCGCTTTTTGGAGGGTTCCCTGAGAAGTGCGCTGGGATGATATGTAGGCATGAACCAAACGCCCTTTCTGAACACCCATTTTCCTCTGAGTCTGGAAATCGGCGAAGTATCTCCCAGCACATACCGGCAGGCGACCTTGCCAAGCAGCACGATGATTTTAGGCGAAATGAGCACAAATTGGTTTCGCAGATACGGAAGACAGGCTTCCGCTTCATCAGGCTCGGGATTCCGGTTCATCGGAGGCCGGCACTTCACGACATTGGCAATATAAACCTCTGTCCGTTCCATTCCGATGGCGTGTATCATTCTGTCCAGCAGCTGACCGCTTGCGCCCACAAAAGGCCTGCCCTGAAGGTCTTCATCCCGTCCGGGTCCTTCGCCGATAAACAGTATATCCGCATTCGGATTCCCTTCGCCCGGCACAGCGTTTGTACGCCCCTGACACAGCCTGCACTTTGTGCAGCAACCGATATCTTCGATAAGCTCTGTCCAGCCTGCCCGCATTTTAGCACCCCTAATTCATCGTCAGCGCACGCTCGGCGATATCAAAAAATACCCTGAACGTAACGGGGATATCATTCGCCACCCATTGATAGAGGGACGAAAGCAGATATATGCAAAACACAATCACAAAGAAGGATAGTACCGTCACAGCAAAATCAAACAAGCCTGCCGCCACCTGAAAGCGGATTCTTCTCTTTTTGTATTCGCGCCTGGTGATTACTCTCGCCATAATACATCCCTCCTTTATCGTATTGTATCATAAATCGCACGCATTTACAATTCCCCTATACATAATCGCGCCATTCGCCGGAATCGGGCGAAGGAAGATTATGAAGCTTTCCGTTTCCCTTAAGCCCCGAAAAATCATTTTGTCTGAGTGCCTCATATAATACGACGGCTACGGAATTGGAAAGGTTCAAGCTTCGCGCTTCCTCGCGCATCGGAATTCTGATACATCTGTCATAATTGTCGAAAAGCAGCTTTTCATCAAGGCCCTTTGTTTCTTTCCCAAACACAAGATAATCGTTTTCAAGGTATTCCACCTGGCAATAATCCCTTGGCGCCTTTGTAGTTGCGTAGTACAGGTTCGCATCCGGATTCCTATTCAAAAAGTCTTGCCAGTTCTCGTACACGGTATACTGCATTAAAAACCAATAATCCAAACCCGCACGCTTCAGGTACTTATCTTCCAGCGAAAATCCCAGAGGTTTAATCAGGTGCAGCTTTGCTCCTGTTGCAGCACAGGTTCGGGCGATATTTCCGGTATTCTGCGGAATCTCCGGTTCAACTAAAACAATGTTCATTGATTTCCCTCCGACAGTACGTATTGCCAGATCATTTTGGCCAATCCATCATCCTTTTGATCCGGCGCTATATTCCATGCAGCTTCCTTAAGCGCAGGGACTGCATTGCCCATAGCAACGCCGTATCGCGCATATTCCAGCATGCTTATGTCGTTCGAACCATCTCCAAAAGCCATGATTTCCGTTCTGTCTATTCCGAGCCGTTTTCCAATCGCCTCAATGGCGCGCGCTTTGCCGCCGCCTGGTGACATAATTTCAAGATTATATGGAAACGCACTGGATACCGAAAGTCCCCACGAGCGGAACGTTTCGCGAAGAGAATCCATCAGCCGGACGTCGTCCGAATACGCCTCGTATTTATAGGGCGCATTGGTCCCTTCCCGCTCCATGCGTTCTGGCTGGTCAACAAATATGAAATCGCTTTTTCGCGTAGCTTCGCTTCTCCACATACAGGTGGAACCATAGCCGTTCGTTTCATTGATCATATAGATGTTTTTTCCGACATAGCTTGTCATAAAGCAGCCGACAGAGCGCAGGTGATTGAATACGCGAAAGGACGTTTCAAAATCGAGAATGTCTTCAAAAATCGCCTCACCGTTTTTATCTTTATCCGCCCTACCGCCGTTTGCGGAAATGATCGGGCTTGTCAGCCCAGCCTGCACGGCAATTTCCCGTGCGCCGTAGAATGTGCGTCCGCTTGCAAGTATAACCGGAATTCCTCTCGCTTCACATGCAAGCAGCGTATCGCGCGTGAATGCGTTCAAACGGCTGTCCGGCCCGACAAGCGTGCCGTCGATATCCGTAACAATCATTCGAATATTCATTGTTTCATTTCCCCTTGAGAACATATTCAAAAATCACTGTTCCAAGTCCACCTTCGGTATTTGGGGGCGCGATGATCTCGGCATGCGCTTTCACAACGCTTAGCGCATTTCCCATAGCAACCGCATGTCCCGCGGCTTTCAACATGCTTATATCGTTTGTAAAGTCGCCAAATGCCATGGTCTGCCCACGATCAATGCCAATATATTCCGAAATACACCTAAGCGCGCTGCCTTTATCGACACCGGGCGGCATAATCTCAATATTTTTTGAACTGCTTGAGCAATGCTCTATTCCCTTTTCGTCCAGAAAGCCGCGCATGCGTTCAATCACATGTTCGTCTTGTGAAAACAAAACGAACTTATACGCCGCCTGCGTGGCTTCCAACAAAAGTTGTTCTTCATCATACACTACCTGAACATCGCCCGCATTCACATAGCTCATAAGCGAAGCTCTGTGCCTTTCCGGCATCAGTTCGGGTTTTGCAACATAGTTTATGCCGCGCGTATACGCTTCAAAATTGATGTTTTCTTGTAAAAGTAGCCCAGCTATGCTTTTTGCCCACGCCGGTTCAAACGTTCCTTCGAAGATCGTCCGATCTTCGAAAGCCTCGTCGATTCTGGAGCCGTTTGCCGAAGCGATGAAGGGTTGAATACCGATTTCATCGGCTACGCGTTTCATAAAACGATATCCGCGTCCGCTCACAAGCGCCAGACGGATTCCCCTTCTTTCGCATTCAATCAATGCCCTTTTGTTCCTCTCGGGAATGGTATTGCCGCTTCCAAACAGCGTACCGTCCAGATCCATACAGATGAGCCTGATATCCATCCGTTTCACCCCTTATCGGCCGTCTACGGCTTCTGTTCAGGTGTTGCAAGCTTCCAGTCCGGCCTTTCTTTTGAAAAGGTCAGCCCTTCATACTGTAAAAAGCCATTCAGCCTTACAATACCAATGCTGCTGCACCACAGGCACACATCCGACACATGCAGCTTTTTCATAAGCTCGCGATCGCCGTACTTATCGTCTCCGACAAGCGGGTGCCCAATATGCGCCATATGTGCGCGAATCTGATGCGTGCGCCCGGTGGTGATTTCAATATCGGCTTCTGTAAGCCATTCGCCCAATACATTCTGCTTAGAAACCACACGGTATGCGGTTTCAATTTTCCGGCTGCCGGGTATTTCCTGATCCGTAACCCTGACTGCCGCTTCCCTGGCGTTTTTCATATGATACGCTGTCATAAACCGATATTCCTTTGAAGGTATCCCCTTTATCAGCGCACAGTAGTGCTTTTTCACGGTATGCTCCTTAAACGCCTTGAGGAGCGCCTCCTCGCATACTTCATTCACCGCCGCAAGCATTACCCCGCCTGTTCCCGCATCCAACCGATGTACGAGTCGGGCGTCGGGATGTACGCGTTTCAGTCTGGAAAGTGCCGTATCCTCACCAATTCCGTCCTGATCCACATCCACCGGAAGTCCCTTGGGCTTGACAAATGCCATCAAATTCTGATCGATATACAGAATTTCAAGTGAAAAATCCTCGTATTTTTTATCGATAAAAACCTTAATTTCATCGCCTGAATAAACAGCTGCATCGCCCGAAGCGCGTTCGCCGTTTATGCGTACATCGCGCTTTTTTAGCGCCGCCCGAACGGCGAAGCCGGGAATCAGCGGCCATGCGCGCTCGATGTATCTGGATATCTTCATCCCGTCGATCTTCTCCGGCACTACCGAATGGAGCATTGGCGTTTCCTCCCTTTTGATTGATGCATACATATAAGGCGTGCTCATGCATGAAGCACGCCTTAACTCAAGCGGATTCCTCCGGCCACGGCATGTAGATTTCTTCCATGCGAATGGCCTCAATTCTACCGTCGGTCGCACCCGTCAGCGCGTTCACGAACCCATCTTCGTCCACGCTCTTGATGACAAGCGTAAAGACAATTACATCCGAAAACGCCTTATCCTCAATAATCACAGGCTGACCCTTTAAAAAGTATTCAACGCGTCCCAAGGCCGGATACGGAACTTCCATAATATACCGCGCCGTCGGATGGATCACGCCTACTCCGCACGCGTTGATTGCGCAGGCTGCGCCCTGAGAGTATGCCCGGACCAGACCGCCTGCGCCAAGCAGCACTCCGCCGAAATAGCGCGTGACCACAACCGCACAGTTGGTAATCTGCCGCGCTTTCATCACTTCGATAATCGGCATTCCCGCAGTACCGCCTGGCTCGCCGTCATCCGAATAGCGCATAACGCCCATGTTTGTGCCAATAATATAAGCATAGCAGTTATGAGTTGCGTCCTTATGCGCGGCGCGGATTTCGTTTAGAAATCTAAGCGCCTCTTCCTCCGTTTCACACGGAGCTCCATGGCCGATAAAGCGGGACTTGTTTACGATAAACTCATCCCGCGATCTGGTCAGAAGCGTTTTGTAGGGTTTCAACGCCATGATTACTTCTTGAGCACCAGCACATGGTAGGCTTTCTTACCACGGCGGATTAGCAGGCCTTCGCCTTCCAGCATTTCGGGAGTGAGGCGCATTTCGGGATCGGTCGCCTTATCATCGCCTACATACAGGCCGCCCTGCTGCATAGCTTTGCGGGCTTCGCCGTTGGACTTGAAAAGACCGGCACGAGCAGCCCACGCAAGCAAGCGGTTTTCTTCCTGAAGCTCCTCAAGGGTTACATACGTGGTCGGCGCAGAACCGGCAGCACCGGCGCCGCTGAACAGCGCTTCCGCTGCCTCGCGCGCCTTCTGAGCTTCCTCTTCACCGTGAATCAGCTTGGTGACTTCGAAGGCAAGCACGCGCTTTGCTTCGTTAATCTGGCTGTCCTTCAGCGCGCCCAGACGCTTCACTTCATCCATCGGGAGGAAGGTCAACAGGGCGAGACACTTTTCGACATCAGCGTCGTCCACATTTCTCCAGTACTGGTAGAAATCATAGGGAGAAGTTTTCTTGGCGTCCAGCCAAAGCGCGCCCTTTTCGGTTTTGCCCATCTTTTTTCCTTCATGGGTAAGCAGAAGCTTGAAGGTCAGAGCAAAGGCAGGCTTTTCCAGCTTTCTGCGGATCAGATCGGCTCCGGACAGCATGTTGCTCCACTGGTCGTCGCCGCCCGCCTGCATGCAGCAGCCGTATTTTTCAAACAGCTTCAAAAAGTCATAGGACTGCATCAGCATGTAGTTGAACTCAAGGAAGGTAAGGCCCTTCTCCAGTCTCTGCTTATAGCACTCTGCTGCAAGCATGCGGTTTACAGAGAACAGCGCGCCGACATCGCGCAGGAAGTCCATGTAGTTCAGGCTTCTGAGCCAATCTGCGTTATTGACGATAATCGCGGCATTCGGCTTGCTCTCATCAAAATCGAGGAAGCGGGACATCTGCTTTTTGATCTGCTCTACATTGTGATCAATGGTTTCAACGGTCATCATTTTGCGCATATCGGTTTTTCCGGAAGGATCGCCGATCATTGCGGTACCGCCGCCCATCAGCGCGATCGGGCGATGGCCTGCCCTCTGCAGATGGGCCATGGCCATAATCGGAATATAGTGACCGATGTGCAGGGAATCCGCTGTCGGATCAAAGCCGGTATAAAAGGTTACGGGACCTTCTTCAAAAGCCTTGTTAAGCTCTTCTTCAAAGGTAATTTGCGCAAGAAAGCCGCGCTCTCTCAGGATATCAAGTGCATTTTTCATTTTCTTTTCCTCCGATTGAATTGTCTATCATTTATTCTCTTTCAAAACGTTGGCAAGCTTCTCCATTCCCTCATAGATCTTATCGATGGGACTGTTGGAGAAATTCAGGCGGATTGTGTTTTCATGTCCGCCATCGGAATAGAAGTGGGTGCCGGGCACATAAGCCACGCCGTTATCAACCGCCTTTGCGAGAAGCGAAAGCGTATTATAATTTTCGGGCAGGGTTGCCCATACAAACAGGCCGCCCTCCGGCTTTGTAAGCACCGTTCCCTCCGGGAATCGTTCAAAGCCTTTCAGCATTGCATTCAGCTGCTCCCGATAGCCCGCTGTAATCCGCTCGATATGCGGACGCAGCAAACCTTTTCGCAAATACGAATCTACAATTGCCTGCGTAATCAGCGGGCAGTGAAGGTCCGACGATTGTTTTCCAATCACGCATTTGCGCATAAGCTGCGCAATGGAAATCACCATCGCACCAACGCGCATACCGGGTGAAATGAGCTTAGAAAAGCTGGACAGATATACCACCCATCCCTCCTCGTCAAAGCTCTTGATGGTGGGAAGCGCTTCGCCAGAATAGCGCAGATCGCGGTAGGGATCATCCTCAGCCACGATAACGCCGTAACGGGCTGCAAGCTCCGCTACACGCTTTCTTCTTTCCAATGTCAGCGTAACGCCGGTGGGATTCTGGAAGGTAGGAATGATATAAGCAAGCTTTGGATGGTAGGTCTTCATGGCCTCCTCTAAAGCCTCCGGAATCACCCCCTTATCATCCGACGCTACGGGAACAATCTTCGCGTGATACGTACGGATGGATTGAAGCGCACCCAAGAATGTCGGATCCTCCACAAGCACCACATCGCCGGGATCTACAAGCGCCTTCAGGAGCAAATCCAGTCCCTGAGTAGAACCTTCTGTGGGAAGAATCTCCTCTTCTTTGCAGACAACGCCTTCTTCGGCCAGAAACTGATGAATGCTTCCGCGAAGGGGGATGTATCCTTCCGTAGCGCCGTACTGAAGCAGCGGCGCGCCTACGGTTTCAATAACTTCCTTCGCGATAGGCGCAATCACCTCAGGCTCCAGCGCCTGATTGCTGGGATTGCCGCCTGCAAACGAAATCATACCCGGCTTTCCCAGAAGCTTAAAGATATCTCGAATGGCGCTGCCTGTAATGGGCGCCATATGCTTGGCAAACATACTCTCCTGAAACTGCACACTACTCACCTTCTTAAAAATAAAACGCCTTCCCAATTGGGGAAGGCGTATAAAAACGCGGTACCACTTCCGTTCACCGTATATCAATACGGTCTCATCAGCGCATTCACGGGCGCACCCGGGAAAGACTACGCACGCAATTATACGCTTCGCCCGTCCAGCTCCGGGAGGTATTCATTCACTCAATGCTCAGCGCCTTTCACCGGCCGGCGCCTCTCTTTAGAACGTCAAAGCAAACTACTTATTCCCTTCAAAGCAATTACCAAGAATATACCACACGGCGATTCCTATTGTCAATTGATTGAATATAAAGTTTCGGTCAATTTATTGCCCGAACGATAGCTGTATGAAAGCAGCCTCGTCTATGGTTTCAATCGTCCGCTAAAAAAATACACGGAGCGCACCCGTCGGGTGCGCTCCGAAAAATATTACATGCGGGAATAGTTCGGCGCTTCCTTCGTAATATTGATGTCGTGCGGATGGCTTTCTACCAAGCCTGCGGAGGTAATGCGAACGAACTCGCCGTTTTTGCGAAGCTCTTCAACAGTTCTGGTTCCACAATAGCCCATGCCGGAGCGAAGGCCGCCAATCAGCTGGAATACCGTATCGGCGAGCGATCCTTTATAAGGTACGCGGCCCTCAACGCCTTCGGGAACAAGCTTCTTCTGGCCATCCTGGAAATAACGGTCCTTGCTGCCCTGAGCCATAGCCGCCAGGGAGCCCATTCCGCGGTATACCTTAAAGGAACGACCCTGATAGATTTCGGTTTCTCCCGGGCTCTCTTCGGTTCCGGCGAAGAGACTTCCGAGCATTACGGCGCTTGCGCCAGCGGCAATTGCTTTGGTGATATCGCCGGAGTATTTGATTCCACCGTCCGCAATGACGGCTTTGCCGAACTTATCGGCTTCCTCTGCGCAATCCATAACCGCAGTTACCTGAGGTACGCCAACACCGGCAACCACGCGAGTGGTGCAGATCGATCCGGGGCCGATGCCGACCTTAACAATATCTGCACCGGCAGCAAACAGGTCATGCGTTGCGGAAGCGGTAGCAACATTGCCTGCGATAACGGTTACATCCGGGAACAGGCTTTTGATCTTTTCGACCATTTTGATAACGCCTGCGCTGTGTCCGTGCGCGGTATCAATTCCCAGCGCGTCGACCTTCGCATCTACCAGTGCAGATGCGCGTTCGACCGCGTCGCCCGTCACGCCGATAGCAGCCGCACAAAGCAGGCGGCCCTTGGAATCCTTCGCGCTCTGCGGATACTTCACGGCCTTTTCGATATCCTTAATGGTAATCAGACCACGAAGCTCATATTTATCGTTTACGATCGGAAGCTTTTCAATGCGATGCGCCGCAAGAATGGTTTTGGCTTCGGAAAGCGTGGTCCCCTCCGGCGCCGTAACCAGATTTTTGGAGGTCATTACCTCTTTGATGGGGCGGGCAAAATCGGTTTCAAAGCGAAGGTCGCGGTTGGTCAGAATGCCTACCAGAATGCCGTTTTCGGTAATCGGAACGCCGGAAATGCGGTATCTTTCCATAAGCGCCAAAGCATCTGAAATCAAATGGTTCGGAGAAAGATAGAACGGATCGATGATTACGCCATGCTCGCTGCGCTTTACCTTATCAACGCTGGCCGCCTGCTCATCAATCGACATATTCTTGTGAATTACGCCAAGACCGCCTTCACGGGCGATTGCGATTGCCAGCCTGGAATCCGTAACGGTATCCATTGCAGCAGACATAAGCGGGATGTTGAGCTTAATGCGATCAGACAGTTTAACAGACAGATCAACTTCTCTGGGAAGCACATCGCTCTTATGAGGAACCAGCAGAACATCATCAAAGGTAAGGCCTTCACGGATCATCGCCATATGAATCTCCCCCTCAATTGTTTTCGTGATTCTACACGTTTCCTTGCCGTTCGTCAACCATTGCTATGTAAAATCAAAGGAATTCACTAAATCTCAAATTAAGCACATTTTCAGCATACATAATTAACAGCCAGTTTCGCTTTTCTTTATGCCACTATAAAATCAGCGCCTTCGGAAGCGTTCCGAAAGCGCCGGAGTATTACTTCTTTTCAGGTACGTTTTCATAACCACCGTACAGGGTAAGCGCCTCAACAATTTCCGGATAGGCAAACTCACACTTTGCGCGGTTGAAGATGCCGAACAATTCGCCGTTTCCGCGGAAGGCGTTGTTATCCCACCATACGCAGGGAATATTTCTTGCGCTGGCGTTCACACAGTAGTAGGCGGCGAAATTTACGCGGGACTGAAGATTGTCTCCTTTGGCGCGCGCACCGTACTCACCGATCACAACCGGTATTCCGTTTACGACAAATTTCTTGTAAAGGGCGCTCATAAAGCGGTTGATCTCGGAAGTCTGGCTTACGCTGGTTAACTCAAACGTATCGGTTCCCCCATCCTGTAATGCAAAGGGATAAGGCGTATAGGCATGAACAGAAACGATAATTTTGTTATCTGCGCCATCTTCAGGCAGTACGAAATAATCGCTCAGCGCGTTTTCGGGCGATGCACAATAAGCAGGCACCATCAGATAGCGGTTGGCATTGTTTCCACCGGAAGCGCGCACCACGTCTACAAACGCCTGGTTCAGCTTATTGATGCAGTCGGCGGCATCCAGGCATTCAGGCGCAGAGGCATTGAACGACCACTCATAACCCGTATCCTTAAGGCGCGGCTCATTCATGGATTCGAAAATCAGGTGATTGTCGTAATCGCGGAAGCGTTCGGAAAGCTGTTCCCAAATTCTGGTCATGTAGCGATGGGAGGTGGCGTAGTTTTTGCTGTCCGGATAATAATACTTGTCGTATACGTCGTGATGCGTGTTCAGGATTACATACATACCGTCGTTAATTGCATAATCGACAACCTCCTGAACGCGGTCAAGCCACTCAGGACTGATTGTGAAGAGCATATCCACATGATTGTGCCAGGATACCGGAAGACGAAGCGTATTGAATCCTGCGGCATGAACTGCCTTAATCATTTCTTCGGTGGTCTTAACGCCGCACCAGGTAGTTTCCATATCCATTTCCCTGTTTTTGCCCCAGCCGTCGTTATGCGCATCAAAGGTATTGCCAAGATTCCAGCCAATTCCCATATCCATCATAAACTGCATGGCTTCGTTTTCGGGAATCTCATAGCGATTGATGTAACCTATTTTCGGAATCACAATATCTCTCCCCTCATTTTTACCTTCCATCAAAGCCACCACGCCAAACACAATCGACACAGCGGCAACCAGTGCAATCACGGATAATGGTCTGATCTTTTTCATACGCACGCAGCCTTTCCTTTGTTTTTGTAACGATCATCTGTATATTGCCACAAACAAGCCTTGATGTCAAGCAGCGCACTCATATCCACCTGTATACAGACCATATTTTGTAGCGTTACCCAGCAATATGTGATATAATCAATCTGAATTAAAACAGGGAGGGATATCTCATGCGATTCGTTGCTACCATGCTGGCTGTTTTCTTGCTATTAACCTCAGTTACCTGTCTTTCGGAAACGCCCGGGGAGAGACTCACCGATCATACGGAAGCATATGGTTTTAGGATGGGCGCCTGTCTTTCCTATAATCAGCTGATGGATTTTACCTATTTAAACATTCTCAAATCACACTTCGGCTCCGTAACAATGACCAACGAAATGAAGGCCTATTCCCTGTTGGATCAGCGCGCCAGCAAAAAATCAGAAGATGGAATGCCGGTTATGAATTACTTTCAGGCGGACGCCATGGTTGGTTGGGCGCAGGCCAACGGCTTAAAGGTTCGCGGTCACGTGCTGGTATGGGACGCTTACATGAGCGACTGGTTCTTCCGCCAGGATTTCGACAGCAAAAAGCCTTATGCCGACAGCGATACCATTAAGAAACGCACCGAATACTATATAATGGAAGTCATCACGCACTTTGAGCAAAAGTTTCCCGGCGTTGTAAATTGCTGGGATGTTGTAAACGAAGCGGTCGGCGACAACGCTTCTGAATACGTTCAGGACGATCCCAGACATGTGCGTACCAAACGAAACGGCGGCGATAATCTTTTCTACAAATATATGGGCGCAGACTACGTTGAACACGCGTTTTTGTACGCAAGAAACGCTGTAGATGCACTGAGCGCAGATATCAAGCTTTATTACAATGACTACAATGCGTATTTCCCGGATAAGGCTCAGGCGATATTGAACCTTGCCATGAGCATCAACACCTTCGCCATAGACGATCAGGGCAATCCGCTTCAGCTGATTGACGGCATTGGTATGCAGGGCTATATCGGCGGCTATGGAACGCAGTCCGGTTGTCTTGAAAACAGCCATATTTCCATGATCAAGGATCAGATTCTCGGTTACAGCGAAGCGGGACTTGATGTTCAGATTACGGAAATGGCCGTTCGGAATTACGAGCTGGAATACCGGGAAAAGCACGTCGAGTTCTACGCAAATCTGTTTAAGCTGTTTAAAAGCCTGCATACCGAAAACGGAAACCCGCTGAATTCCGTAAGCATCTGGGGCCTTGTCGATTGTCCGAATTTGCCAAAGGATCATTATTCCTACAAACTCAACAGCCCCTACGGCGGCCTTTTTGATGAAAAACTAAACTATAAACCGGTATTTTATGAGGTACTTGATACCGTAAAACAATAACCTTGAAACCAAAACAGGCGCTTCGGAAGATGCTTCCGGGGAGCCTGTTTTTATGCACACAGAACCCGCTGCGCCTATCGGCGCAACGGCTTAAATCAATTGAATTCAGTTATCCAATCAATTCTTATTTGCCATTGAAGGTGTCGCACATTGCCTGCCATGCGGGCATTGCAGCTTCAATGATGTCAGCGGGCTCGCCACCGCCAAGCTGCCAGAGCAGCGGGCTGCCGATGACGTCGTTAACGGAACCGAGGTACAGCGTAGCGTTGGATACGCAGTGCTCGGGCTCACGGAGCATGGCGTAGGTCTCGTCTACGGCGCGCTCGTCGGTGAAGTTGTACTTGTTGCCGATCCAGCCCCACTCGTCATCGTAGCCGGGGGTAGCATTGGACCACATGTCATAGATGAAAGCGAGCTTGGCAACGGTTTCCGCATCGTATACATTGGGGATAACGGTTACGTTGTCGCTGGTGATGTTAACATAGGTAGTGCCCTTCGGGCCGATCGGGAATGCAACGCAGCCCCACTCGTCAGCCATATCGGCCATTTCGGAGTTGTCATTGAATCCGCCGTAGGTCTGATACATATAGAAGCCGCAGAAGCCCTGCTTCCAGGACTCTTTAAAGTAATCCCAGTTTCCGTCTGCGGGCTGCTGGAAGCCATAAGCATTCCAAATCTTCTTCGTCCATGCAAGGCCTTCCTTGGCTGCATCGCTGTTAACGCCAATTTCGAGCTCGCCGGCATCGTTGAAGTGGAAGAAGTCTGCGCCGTTGGAAACAACGCCCATCATGTAGAGGTCGGAGTTGTTGCCGGTCATACCGTAGATGTCGGTAACGCCGTCATTGTCAACGTCCTTGGTGATCTTCGCGAGGAGATCTTCGAAAGCAGCCCAGGTCCAAGTGCCTTCAGCCTGCATGTCATAAATGGTATTCCAGTCGATGTTGGCTTCTTCAAGAACGCGCTTGTTGAAGTACAGGCACTGACGGGGCTCGGAATTACCGGTGGCAACGCCATATACCTTGCCAGCCTTGCTCATGAAGTTGATGGTGGAAGTATTCCACTTGTCAGCGGTGAAGTCTACGAGATCATTCTCGTTCCATACCGCGAACAGATCGTTGGCCATGGGAGTTCCAACGAAATCCGGGGGCAGGATGTAAAGGCACAGGGATCCGTCGGGAGCGGTGGTGAAGTTGATGAGCTCCTTAACGTTGCTCTCCCAATCGCCCTTCTGCATCTGCACCAGCTTTACGTTGTAGGTCTCCATAAGCCAATCACGGTAGTCATACTGAGCCTGCTGTTCCTCGGTGGGATCAGCAACGCGCTCGCCGAGGCCGGACCAGTAGTCGTAAATGGTTACGGTTGCGCCGCCGAAGTCGATGCCTTCAACAACTGCGGGGTAGCCTTCACCTGCTTCTGCCATCGCGAAAGCGGAGACGAGAAGCATCATGAGTGCCAGGATCATTGCGACCAGTTTCTTCATAATGGGGTCCTCCTAAATATATTTCTATATGCGCATTGAGTAAAAACTCTTTACGCACACAGATTCGGAATCAGGGCCGGTATACCGGCCGGCGGCATTATTCCTTCGTACCGGACATGGCAATGCTTTCTACGAAGGTACGCTGCGTGAAGATGTACAGAATTACCAGCGGAATGGAGCAAACCAGAATACCGATAGACACCAGCTGCATCTGCCTTCCAACGGGAACAATGGTAGGCTTTCCGGCTTCCGTAGAGAAGTACATGTTCATCTTGGAAAGGATGGTGGACAACTCGTTTGAGAAGATGGACATATTTGAGAGGAAGTTTCGGGTGTAGAACAGATCCGTCCACTGCCATACGAAAGAGAACAGGAAGCAGCTCAGGATGGTTGGCATGGCGTCCGGTAGCATAATGCGAACGAATGTATGCATTGTTCCACAGCCATCTACATAGGCAGCTTCCTCCAGAGACTTTGGTATGCCCCTGAAATACTGCCTGAGCATAAAGATATAAATGCCGTTTTTCAGGCCCATACAGGTAATGCTCATCAGCGTATACGGAAGAAGAGAACCATGCAGATTGAGTCCTTGACCGCGAATTGCCTTTAATATGCCAAGGAAATCGAAATTCGCAAAGAAAATATACAAAGACGTCTGGATGGTCTGCGGGGGAACAATGATGGTAATGATCACACAGGCAAACCAGAGTTTCTTAAGCGGAAAATCATATCTGGCAAATCCGTAGCCCACCAGTGTGCACGCAACAACCTGTAAAACCGAAACCAGCGCACTTGTCCATACCGTATTGATCATGGAAATCGGAAGGTTGGTAAGGTCTGCAATAATGCGGTAGTTATCCAGCGTAAGCGTTCTCGGAAGCAGCGTTACGGTGGAGTCATACAAATCCTTCTCCGGCATAAGGCTCGTAGAAAAGCGCGTAAGAAGGGGCTGAATGATCATAAAGCACAGGCCGAACAGCAAAAGCGCACGAATGATCGAAACTGCCGCCTTTGTGATTTTCGCCTTCAGCAAATAGCCGCCGGACTGTCGGTTCGCCTCCCAAAAGGTGCGCTGAGGCTTGATATGTGCGCTGTTATTAGTCTTCATAGTAGTGTACCCCCCTGTTGATGATAAAGGAGCTCACTCCGATAAACGCAAGCGCAATCAGGAAGTAAATCCAGCTCATTGCAGAACTTTCACCAAAGAGCATATCGCGGTACATGATCTTATTGATGTGTTCCATTACCTCATTATCGTTCTTCATGAAGAAGTCAATAATGGTGTAAATGCAGTTTACAAGCAGAAGCGGACTTACCATTGGGAAGGTAATCTTCCAGAAGGATTCCCATGCGGTGCAGCCTTCCATATCCGCAGCTTCGTACAGGGACGGAGATATCGCCTGCAGACCGGACAGGAATACGATGATCTGTATGCCGCTTGCCATGACAATATCATAAATAGAATCAATCATGGTAAACAACAGATCGAGTATACCGGTGCCTACGCCGGAAGTGGTAAGCAAATCCTCAAGCGTTGCCGAAATGTTGATGCCCGACGAATTGGCCAGCTCTTCAGAAACCTGCTCGATCAGCGTTATTTCCTGATTTGAACCTACCTGCGCTTCAATACCGGGCAATACACCGGAGGACAAAATTACCGGCAGGAAGAAGATCGCACGCGCCAGCGTTCTGCCTTTAAACTTCTGATTCAGAATGACGGCAATTACAAAGCTCAGCACCAGCGTTGCAATGGAGTTTATCGCCATTCTTCCAACTTCATCCATAAGCAGCGTATTGAAATCGGGGTCTACGCCCAATGCATACTTATAGTTCGCAATACCAACAGGCGTTCGGATGTTACCTTTAACGACAACAGAGCTAAAGCTCATGTCGATGGAGTCAATCAGGGGCACCAGCAAAAACACAATGAAGCCGATGATCAGGGGAAGAATGAACAGTGTCCCGATTCTGGCATTCCTTGCACGCATCGTGCGGAAGGTTCTTGTACCGGGAATATATGCTAATAATGCTTCCAATATCGTCCAGCGATTCGGACGCGGAGCTTTTATCCTTTTATTCTGCATTATTCTTCACCCCCTGTCACAATATAGGAACGGGCAGGTACCACAGTAACGCCGTCGGTATAGTCTTCAAAGCTGTAATTCACATATACCGTTTTACCGTTTTCATAATGCGTTGCTCTTACATCCTTCGTCAGGATTTCGTGGTCAACCATTCTTACATTGTTGATGCCGGCCATATCCTTCTGATAGGAGGATATGATGCTTTCGACATCCTCCTGCCAGTCGAAGAAACATGCGCCATAAAGTGCCGAATAATAGGTTTCCTGAACAATGGTTCCTTTTTCCGCCATAAAGGTGAAATTGAGGCCGGAACCGTACTCAGCACACTTCAGCAGCTCCGTCTGCAAGTCTGAGGATATATTGATCGCCTGACCTGTGTATTCGGTAATACCGTGCAGTGCAATCTGATAGAAAGGCACGCTCTCATCAAGCAGCTTATAATTAGTTCCGGTCAGATTCATATCGGTAATAAGATCCACATAACCCAGTGCAAAGTCAAAGCCCTGCTTGATCGATACCTTTTTCCCGCCATCCTTCGCCAGTTTGAGCGTTTGGATGTTCATATCTTTTGCCTCTTCGCGGGTAACGGTTGCTTTTGGATTGTAGTTGGAGCTAAGCATACTTCCCACATCGCGGAAGGCTACGCCCTCTCCCCCTACTTCACCAATCGCTTGAATGAGATTCTCGCTCATTTTTGCCGCATATTCCGGAGTAACCAGATAGAAGGGATCCTTCCATTCGGCAGGCAGATACGTTACATATGAATAGGGATAAATCTTTACCTGTTCGCGGGTGGTAAAGCGGGCAGCGTCGCGATAGCCGACGAAACCGCGCAGCATTCCGCTGTCGTAAGCAAAGGTGGAAACACCATCAAGATACAGGGAAACATTCTCATCCTTTGCATATTGTACCAGTTCTTTAAGGCCGCTTTCACCGCCGAGCTTCTTAAGAACCTTGACCTTAGTAAGCACCTTCTGATTCACGCCGCCATTGTTCCAACCGGTAATACGTACCGAAAGGTTATCGGCGCCCATATTCTTGATGGCGTCAATCATATCCGCCGCCTGATTAAATGTGGTTACCGGAACTGCGCTTTCAACGGGAGCTCCAAACTTTACGACCGTCTTATCAATGGCGCCAACCAATTCCACCGACACGGGCAGGTTCTCATTTTCGTTTGCAACGGCGAGCGTAGGATTATTCTTGATCAGATAATCGCCGTACGCTTTTGCCATATCCACATAATCATCCGTGTCCACAAAGCAGTACCTTTGAACAATGGTATCATTCGGTATCTGCTTTTCAAACATTTTTACAATCTGCGCGGTTTTAGCCGACACATTGTATTCATCCGCATGCAGTACATGGTATTTAGCATTGGCATAGTTATAGCTGTTATAGCGCATGCTGATATCTGCCTGAATGCCTGCATACGCAGTACCTTCTTCAATGATGCAGATAAACGATCCGCCGTTTCCTGTCATGCCGAATACCGGGAACAGGGCTTCCGTTTCGCTGACTACCTCGTCGCGTTTGATGGCGTAATCCCATCCATACAGGTCGGCATAATAACTGTTCTGCTTGGTCTTTCCGTTATTATAGCGAATCAGTGCTCCGCCGCCTTCGGGGACCAGCATAAAGCCTTCCTTGTCCACGCCCTGTGCACCGAACATCGGAAGCACGGTTACATACGTAATCGAATACCCGGAACGATAACGCATGTTTTCATAGGGTACGGACACGAGGAAATCTCCGCCATCGAGTCGATATTCCATGGTCACATTGAAAATCGGCTTTTCGCTGTCTTTCTTTCCGGCAATCAGCGTCTGATCCAGATCGAAATCCTCCTGCGTGTAACCGACAGAAGCAAACATCGCCTCGCAGCTCTTCTTATTGCTTTCGGGAACATCCGATTTGAACACATACATGTCCGTAGTAGTAATACTCGGATACTGCAAAGTCAGCTCGTTTCGTGCATCTTCTTCAAGCTTCTCTACCTTTGACGGCGTATAGCTCGAAAAGTATCCGCCAACCTTTTTCTGATCCTTCTTGCTCATCTGATTCACAAATGCTTTATAGCGATCTGCGGTAATCGCATATGGAATCATATAAATCTTTTCGATTTCGCCAATTGAATAGTGTACGCAGATCGCGCCATCATCTGTTTTTTCGATGATGTAGTTTCCGTTTGCTATAGAATACTGATAATTGTTTCTTTCAATATCGGTACTGCTTTCCGGAGAATAGTACAAAAGCAGTGTCGACTGAAGAACACCCTTATTGGCAGACACGGCTTTGCTGTCCTTATCTGCATCGGCGGGATTGGAAAGCCATTTACGCCCCGTGGCCTTCTCTGTAAGCGTGAAATGCGTAGTGAGCGGATCCATCTCAAAAAGCAATTCATCGTTTTCCATCTTCACTACTTGTTTATCGCCCTCATAATAATGGATGATGGGCTGAGCCAGCTTTTCATCCTTCTGAGGAGCGTACAGCGGTATGCCGACAAAGACTACAAACGCTGCGATTGCGCCAAGCACAATGACTAATGCAAGCATTCTGATAAGGATTGAACCATTCCTTCTCATCTTCATACCACCTCCTTAATGAAGCCTGAACACAATTTCCCGGTACAGCGATACGAAATACGCATAGGCATCGCTCAGAAGGCTGAAGAACACCAGCACCAGGAACAGGATTACAAGCGCTCCGAATATCGTGGCTACCAGGAAAATAAGCGCCTTTCCGGGGCCGTAATCGTGTACCTGCATCAGGCCGACAAATACCAGAAACACAGACCAGATAACCGATGCGCTGGCTAATACATTGTAATAAGCCACTTCATCAAAGGAAATCGCATGACTGATGGCAACCAGCGGCAGCTGAATCAGTATGTAGGGAACCAGCGCATAGCACATCGCCATATAGATGTCCTTGAATCTGCCCTTTCCGTCAAAAAGAGTGGAAAGCGCCCAGTTGGATATGCAAAGTACGATGAACGGCAGAAACAGCGATGCGCATCTCTCATAAATATTGATGTACTGTACCGGTGCATTTATGAACTGAAAATTTGTGTACATCAACTGAAGAATGTTTGTCAGAAGGAAAAGCACCAGAAATGTGTGCGCCGCAGCCAGCGAACCGCGCTGCTCATGCACAAGATCCCAGAATCCGTCAAAGGGATGAAAGATTACGTGTTTGGCATAAGCGATGGTTGAGCGATATCTCTCAAGCGCGGGATTCTTACGGCCTTTACTCTTGCTTTCGAGCATATTCATCCACCTCCGCTCTAATCTTCTTAATCCTCTTTATAACCAGCGGAACAATGAGAAGCAACGCAACGCCGGCAATAATCCAACCGATTTTATCTTCCAGAACTACCATTCGATAATACCGGTAAGCGCGTCCGTAGTTTTCTCGGTCATACGCCATTTTGAAGTATTCCATCGCGCCTTTGAAGTCCTCCTGACGCATCAGAGCACGTCCAATACCGATAAAAGCGAGGTTGTAATTGGCGTTGAGCTTAAGCACTTCGCGCCATGTTTCGGCCGAACCTTCATAATCGCCAATCAGGTATTCGTCGCTGGCTTTATAAATCAGGTTGCCGTATTCCGTGGGCTTGAAGACCGTTATCGAGCTTCCCAATTCATCCAGGCAGTACAGGTCGTTTCCCATGTGCTCGATGGAAATTGCACTGGTGAAGGTACCCTCGATGTTGCCCTTGGAGCCGAATGCCCAAAGCATTATGCCCTGAGAATCGTAACCGTACAAGCGGCCGCGCGTTTTATCAAACGCTACATAGATATCATTGTCCAGAACAGTTATGTCGACAAACTTACTGGGACCGTATTCAATGCTCTGTTCGGTCCAGTACAATTCGCCAATCGGCGGTACCCAACCATTTTTTACAAGGATATCGCTTCCGATGCTGTTCAAACGCCTGATCGGTTTGGCATTATCCCATACCAGATCGTACTCGCTGAACACCGCATTGGTCGCATAGATAAAGTCTTCGGAATCGATGGCAATATTGGAATACTCCGTCGGTACGAAAAGCGTCTGTCGCTCACGCTGCGCCTTCGTAGTAAAGAAGGTCTTCCATACATATTCAAAGATCGTATAGGTTACGGGGTTTGCGCCGATAAATCCGGAGAAGACACCGTCTGCCTCATACTTCACAAGACCCTTATTGATATTTGTCGCAAGCGCATATACGCGGCCGGATACGTCTACAACCAGCTTTTTCGGAAGAAAATCCATGCTCTGGTCAAACGTACTGTCCGTAGGCTTGGTAAAGCTCATGATATAATTCATGTCCTTATCCGTCTTTACTACGCGTTGATTGTTGGTATCGCAGATGTAGAAGTTGCCCTGATCATCCACAAATACATCGTTTGGCGAATTAAAGGATGTAACATCGCATCCCTTAACGGAGTCGATAATGCGAAGCAGCGTGAAGTTCACGCCGTCATATTCAATTTCGAGAATCCGGTTGTTGCCGGTATCACACACATACAACCTGTTGTCGCGCACATACAGGCTCTGCGGTTTGTTCATCGGCACTTCCAGACCGAGGGTTGACGAATAAATGACCTGATCCACGCGGTATGCATCGGGCATTTCGATTTCATCATCCCAATAATCGTAATTATAGGTATATGTTCCGGAATACCCATCCTCTATCGCATGCGCATATGTCATCGGAATCAAAATCACAACTGCCGTCAATAACGCCAGTACCCGAGTTAAAGCTTTCACCGATTAATCCCCCCTGTCGAAATTCAAACGCGTCCGTCTGTCGTCAGTCCTTAAGACCGGAGCTTGCCATTGTTTCAAGGATCCGGCTCTGCGACAGGATGAAGATCGAAATGGGCACAAGCATAACAATTACCGTAACCGCCGCTGCCTGACCGGTACGGGCAATACCGCCCGCCTGAATCTGCTGAAGCGCATAGACAAGCGTCTTCTTCGCTTCGGAATAGATTACCGTAGAAGCATTGGTGTTCCAAAGACTCTGTACAGAGAAGATGATAATGGTCAGCCATGCAGGCTTAACATTGGGCATGATGATGTTCCAGAACACTCGGAACTCGCCTGCGCCATCCAGATGCGCGGCCT
The DNA here is from genome assembly GCA_045538305.1 of Clostridia bacterium. GTDB lineage: Bacteria > Bacillota > Clostridia > Christensenellales > Aristaeellaceae > SFHK01. The sequence continues at coordinate 9,769 of JAZSRC010000079.1, read as the reverse complement.
CAATCAGCGACGTCGGAAGACCTTCCATGAACTGCTTCATCAGGAACAGTCCAATCGGAGCCGCAAACGCCGGCAGTATGATCGCCCAATAGGTGTCGATCATATTGAGCTTGCTCATAATTACGTAGTTCGGAATACCGGTTACATAACCGGAGAACATAAGCGCCGTTACAACAATGGAGAAGAACAGCTTTCCGCCGGGAAAATCATACTTCGCCAGAACAAACGCCGCCATGGAGGCGATCATTACATGTCCTCCTGTTCCGATCAGAGTAATCAGAACCGTATTCACAAGATATCTTGAAAACGGAACAAAGCTCTGGGACATGGTAACAAACAAATCCGAGAAGTTATCAAAGGTAGGCTGTCTTGCAAATACCGTGGGCGGGAACCTGAACAGCTCGTCCAGCGGTTTCAGAGATGCGCCGATAGAGAATACCAGCGGAAATACCATGGCAATCGCTACAAGAAACAGCATGATATATATGCCGATATCGCCCCAAATGCTGCGGTTGGGCTTTCTGCGTTTGGGAGCAAGCAGTATAATTATGGCCACAAAAGCATATATTATGGCGACAACAATTGCCACATACATGCCAAGCTTATAGTATCCACCGTAGGCTGCATCCTTGGGCGCGACAATTTCCTCTGCCTCTACTTCTGCCTCTACTTCTGCCCCTACTTCTGCTTCTACTTCTTCACCGGTCAGAGTCTCAACCTGCGATGCGCGGAGCTCCATCTCTTCCACTAAAGCTTCATAATCTTCAATCAAATTAAGCCTGTAGTTGGCAACCACCGCGCCAGTAATCAACAGCGCAAGAACGATCAGCGAAATAATCAGAAAGCTCGTCTTGTTCAAAGGTTCCTTCTCAGGCTTAATTTCGCCAAGCCTTACAAGCTGTTCATGCAGAATATCGCCTCTGGTTTTTTTGGCAGGCTTTTGCACATTCATCTGATTCATCATGCTCAAGTTCCCACCTTTCTCAGCATAGACTGGATCGCCTTATTGCAAAGAATCATAACCAGGAACAGCACCGTCGCAATGGCAGATGCATATCCCATTTCAAATCGGGAAAAGCCGTAGTCGAACAGGTGCGTTACGATTGTTCGCGCCGCATAATCGGTACTGGGGTATCCGGCAAGGGCTCGTGGAACGTCACATACATTGAACGCCTGCGTAATGGACATTACGGCGCCGAAAAGAAGCATCGGCTTCATGCTGGGCAAAGTGATATACCAAAGCTCCTGCCAGCGATTTCTGACGCCATCCACATAACCGGCTTCGTACATGCTTCTGTCAACGCCCTGAAGACCTGCAACAAATGACAGGAAGCCCGTGCCCATGCTCATCCACAGGATGACAATGATGATAACCGTCAGCATGTAATTCGGATCTGTCAGCCAGAGGATCGGACGGTCTACAAGGCCAAACTCTACCAGGAAAGAGTTCAGATAACCATATACATCGCCTCTGAAAATAATCGAGAAGATGAAAAATACGTTTCCGGCAATGGACGGCGCGTAAAACACTACAACCGCAACCGCGCGGATCCACTTGGGAAGCTCGTTAATGAACCACGCAAACAGGAATGACAGTATGTAGCCGACAGGACCGGTGATAACCGCAATTACCAGCGTGTTCTTAATGGCGGTCAAAAACACCTCATCCTGCAAAAACAGGTTCACATAATTCTGAAAGGCAACAAACTGAGGCTTTTCCAAAATATTATACTGCGTGAAGCTGTAATAGATGGAAGTACAGATCGGAAGGATGAAAAAGGTTGTGAACAGAATCGCATAAGGCATCAGAAACAGGTAGCAAACCTTCATGCGCTTAGCCTTGGCAAAGTTGTATTTGGCTCGTTCGCACTTCATTCTCAGAAACGCTTTGAAAAACGATGTCAACTTACCTCATCTCCCTTCTCTTTATTCAAGCGGTAATCCAAATTCTTTGCGTTTGATCCGGATTTCGTCATTGATCGTTCTGGCATAGGTCAGAAGCGTTTCGCGCGCGTCCTCTTTGGTGTTGATAACGCGGCGGATGGCGTTGGTCATATGACGAGTGGTAGAATATCCGCCGGCAATCTCCCTAAAGCCTACCGTCCACTGCATTTGCTCCTTGAGTACCTTGAGCTGGTCGCTACCCCATGCGAGCTGATCCAGCGCATCGCGGTTGGCTGTAGTATAACGAGCCGAGGAACCGAGAATGCTTTCAATCTCGCGGCCGAAGCGCACCTGAGCGTCGGCGCTTACCCACCACTTCATAAACTCCCATGCATTCTCCTTCACGCGCTGATCATCGGTAGCAATCATCATGCAGCTGAGGCCCTGCGCATGAACGGAGCGGTCAATATACTGTTTTCCGCTTTCATCAGTACGTACAGTACCGGGGAAGAGCGTGAAATCCCAAAGATTTCTGATTTCAGGCGCAGAAACGACAAGCGTGTTGTATACGCTGTAGTTTGCAATACCGATGGGCATTTCACCGGAACGGAAGCGGCTGACAAAGTCGAATACGGTGGGCAGTCCATAATCGTTGTAAAGCGAGGTATACAGCTTAAAGGCTGCAACGCCGCTTTCTTCGTCAATCAGCGTGCGCTTGCCCTCTTCATCATAAATGCTTCCGCCGTTCTGATAAATCATGGAGTTCAGAACGGAAAGGTCGACGGTAGCAATATCGGGATAAGAAATACCTACGGACATGTTATTTCCCTGAATGGTGGGAAGCAGTGCAATCAGATCGCTCCAGGTTCCTGGGGGCTGTACGCCCAATTCCTCAAGAACGTCGGTTCTGTAGAACAGCACAGAGAATTCCTGCGTTTCGGGCAGCGCGTAAATGCCGCCGTTATATTCCGCCGGAAGCAGCGCACTTTCGTAGAAGGGCTTTACAACTTCTTCAAAATCCTCAAACTGGGTAAGATCTTCAACGGCATTACGCATAGCATAGTTTACCGGGAACCAGGAGCCGAGAGACAATACGACATCCGGGCCGTTTCCGGCAACTACCGCGGTAAGCAGCGTATCTGCAATAACCAGCTTTACGTTTACCTTAATCTCCCGTCCATTCTCTTTGGTCATCGGGGTGAAGGTATCGTCGATCATCGTCTTAAGAACGGTGCTCTGGTCGCGGCCGGTAACAATCCACACCTCGATCAGATCTTCGCTCTCGCCCTCTTCAAACTTATCGCCCAAGGAGTTATAGTCAACAAAGTAGGAGGTAATACAGGAGCGGATTTCGTGAATCGCCTTGCGGAAAAACCCGTCATTTGCCTTCGGGATTTCGGCGTCCGCGCCGCTGATTACAAGAAGGTCGATGTCCAGCTTCGTTTCGGACATATTCTGCATTGCAGTACCGAGAGATGTAATATTATCCTTGAAGTTGGTAAACTGCTGTGTGATGCGATCGTTATTTCTGACAAAGCGCTCCAGCTGCGCTGCCAGCGTCTGCGCCACAGCTACACGGTCGCTTTTCTGTCCGGTGATGGCAACTGCGTCATCCACCAGCTTGTACAGGCGCTTACTTTCCAGATCCATTGCCTCTATAACGTGAGGATAGGTTTTGGCAAGGCTGTAATCGCGGAAATGGTCGGGATTTACGCCCGTGAGCACCAGAATCTGTCTGTAAATCAGATTTAAGCGATAAATACTGTCTTCAATCTGCTCGAGAATGGGACCCATTTCGCCAAGGGTCGCCTCCAGGCGTACATTGTGCGCGCCCTTTTCCAGATAGAAGGTATAAGGATTGCCATCTGCATCGGAAAGCGTATATACTTCCCATGCGGTATTATAATCAAAGGAAATGGTGGAAGCTTCCTCAAAGGGAATCTTTCCGTCAATATAGAGCGTTCTGGCGGAAATAGCGCCGCGCTGATAGGCCTGGCGTGCTTTTACGGAAACCGTATAGTATCCGTCCTCCGGAACCTCAAACGACCATTCAATCCACTGACCGGCCGTGCGCCACGGATCGCCGCCAATATAGTTCAAAACCGTGTTCTTTACGCTGTAGGGCTCTGTGTCGGAAGAAGAACGGTCGTACCTGGCGTACAGAGACGGAGCGGAGCGAAGCGAGGCGTTTTCACCTTGGATCGTTACCTGGAAATTCCTGCCTTCTTCGGTCATTTCAACCTTGGGCATAGCTTCAAGGTATTCCCGGTAGGTGCTTCCATTTCCGATAGGCATAAGCGTGATGCCGCCAATGATCACAGGTTCGTTTACAGCAAACAGCGTGATGGTGTTTTCGCCCTTTTTAAAGTAAAACTTATAGGGCTCGATGTTGTAACCCATGTCGTCCTTGCAGTAAGAGGACTGCCATTGGTACACCTCGATCTGAGAGGGACGTACGTCATTGCCCTGATTATCCTTGCGGGGCAGACCATCGTCCGTCCACAGGCGGTTAAAGCAAAGCGAACCGGCGCCTGCAAAAGGCAGTTCGCCGTTTATATACAGTTCTCTTTCAATATCTACGCCGCGGGATTTTACAGTAAGGTAATCAAGCATGATATTATACATGCCCTCTTCCTCAACGTTCACCGTCCACGTCACTTCAGAACCGTCGGATGTGTATACTACAGGCCTTCCGTTTTCATCGGTGTCTGCCTGCGCATCACCCGAAAAATTGGAGATATCCACATGGATCTCTCCGAATCCATCCTGGACGGACGCATGTTTACGCAAATAGCCGTCATAGGTGTCGTCTCTGCCGATACCGGTTACGTCTTGCGACAGATCCACGCCTTCGTATTTTTCATGAAAGTCCTCTTTTTCCCCTTTCAGAAGAACGATGGAAAGGATTACCGCAACAATACAAACAAGTGCGATCAACAGATTACGAAACTTTTTCATAACAAACCGCCCTCCGACTGAATGCCATTTTACGTTACACGACAGGATTACAGCAAGCGCTGGTTATACTAACACACGCTAATGAACATATATTAATATTCTAATACAATTTACCCGTGATGTCAATAATTATCAGAAAACGTTTTAGTAATTAATATTTTTATACATATTTTTGTATTATTGACATATACCGGCAGGATACAGCCGGTTTTCGTCGAATAATCTGGACATCGGCAAAAGCAAACTGATTCCATACGCATGTATAATCCATATGAGGAGATGATTTTTGTGCAGAAGCATATAAACATAACGCCCGAATCAGCGGCGGCCTTTCACAATAACGCTTCTTTCTGCGTAGGTACCGGGCGCATGGGCCTTGCGCTTCAAAATGAGTATCAAAAGCAGCTGGCTATGGCTCAGTCGCTGGCCCATTTTTCATATATCCGCGGTCACGGCCTGTTTTCAGATGACATGGGCATCTACCAGGCCTATACGGATCCTGACGGCGTACTGCACGAAAGCTACTGCTTTACCTATCTCGATCGGGTAATGGACGATTATCTCGCCCTGGGGCTTCGTCCGTTTCTGGAGCTGGGCTTCATGCCTTCAAAAATGGCAAGCGGCACGCAAACGGTGTTTTACTGGAAAGGAAATGTTACGCCGCCGTCTGAAGACGAAAAATGGGTACGTCTGGTCAAGGCAACTCTTACGCACCTTATAGAGCGCTACGGAAAGGACGAGGTAAAAAACTGGCCGGTAGAGGTATGGAATGAGCCGAATCTTCCGGTTTTTTGGCAAAATGCAGACAAGCCCAAATATATGCACCTTTACAAAATCACATCTAAGGCTGTTAAAGAGGTGCTCGCAGAAATCCGTGTCGGCGGACCCGCCATTTGCGGCGGTTCCGGCTCGCAGGAATGGGTGCGCGACTTTCTTACCTTCTGCCGCGATGAAAAGCTTCCGCTGGATTTTGTTACCCGGCATGCCTATATGGGGCAGACGCCCGAACGACATGGCCGCTACCTGTACCACACCATGTGCGACGTGGCGTACACCTATAACGAAATGAAGGAAACCCGCGAAATCATCGATAGCTTTCCGGAATTCAAAGGGATGGAGATGCACATTACGGAGTTTAATACCTCCTATAACCCCTTTTGTCCCATACATGATACCAACTATAACGCCGCAAACATCGCAGGCCTCCTTTCCTGCCTTGGCGATGTCGCCCGCAGTTACTCCTACTGGACGTTCGGCGATGTGTTTGAAGAAATGGGCGTACCCGCCCGCCCGTTCCATGGCGGATTTGGTATGATAGCAAACGGCCTGATTCCCAAGCCGACCATGTGGACATTCGCATTTTTTAATAACTTGAAAGGCGAATGCGTATTCAGGGACGACAACTGCGTCATCATGCGCCGCGAAAACGGTTCGTATGAAGGCGTAATATGGAATATTCAGAGTGATCACGAAAATACTCTGGAGCTTCGCTTGAGCTTCCCCCTGAAGGGCGAATATGCGCTGATTACAAAGACGGTAGATGAGGAATGCGCTAATCCCCTGAAAATATGGCACGACATGGGCGAAAAACAGTCCCTTACGCGCGAAGAAACTGAGCTTCTGAAAATGGCTGCTCAGCCATGCGTAAGCAGTAGGCGTGTGGACGGTTCCTTCGCAATTACTTTAAACCCCAACGCCGTTATACACTTCGCCCTCTCCCCCGTTACCGTTCAGACCGAGGAAGGCTACAACTATTATTGGTACGAAAAGAAATGAACATATAAAAAAAAAGCGCTCCTGCGAAGGCTGCATTGGTTATGTAACCCGGCATGCACAGGCACGCCGAGGGAGAAATCAGCTCCTTCTGCAGCGGTAAATCAGAAGCGCAATGATTACTGCAACGATTGTGACTGCAAATGCAATTACCGTGGCAATCTCGGGAAGAATGACTGCGGAATACACCGCGCCCAGTATCAAACCAACGGCGACAGCTACCAGAATCGACAGAAAGCATACAGCGCTTTTAACGCACAAACATGAGCGCCAGATGGAACAGCTGTTGTTCTGATAATTCATACTCTCACTCCTTTCTCTTTTACCTCCGCTCTATACTATGCTCCGCAGCCAAAAGTGTGAAAGCGCCCGGGTTTGTATATCCGGGCGCTTTACCGTTATCAAATCGATCAGTTTGCATAATTGTTGAAATAGTTTTGAATCAGAACAATGGGCGTTCCTTTGTCGCCGCTACCGCTGGTAAGATCGGAAAGGGAGCCGATCAGGTCGGTCAGTCTTCTGGGCGTAGTGCCTTCCGAGACCATCTGACCCTTCAGATCCAATTCCTTTTCCTTGATGCGCTCCCGGATTGCTTCGGCGAGCTGCTCACCGGTAAGGTCGGCGAAGTCGTTATCCGCAAGGTACTTCAGCTTCAGTTCGTTCGGAAGGCCGATCAGTCCGTCTGTATAGCCTGCGCCGACAACCGGGTCTGCAAGTTCCCAGATCTTTCCGACCGGATCCTTGAACGCGCCGTCGCCATATACCATCGCTTCAATTTTCACGCCGGTTCTTTCGAGAATCTCCTTCTGAATCTTCTCGGCAATCTCCTGCGCATTCTTCGGGAAAAGTTTTACCGTGCTTTCCGTTGCCTTATTGGAACCGAGCAGGCCATAAGCCGCATTGTATCCGCTTCCGTTTACGGGGGCATTCAGGATGTCGGTGAGAGTCAGAACCGTTTCACCGCCGTTTTTCAGCACGCGGCGCTTGGAGCGTTCGCGGGAATGAATGTCGCAAAGCAGCACATTTTTCGTATAGGGAACAATTGCTTCGGCATGGTTGGCGAAAATCACTTCCGCCTGTGCGCCCTCTTCCTCGATCAGGGACTTATAGTAATCCACATAGTCCACGCCGGTAAAGGGGTGCTTCGCATAACCGAATGCTTTTCTGTATTCTTCCAGGCTGAGTACGTCGGTATAGGGATTTACGCCGCTTTCATCCAGCAGATCTTCGTCAAAAAGATGATTTCCTACCTCATCGGAAGGATAACTCAGCATCAGCACAATCTTCTTCGCCCCTCTGGCAATGCCTCGAAGGCATACCGCAAATCGATTGCGGCTGAGAATCGGGAATACCACGCCAACGGTATCTCCGCCAAATTTTGCTTTTACATCCGCCGCGATATCATCGGTAGAAGCATAGTTGCCGTCTGCACGGGCAACGACCGCTTCCGTAACGGAGATAACATCCTTCTCGTGAAGCTCGAAGCCTTCCTGTTCCGCCTGAGAAAGAACACAGTCCGCAACGATTTTTACGATATCGTCTCCTTCACGGATGATGGGGGCTTTGATTCCTCTTGAAATTGTGCCTGCCATAGTAAATACCTCCCGGAATCTGTCAATATGATCCAGAATATCCGGCGCATGCCATGAATCCATACATAAGCACTTCGCCGACACAATATTTTATCAATTCATAGCCCATTTGTCAATCATCCCATGCGCAGGGAACGTTTCTATTTGAGTTAATTAATGAATTGACTGTGTACCATTCATTATTTATTCAGTAAATCGGAGCGTCGTCGTTCGTCCGATCAAAGGCAGATGAAAAATACAGCAATAATATACCTGAAAAAACGCCGCGCAGCGCCTATTAAGGCCTGCACGGCGCATTTGTATTTCCGTTTGGAAAACAGCGTATGATTATCATGCTTTCTTAAAGGTGAACACGTTCCAGCTGAGCTTCTTAAGCACAACGGATGCTTTTCCTCCTTCTAGCTTACAGCCCTCGCCTTTTTGGGGCGCGACATTGTTGGGATTGTCTTCGGTGTTTACGGCTTTTACATCCTCATGGGTAAGCACGATGTGCTCGCCTGCTTTCAGATTACCAAAGGAGCGCAGGTCAATTTCGAACTCGATGTCTTCCTGCATATCGCGATTCACGCAGAAAACGGTTACATCGCCTTCATCGTTCAGGGTTGCCGCCGCATCGACAAAGGGCACATCGTCATAATCCTTACATGCGTACTTCGGAGAATCGATGATTGCGCGAAGAGACGTTCCGCGCCCCAGCGCAGAGGCATGCATAAACGGATAGAAAATGGTCTGCGCCCATGCGCCGCCGCCGTTTCGGGTCATGATGGGCGCAATTACGTTAACCAGCTGCGCAAGGCAGGCAATCTTCACGCGGTCTGCGTTGCGAATCAGAGTGATCAGCATAAGGCCCACGAGGAGCGCATCCTCAAAGTTATAAATGTCCTCAAGAAGCGGGAGCGCACGGCCCCATTTATCCAACTTCTTGATCTCTTCATCCTGCTCATGGGAGTGGTACCACACATTCCATTCGTCAAAAGAAAGATGAATCTGTTTTTTGGAATGCTTTTTGCCCTTAACACTATCGCAAATTGCGACTACGGTATGGATAAAATCGTCCATATCCATAGAACGGGCAAGGAAGCCGGGCGTATCTGCAGTGGGATTTCCGTAGTATCTGTGCAAAGATACGTAGTCCACATCGTTATAGCACTCGTTGAGCATAGTAAGCTCCCAATCGCCGAATGTGGGCATATTCAGGCCGGAGGAACCGCAGGCAACCAATTCAATGGAGGGATCCACCCATTTCATCATTTTCGCGGCTTCGCAGGCAATGCGGCCATATTCATAGGCGGTTTTGCTGCCCATTTGCCAGGGCCCGTCCATTTCGTTGCCAAGACACCACAGCTTGATATTCAGCGGATCCTTCGCGCCGTTCTTTTTACGAAGATCGGAATAATAAGTGCCGCCGGGATGGTTTGCATATTCAACAATGTTTCTTGCGTCATCAATTCCACGGCTTCCAAGATTGATAGCGTACATCAGTTCGGTATTGGCCTTTTTACACCATGCAGCAAACTCATGAAGACCAACTTCATTGGTTTCGGTGGTTGCCCAAGCAAGAT
>JAZSRC010000044.1:0-16000 GCA_045538305.1 Clostridia bacterium | reverse complement strand
AAGACCGCTTGGCCTCCGACTTCGCCCAGTCCACGTTGTCCCAATCGGGCTCCGCAGGAGCGGCGGTGTTGTCCTTCCAGTAGAAGCCCAGGTTGGTCATGATGTTGGTCCACTCGGAGGAGTGAGCGCCCACATATTCGGCGTAGGTCATGTCGGTGCCTTCCACCTTGTTCAGGGCGAAGTTCTTGATGGTGTAGATCTCGGGGATGTCTTCGCCATAGATGGCGTTTACAGCGCCCTGGTTGCAGGGGAAGGAGTCGAACTCGTCAGCCCATGCAGCCTGCACGTCGGCAGAGCCGAACCACTCGGCAAAGGCCTTAACGGCAGCGGTTTCTTTCTCGGTGCGGCCTGCGCGGTCCAGCACGCCCAGGTACTCAGCGATATAGTAGGTACCGTCGGCGATCTCAACCAGGGCCCAGTTTTCGGGCTCCAGTGCGCCAAGCAGGGGATGCTCGCTACCGGAAGCGGCGTCATCTACCTTGCCGTACAGGGAGGAGGAGTAGAAGGTGGAAACCTGCACGTCGCCGCGGTTCAGGGGATCGAAGCCGTAGCTGTCGCCGGTGTACACGCCGTTCTGGCAATACTGCCACAGTGTCTTCCAGCCTTCAACGCTGATGCCGCCAGCGGGGCTGGTGGGATCGGTGAAAGCGTAGAGCATGGAGTTATTGATGTTGCCGTTGGTGGTGCCGCCTACCTTGCCCTGACGGTACCAGGTATAGCCGCAGTTTACGATGTCGGCCCAGTGCTCGAAGGAAATCTTCTCGCCCTTGGTGCCCAGCTCGTCGTTGCGGTAGAGCATCAGGATGTTCTGGATAACCAGACCATAGGCCTTGCCGTCATACTTGTACTGGCCAACCTGCTCAGCCCAGGAGGGAGTCCAGTCCATGATCTTGAGGTTCTCATAGGTGCCGTTTACCAGCTGAGACCAGCGAACTTCGTTCAGACCGAAAATGATGTCGCCGTCTTTATTTTCGTTGGCGGCCTGAATAGCAGCGGTATCACCGGAGATAACCGCGTTGTCATCCATGGAAATGGTGAAGCCGGCTTTCTTGGCTTCGTTTACGAGCCAGTTGGCACGCTCGGTGGAGTTGGAGTTGGAATAAATGCGGATGGTGTAGTCGGAGTAGTCTTCAGCGGAGGCGAAGGTGCACAGACCGAGCACCATAATCATCGCCAGAACAAGAGCCGTAAGCTTCTTCATGGGGGAATCCTCCTTTTGCAATTGTCATCAGGCAGCGCCTTCTGATGCATACATTATAACATAATCCGGTAGGTATTGTAAACAGGGATGCCGGGGTTTTTTGGATAAACCGGCGATTACGCTTGACGAAGCATGATTCTGATAATCTGCGCCCAATTGCATCAGCATGGAGTTTAATGACAGAGTCTGGCTGATTTTACCAAGAAAGCGGGCAAAAAGTCTATCTTCAGGAAGGTCAAATCCGCCAAACGTGAAAATTGCGCTTCGGAAGCTGGAAAGGTATTTCAGGCGTAAACCAATGATTTGTAATTGTAATCACGGTTGATAAGTGGTATAATTATTCTACGATGTCGAGCTTCTGTAATTCTGGAGGGATATTATGAAAATTACCGAAATACGTCTTGCCACTATAACTGCGCCGCTGCGTGTTCCGTTCAAAACGGCGCTGCGCACGGTTGAGAATGTTTCTGACATTATTGTAGAGGTTCATACGGACGATGGGCGCGTGGGTTACGGCGAAGCGCCGCCTACGGGCGTAATTACCGGAGATACCAAACAGGGAATTATCGGCGCTTTGACCGACCATATCATTCCCGTCATGCTCGGTAAGGATGTGGAGCTTCTGGAGGATCGGTTCATGGAGCTCGACGCCAGCTGCGTACATAACACCAGCGCGAAGGCGGCAATGGATATGGCGCTGTTTGATCTGTACGGCCAAAGGTATGCGCTTCCTGTGTATAAGCTGATGGGCGGAGCGCGAAAGCAAATTGAAACGGACATTACCATTTCGGTAAACCCGCCTGAGGAAATGGCGCGCGATACCCTGAACGCAATTTCGAGGGGCTACGATTGCCTGAAAATCAAGGTGGGAAAGGATGCAGAGGTTGACCTTGAGAGGCTGAAGGCCGTAAGAAGCGCTGCCGGAAAGGATGCGAAAATCCGAATTGATGCCAATCAGGGCTGGACGCCCAGAGAGGCAGTGCGCACGCTTGAGAAAATGCAGGCGGCAGGGCTTGACATTGAGCTTGTCGAGCAGCCGGTAAAAGCGCACGATATTGACGGCCTTCGGTTTGTTACCCAGAACTCTCCCGTGCCCGTAATGGCGGATGAAAGCGTGTTTTCGCCCGCCGATGCGCTTGAGATTCTCAGAACCAACGCCGCCGATCTTATCAACATCAAGCTTATGAAATGCGGCGGCATTCATAACGCGCTCAGAATTGTTTCTGCGTGCGAAATCTATGGCGTAGAGTGCATGATCGGCTGTATGCTGGAGGCGAAAATCAGCGTAAACGCAGCTGTACACCTTGCCTGCGCCAAAAAGCAGATTACCCGCGTAGATCTGGACGGACCCGTGCTTTTGAGGGAGGATCCTATTTACGGCGGCGCTGTGTTCAATGAAAAACTGATCACCGTTTCCGATAAGCCGGGTCTTGGAATCGAAGGCTTTGAAGAAGGCCGGCTTGTATACCTGTAATTTATAAAGCCGCTGCAGGCGTTTATTCCTGTGGCGGCTTTTGCAGTATGTTTTTGGATAATTCAATCGTTATGGGAGGAAATCAGATGTTTATACCCATTTCATTGACCGTTAACAGAACGCGTATGAAGGCGCTTGCGCGTGAGCATGTTGTGGAAGAAAACGGAGGGCTTGTCATATCGTGGGGCGCAACCGGCGCGAAGGGAAACAGGCAGCGCGCGTATGTTGTGCGCCTGAGCGCAGATGAAAAAGAGGTTTACAATTCCGGCTGGATAGAAACCGACAGCCAGGAATGCCATATTCCGGCGGGCATATGCCCAAAGGGCGTAAAGATTGATTTTGCGGTAAAAATCCGGGACGACAGGTTTGAGGAAAGCGCATGGGCCTGTGACTGGTTTATGCTGGGCGATGTGGAATGGACGGCCAAGTGGATCTCGGCAGACGACGCTATGGGGCAGCGAACGCTGTATTTCAGGCGCGATTTTTCCGTGCCCAAGCCTGTCAGGCGCGCGGTTTTGTATGCGTGCGGCATAGGCTATCATAAGGTATATTTGAACGGCATACGCGTGGACGACGTATATCTTGATCCTGCGAACACCGATTACTCCACGCAGTGCCAGTATGTTGTATGGCCGGACGTCGGGAAGCTGCTGACGAGCGGAGAAAACTGCATTGGCGTAATGGTCGGCGGCGGCTGGAGGGATAATTACGGCCCCTACCTTAAAAACCCGCAGGATTATGCGTTTTTTGGAAAACGACAGCTGAGGCTGATGATGAAAATTGAATATGAGGACGGAGATACAGCGGAGCTTGCTTCTGACGAAAGCTGGAGCGTTGGATCGGGCGCATCCGTCAGATGTCACCTGTTTGACGGCGAGGATTACGACGCCAATGAAACGCGAACCGGTTGGAATCTTCCGGGGTGTACCAAGGGCTTTGCGCCCGTTGCCCTTGCGCCGGAAACGACGGGCTGTATGCGCCTGATGTGCATTCCTCCCATTAAGGAAATGGGCTTATATCCGGCAAAAACCATTTCCGAACCTGCCAAAGGCGTTTACATTATTGATTTCGGTCAAAATATAGCAGGCGTATGCCGGATGAGGCTTAAAAACCTTTCGCGCGGACAGCGCATACGCATTACCCATGCCGAGGAGCTTGATGAGGACGGAAGGCTGTATACGGCATGCCTTCGCGGAGCAAAGGCGACCGATACCTATACGGCGTCCGGTGATGAAAGGGATCTTTCCGTATGGCAGCCGGATTTCACATACCACGGTTTTCGCTATGCGTGCGTAGAGGGATATGATCCGGATATATCAGATATCGAGGCGGTGCTTCTTCATACGGATATGGAAAGTCCGAGCTTCTTTGTCAGCGGCAGCGCCCAGCTGAACGCGCTTCAGCAGATGGTGGTGATGACCGAGCGCGACAATATGCACTCCATACTGACCGATTGTCCGCAGAGGGATGAACGCATGGGCTGGATGAACGACGCCACCGTAAGGTTTGAGGAAACGCCCTATAACTTTGAATGTGTATCCATGTTCCGGAAAATCGTGCGCGATCTGAAGAGTCTGCAGAGGCCGGACGGCGCTATCGCCTGTACGGCGCCCTATGTGTACGGCGCATATCCGGCGGATCCGGTGTGCTCCAGCTACCTCGTTGCGGCATGGCAGGCATATCTGCATTACGGAGATGTGGAAACCATGCGGGAGGGCTATGACGGCTTCGTAATGTGGGAAAAGTGCCTGCTTTCCCATAGCGATGATTATATTGTCAATTACAGCTACTACGGCGACTGGGCCGGGCCTGAATATGCGTGCGATCAGGAGGGCGTCAGCGCCAAATCCATTGTTACTCCCGGTGTGTTCATGTCTACGGGGTATTCCTATTTCAACTGCATGCTTTTAAGCAAAATGGCGCGCATTTTGGAAAAGGAAGAAGACTGCCTGTATTACGCCGACACAGCGGAGAAAATCAAGGCGGCCATGCTTTTGAAGTGGTACGACGGCGGGAATGCCGTTATGGCTACCGGCTCCATGGCCTGTCAGGCATTCTCCCTGTGGCTTGGCATTATTCCTACGGAGGATCGGGAAAAGGCAGCTAAGAAGCTCAGGAACGATCTGGTGAACGCGGATTATGCCTTTACCACCGGAAATCTCTGCACGCGCTATATGATGGAAGTACTTTCGGAATACGGCTACAGCGACGAGGCTTATCATCTTGCTACAAGTGACGAATATCCCTCCTGGGGATATATGCGTCAGAACGAGGCAACCACCGTTTGGGAACGGTTTGAGCTTAAGAAGGATCCGGGTATGAATTCGCATAATCATCCCATGTTCGGCGCTGTAGGCGCATATTTGTATTCCCACATTGCGGGCGTTCGCCCGACAGAACCTGCGTATTCGCGCTTTTCTGTAAAACCGCACATGCCTAAAAGGCTGTTAAGCGCACAGGCGTCGCTGGATACTCCGAAGGGACGCATAAATGTGCGGTGGACAAAAAGGTACGCAGGAGCGCATCTGTATGTAGATGTGCCGTTTGGCAGCGTATGCGATGTGGAATTTATGGGTATTGCCAGGACTCTTGAAAGCGGAACGCATGCAATCAGCGTGCCGCTTGATCAATAAGAATACGGAGGTATGGATTTTATGAAGAGCGTTAAAAACAAGCAGTTGGTTGTCGGCGCAGACTTTGCGGGTTTTCCGCTGAAGGAAGCGGTAGTCGCGCATCTGAAGAAAAAGGGTTGGGAGATTACGGACCTTGGCGTAACCGCGCCGGATCAGGATCAGGAAAACACGGATTTGATGTTTCACCGCGTAGGCCTTCGCGTAGGCGCGGCGATTTCCGAGGGTGAATTCGACAGGGCGCTTTTGTTCTGCGGAACCGGCATGGGCATTCATATTGCCGCCAGCAAATGTCCGCATGTGCATGCGGGCGTTGTAGAGTCCGTACCGGCGGCTCTTCGCGCGATTACCGGCAACGGTGTGAATGTACTGGCTATGGGCGCTTTCTATGTTGCGCCGCAGATGGGTTGTGATATTGCAGATGCATATCTGAACGCGGATCTGGGAACAGGCTACGAATGGTGGCACAATTTCTATGAGTTCCATAAGCTTGCCATTGACGAGCTGGAAGCATTCGATTACGAAAAGTATAAGGCGAACGGCTTTAAAGTAGAGCATTTGGGCGATTTTGATCTGAAGCTGGAAACCAAGCCCGAATAATCCATGCAAAAAAGAAGACCATGCACGGCTTGTTTGCGCCGTGCATGGTTGATTTTTTGGGAATATTTTAATTTAGCAAAGAAGCATAATTTCGGATGCGATTTCCGAAACGCTTTTTCTGCTTGTATCAATCTTTATGGTGGGAAGCGCATGATACAGGGGAAGCCTTGCCAGGCTTCTTTCGATTACGTCCGCCGTACGGATCCCCCTTTGTATATCGCCTTCCAGCCGCGCTATGAGGCTGTCCGTATCTGAAAGCAGCGATATGCATTTTACATCGCAGGCTGATGTAGATAAACGATCGAGGATTAACCGGATGATAGCCTCCTCATGCATAACCCAGCAGAAGATTACGTTTTCATACGCGGAGCAATGAAGAAAATTGTTCAGCACATGGCATATATTGTCGATGACCATGCCCTTGGTTTCTTCTGTTACCTGAAAGGGGCTGGCGTCCCAGCACCAGTCTCCGTCCAGAAATACGCTGTTTGACAATTGCTTTTTCAGAACTTGGCTTACACTGGTTTTTCCAACGCCCATTGTACCGCCGATCATGTATAACCGCTTCATACGAAATCCTCCGTTCAATGGTTTTCGCCTTATCCGTTTCCGGAAGCGCCGGAAACTTTTTCATTTTAAGAAATGCTAAGAATTTTTGTGGGTGGATTTTAAGCTTTGTCGTATATAATCTTCATTGCTGAAGGAATTTTCGGCGAATATAAAAATGCGAAAACGCAAACAATCGATATATTCGGGAGGAAGCAAAATGAAAAACAAAACAGGCAGAGGCATTTCCATTGCGTTGATTACAATTGCGCTGATCATTGCGATCGCCATGCCGTTTACTACGGCGGAAAGTAACAGGGATATCGATCTTTCCGGTGTGCTCAATACGACGACCGACACTTCTAAGATTGACAGTCCGTTTACGAATGTTGTAAACAGCGTTCAGAAAAGCGTTGTGGGCGTAAACAATTACCAGAACTATTCCTATTCCACCAACCGCCGCTACGGCGCGCGCGGCGAACAGAAAACGGTGGAGCAGTTGGCTGCTACTGGCTCCGGCGTTGTGATTTACGATCAATATATACTTACCAATTATCATGTAGTGGAGGATGCAAGCCGCCTTAGCGTGTCTGTACTTGGAAGCGACGAGGAGCTTAATGCCGAAATGATGGGTTACGACGATCAGATCGATATCGCCGTATTGTTCGTGTCCGGGCTTGATATCCCCTATGTACCCCTTGGCGACAGCGATCAGCTGCAGGTTGGGGAATGGGCGATTGCCATAGGCAACCCGCTTGCGGAGGAGCTGAAGGGAACGGTTACCGTCGGTATCATTTCCGCGCTTGACAGGCAGATTGAAAGTACGACCACGACCGACAAATACGGCCTGAAAACCAGCGTGTCCAATCAAATGATCCAAACGGATGCGGCCATCAATTCCGGAAACAGCGGAGGCGGGCTTTTCAACGTATTGGGCCAGCTGATGGGCATACCGACGATGAAGTATTCCGGCAGCCGGTACTCCGGCGCGACAGTTGAAGGAATCGGACTGGCGGTTCCCATCAACAGCGCGAAGCCTCTGATTGAAAAAGTACTGACGGAGGGCTTGACCGGAAAACAAACCGACGCTTCCGAGTCCGGTAAGGGTGAAGCGCAGGAGGAGCCCGGCGATACGCCGCGGCTGGGCGTAACGGTTTCCACAGTAAACCGCTCCAATAATCAGGCAGTATATGCGGGACTGCTTCCGATGGGCGCAATGATTGCCGAAATCGAAGAAGGAAGCCCAGCAGAACGAGCCGGACTTCAAGTGGATGATATTGTGGTGGAAGCGGACGGCGTGATTATCACGAGTGTAAACGAGCTTTCTCAGGCGATTTCCCAAAAACGGTATGGCGATGAAATGCAGATCAAGGTATACCGCGTGGAAGGACTTTCGGAAGCGGAAACCCTTAACGATATCAAAAACGGCGAGTATATCGACCTGACGGTTCTATTTGAAAGGTTTTGAATATGGAAACCGGCGCGGAACGGAGGTTTCGTGCCGGTTGGTATATTGGGGGGGAAAATGCGTGTGGCGGTTATTTGGTCAGATTGTCCAGATGCTTTCTGCCTGCCGTCAGTACGATGATGCCAATGATGAACAAAAGCATAATGCCCAGCACGCCGAAGCTGGAACGGCCGGTATATTTGGCAACCGTGGCATACAAAGCGGGGCCGATAACAGCGGCAAACTTGCCAAAAATATCGAAGAATCCGAAAAACTCGTTGGAGCGATCCTTGGGAACGAGCTTGCCGAAATAAGAGCGGGATACGGCCTGAATGCCGCCCTGCACACATCCGACCAGAATTGCCATGCCCCAGAACAGGATGCTGGAGAAGGAAATGGCGCTGTTATACTCGGTAAAGGCGGCCGGATCGTTTTCCTTGGCGGCAAGAAGCAGAGAACGGATTTCTGCTTCGGTTGCATCGTCGCCTGTAAGCTTGTTCAGACCGGAAATCTCTTCCTGTGCGTTTTCGCTTCTCAGGATGCCGATTGCGTCGTTTACGAAGCTTTCCTGTTCCTCTTCGGTTACGTTTGCCGTGTAGGGGGCAATTGTGTTCTTAACGATGTCCTTGCATACATTCTGGGAAGGTTCCATGGAGAAGCCCATATAGAAGCCGACCAGACAGATGATGATGTACATAATGACGGCGCCGGACAGGGCTTTTCTCGCGCCTGTCTTGTCGGACAGCTTTGCAAACAGGATTGAGCAGGGCATGGCGACAATCTGCGTTACCAGAAGCGCGAGGATCATGCCGGTAGAGCCCAGGCCGAGCGTGGATCCATAGGCGGTGGAAACGGTGATAACCGTGTTTACGCCGTCAATGTAGAAGAAGTAGGCGATAATGAAAATCAGCAGACCCTTGCGCGTACAGATATCGCGGAAGGTTTTGATAACGTTCTTAAAAATGCCCTGAATCGTGATGCGGCCTGCGTCTGCCAGGTAATGCTCCTGCTTTACGTTCTTCATAAACGGTATGGAGAACACAGCCCACCAGCCGCTGACAATCAGAACGGAGAATACCTGCGCAAAGGGATTGTAATCAAAAATGAGAAGGATGGCGATGGAAATCAGGAAGGGAATGGTGGAACCGCCGATATAGCCCATGGCAAAGCCCCAGGAGGATACGCGGTTCATGCGTTCATCGGTGGTAACGTCGGTGAGGAATGAGTCGTAGAACAGGTTGGATCCGGCAAAGCCGATGTGCGAAATGACATAGCCGATCAGACACAGCTTCCAGCTGCCGATTGCGGCCATCAGAGGCGTAAACAGAATGCCCATCAGGGCGAAAAC
Organism: Clostridia bacterium; assembly: GCA_045538305.1. Classification (GTDB taxonomy): domain Bacteria; phylum Bacillota; class Clostridia; order Christensenellales; family Aristaeellaceae; genus SFHK01. The sequence continues at coordinate 6,754 of JAZSRC010000044.1, read as the reverse complement.
GGTGAACAGCTTTTTCTTCATGCCCTTGTGGTCGGCGATGCTGCCAAGGAAGGGGGCAAGAATGGCTACAATGAACGTTGCGATAGAGGTTGCATAGCCCCAGCGGATGTCGCCGCCCGGAAAGGTGGAGGCGAAGATTGTGGGATAAATGGCTGCCATGATGTTGGTTGCGTAGATGGAGTTGGCCCAATCGTACATGATCCAGCTCCACTCTTTTTTGGTGAAGCGCTTGGTTTTCTGCATGGTATATCCTCCTTATCCGTTTTTCTGTACGTTCAGATTCTCAGGATTGATTGGCGGAAGGTTGATTGGGTTCATGCCGCCCATCAGCGTTGTTCCTGCAATCAGCGTTCTGGCGTTATTGAAAATCTGCACAAACGCCTGCTTGTGAAATTCTTTGGGATCAATGCTCGCATCTTCTCCGGGCTTGGCTACGGCCAGAAACAGACCCTTCAGGCGCAGCTTGATGTACAACGGGGAATTATCGTCCATGCTTCCGATTTCAATGCTTAATTCCGATGAAATCGGCTGGTTGTCCTTTTGCGGAAATACCTGAAAGCGGATTTCGGGCTTGATCTGAAACTGAGTATTCGGCTTGTCCAGCATTTCGTTATGAAGTACGATTTCTTCAAGGATATGCTTGTGCAAAACTGCAATGGCTGCCATGGTACGCCTCCTGAGACATGATATACTGCCATATAATTCGAATAAATATACATAATATATTGTACCGACTAAATGTTAAATTTAGGTGAATATCTATAACAAACGCTCGTTTGCAAAGGTTAAATTCTGTCTTTACCGAAACGAAGCGAAATGGTATAATATTGGAAATGAAGTTTTGGAGGTGCAAAGGATATGCGGGAAATCCGTTTTGCGATTATGGGCGCCGGACACATAGCCCGAAAATTTGCGGGTGCGGCGAAGCAAGTTGAAGGAGTTCGGGTTATTGCGGCGTCGAGTAAGGACATGAAGCGCGCAAAGGCGTTTGCCGAGGCGTTTGACATTGAGCATTACGGAACGTATGAGGAGATTCTTAAGATGCCGGACGTTGACGCCGTATACATTGCCACTACGCAAAACTTCCACAAGGAAAACGTTCGCATGTGCCTTGAAAGCGGGAAGCATGTAATCTGCGAAAAGGCCATGTTTCTGACCGTTCAGGACGCAGAAGAGATGTTTGCCCTTGCCCGGGAAAGAAAGCTGTTTGTAATGGAAGCCATGTGGACGCGCTTCCTTCCGAACATTCAGAAGGCGAAGCAGTGGATTCTTGACGGCAGAATCGGAAAGATTCAGTCTGCCGCTGCGTCTATCGGCTTTTATTGCTATATGGGTCCGGAGCACCGGTTGATTAACCCAGATCTTGGCGGCGGAGCGATGTATGATATCGGCGTATACGCCATAGAAGTGGTGAGCTATCTGGTGGGGCAAAGGATTATGAATGCATCCGGCCTTGTCAGAAAGCATCCGGTTACAGGCGTTGACGAACGGGTATCCATGCTGATTGATTTTGAAGATGTGGATGCGGTTCTGCAGTGCAGCTTTGCCGCAAATGTACCTCAGTATATTTATATCAGCGGCAGCGATGGCTATATCGAAATTCCCACCTTCCATGTGGGAAATGAAAGCAGGCTGTATGATGGAAATCGGGAGCTTACGGAACGGTTCATAAAAGAATTTCCGGAAGGAAACGGCTTTGTATATGAGATTCAGGCAGCCGCGCAATGCATACGCGACGGACGCCGGGAGTCGGATATAATCCCGTGGGCGGATACGCTCGAATGCTGCCGCGTATTTGATGCGGTTTTGAAAAATAGCGGCAAGTAACGGATACAAAAGGAAATGGCCGGCGATGCTTTCGCATTGCCGGCCATAATTGGTTGCGTCAAAGAATTATTCCGCTACGGCGGGAACTACGCTGGTGATGTGGGGGTTAACGCCGTTGTACCAGTAGAGGAAGCCTTCCAGATCGATTACGTCGCCGATCTTCAGGTTCTGAACTGCCTTGTATACATCGGAGTCTGCGCCGGTCAGATAGTATTCAACAACAAAGTTATATACCTGGCCGTTCAGGGATACGTTGAAGTACAGGTCGCTGTCGGTGCCTTCTGCTCCGGAGCCGTCCCAGTTGTAGAGGAAAGCAACTTCGTTGCCGTTGGGGTCAACGGAAGGAGCTACGGTCATGCCCTTGAAGGTTACGTACTCGTTCTGATGGGCAACCAGCTCTTCGGTGCCCAGCAGTGCGGTTACGTCGAATGCTGTTGCAAAGAAGGGCTCTGCGCCTTCTACCAGTACGAAGGTACCGTCCATAATTTCAACTTCGCCTGCCCACTCGCCCTTGAAGCCGGAAACCTTGATCTTTGCGCCGGGAACGAGTTTAGCAGCGTCTTCTTCGGTGCATGCCATGTTGTAGATGAAATATGCGCCGTCTTCGGACTGAGCATAAACGGTGATCTGGTTGTTCCACCAGCCCTGCTTGGCCTGAACATAGGTTTCAACGGTTACGGGGGTATCAAGCTCGGCTGCAACATAATCGGCGTGCGTCATGACGGCTTCCTCAGCAATTGCGAAGCTGCAGATGAGAAGCATAACAGCCAGGAACGCGGCAAAGGTCTTTTTCATGTTGGAGTCCTCCTTAATTCTGTTTGAAAATCCAAGACTATTATACAACAAATTGAGAATAAATCAATGGTTTGATCTGGGGAATGCTATTTTTTACTTTTTAGATGTCCGGCCAGCAGATAGCCGCCCATTGCAATCCAAACGGCAGCCATACCGAACAAAAGTACCTTGGATTCAAGCGGTATTTCGCCGTCCTGATCAATCTGATCAAGGCGATAGAGCTTGGTTACGTCGTCATACAGCGCAGTCATATAGGACTCGTCGATGGTTTCACGCCTGCGTACGGACTTGGTAACATTTTCAATCAGCTGTCCGGCTGCGTTTCTGAGGGATGCCGAACCGTTGAATACCGGTGTGACAAACGTGTTGGAAACGTTATCGATCATCAGCTGGGCGGCGTCGATTTTGACGGAATAATACATATCGTTATCCTCGCCGCGTCTGGTCAGGTATTCCTGATATTCTTCGGAATTCTGCGCTTTGCTCGTTACAGGCACATAGCCCTCCGTGCAGGAATAGGCAATCTGCACCTCGTTTGTGAGCATGAACTCCGAAAACAGCCAGGATGCGAGCACTTCCTGAGGGTCGGCCTTATTGAAAATGCAAAGCGACGGTCCCTGAGAGATCATTTTGGGATTATCGGGGTTGAACTGCGGGATGGGCATAACCTCGATTTCAAATTGGACCAGCTGATCCTCCGCAATGTCCAGAAGGGGCGCGTCAGGGCCCATCCACGTTGCACCGGCGGTGGAATCGATGGCAAACAGGCACTGACCGGCGTTTAAAAAGTTTGCGGGGTAGCTTGAAATCTTGAATGTGGAGAAGGCGCGCGTGGCTGCGTGCTCGGAAACCGTATACAGTATTTCCTTCGTCTGATCGTTAAAAATCTGGATCTCGCCGGCCTGCGTGGAATAGGGTGCGTCCAGCTGCTTAAGCATCTGAATCATCATGTTGTCGGTGGATTTGTAGATAAACGGAATCATCACCTTCTGGCCGTTTACCAGAAAATATCCGTTTTCGTCCTTGGCCATGGCGGCCTCGGATACCTCCCATACGAAATCCCAGGTGAGGGTTTTGGGAAGCGTATAGCCTAACGCCTCTACATAGGTTTTGTTGATGTAGCATGCTTCCGTTGACCGCATATAGGGAACGGCATAATGCTGGCTGCCGATTACGCCCTCTGCCAGGAACTGAGGGATGATCTCCTCCTTCGTGGGCGCATCAAACTTCAGTTCGCTTCCGCCGAGGCCGTATTTTTCGTGAACAAAAAGCTTGTCCAGCGGAACTACGCAGTGGTTGCTGGTCAGGTAGGTTGCAATATGGTCCGGATAGGTGATGCAAACGTTTGGCGTGGTGTTGGTAGCAATGTTTGTGATTACATCGTTGTATATGCGGCTGTAGTCCGTGTACAGGCGCAGATTTACCTTGATGTTCGGATACAACTGTTCGAACTTTTCAATGCTCTCTTTATATATGGCGGTCTGCGTCTTGTTGGTGTCATTCTTGGCCCAGAAGGTGATTTCGTAATCACGCGAGGTATCAAATGTATCCGGAATCTGGAAGCTGCTCATGTCGGTGGACGAATGGCAGCCGGTAAGCGATGCGCAGAGCGTAAGTACCAAAACAATCAGAAGCGCACGTTTCAGATTCTTTTTCATCCCTTCATGCCTCCTCTCGCAACGCCGACCATGATCTTCTTTCGGAAAATGAGGAACAGAACGATCAGCGGCGCGGAAATTGCAACGACCGCCGCCATCATGGCCGGTATGTTCTCTCGTCCAAAACCGCTTTCGCGGATGATCTGAATGCCGTTTGATACCAGATAGTACTCCTCCTTATCGGCTACGAGGCGCGGCCACATGTAGGAGTTCCAGCATTCGATTACCTTAAGGATGGTAATTGTTACCAGCGTCGGGCGGCAGATGGGCACGAGCACCTTAAACAGGTATTTGAAGTCGCCGGTGTTGTCTACCTTTGCTGCATAATAGAGTTCGTCGGGCACCTGCTGAAAGTTTTCCTTCAGAAGGTAGATGTAGAATACCGATGTGACCGACGGCAGAATCAAGCCTGCAAACGTATTTCTCAGATCAAGGTTTGTGATCGTTACATAATTTGTAATCAAAACCAGCTCGTTTGGAATCATCATCAATGACAAAAACGCCAAAAACGCGATGTTCTTTCCGTAAAACGACAGCCTGGCGAATGCGAACGCAGCAAAAATGGTGACGATCATCATAAGGCCGGTGGTCGATACGGTGAAGATCAGGGTATTGATAAAATACCTTGCAAGAGGTACCGCGGTAAAGGCTTCCCGGTAATTTTCCAGCGTCGGCGCGAGGGTAATAAACTTTGGAATGATTTCCGAGTTGTACGAGGAATAGCTTTTTACCGAGGTGAGCACCATCCAGTAAAACGGGAACAGAACGATTGCAGCCCACACGGCAAGGAACAGATACAGGATCGTTTTGCCGATGATGCTTTTCATCCGCGCATTCTGCTCAATGCGCTCATAATTGATTTTCTTATCCATCATTCAGCCCTCACTCATAATGCACGTGCTTTTTGCGGATCAGAAGGTTGATGCACGTAATCGTCAGAACGATAAAGAACAGTATTACAGCCGCTGCAGACGCATATGACGGATAACCGCCGCTGTCGCCGTACAGCATGTCGTAAACATAACCTACAATGGTGTTCATTCCGGCTGCGTTCAGGTCGGTTCCGAACAGGGCTACGGAGTCGGAATAGCTTTTGAACGCGCCGATAAAGCCGGTAATCAGCAGATAAAACACCGTGGGCGAAATCATGGGCAGCGTAATGCGGGTGAATATTCTCAGATTGCTCGTTCCGTCCACCTTGGCGGCTTTATAGAAGTCCGGGTTCACGGAGGCCAGCGCGCTGGTCAGAATCAGGATTTTAAACGGCATGACAATCCATACCGTATATATGCAAAGCACCAGCATCTTCGCCCAGTACGGGCCGTCGATGAAGTCTACGGATGCGCCGCCGAACGCGTTGATCAACAGGTTGATCAGGCCGTCGGAATACGGCGTTTTCTTAAACAGGATCATGAACACCAGACCAACGGCTAGTGTGTTGGTAACATAGGGCAGGAAGTAGATCGTTTGAAACAGGTTACGGATCTTTTCAATGGAGCTCAGCGCCAGGGAGATGATCAGCGCAAGCGATGTGGAAACCGGAACCGTGATCATAACCAGTATGAACGTATTTTTCAGCGCCTGAAGGAAGTATTGGTCGCGCAGTACAAAGCGGAAATTGTACAGGCCGACACCGCGCGATGTTTGCGATACAAAGTTATACCCTTCTTCAAACGAGTAAATAAACACGTCAATCAGAGGATATACCAGAAACAGGCCGAGGAACAGGACCGCCGGCAAAAGGTACAGCCAGCCCTTCATACTTTTATTGTCCATACGACTTTCTCCTCATCTGTCAGTTGTCAAGCGACAGGGTCTTTTCGCTGACGGCATCAAATACGTGTACTTTGTAAGGCTTTACGGAAAAGCGCACGGTTTCATTTTTCAGGCTTGGCAGATTCTCCGCTGAGATAATGGAGCGGATGGCTGTGCTCTCCGAACTCGGGTTTTCGGAAACCACGGTAATGTCTCTGCCCATTACCTCAACGCCCTTGAGCTTGCAGCACAGAGGGCCGTTGTCATTCAGCACAAAGCCTTCCGGCCGGATGCCGACATACACCTTGGCGGCGTCGGGTCTGTTTGCGGGCAGGATTGCGTCGCTGCCAATATACAGGCGGCCTCCTTTGATGGAACCTTCGAACATGTTGATCGGCGGCGTTCCGAGGAATTTGGCTACAAACATATTTTCGGGATGATCGTATACATCCTGCGGTTCTCCGATCTGCTGAATCACGCCTTCCTTCATTACGACGATCAGATCGGAGATGCTCATGGCTTCCTCTTGATCGTGGGTAACGAAGATGGTGGTGATTTTTGTTTCGCGCTGAATGCGGCGGATTTCCTCGCGCGTCTGCAGGCGCAGCCTCGCGTCGAGGTTGGAGAGCGGCTCGTCCATCAAAAGTATGCGCGGCATTTTGACAAGCGCTCTTGCGATTGCAACGCGCTGCTGCTGTCCGCCGGAAAGCTCGGAGGGA
>JAZSRC010000021.1:0-28864 GCA_045538305.1 Clostridia bacterium | reverse complement strand
CGATCCGACTTAGACGGCATTCTACGCCCTTAACAAAGGTGGGCTGCCCGCCCAGCGTGTACTCGCCGTCGGTCAGTCCGCCGGCGCGGGTGCAGTCGGTAATCAGAACGAGCTTATCCTTCTTGGCGTCGGCGACAACCTTGAAAAGCGCCTTGTTTACGTGGAACATATCGGCAATCAGCTCGGCGGATACGCGGCTTTCGCTCAGAGCGCAGCCGACAACGCCGGGATCGCGATGCATAAGCGGAGTCTGGGCATTGAACAGATGGGTTACATGGCGAACGCCTGCGCGCACGGCCTTTTCCGCCTGATCAAACGTAGCGGCGGTATGACCCATGGAGATCAGGATCTCCGGATGCTCCTTGCGGATACGACGGATGGCAGCCATATTGCCCTTGACTTCCGGCGCTACCGTGAACACACGGATCAGATCGGAGTACTGATCAATGAACTCGGGATCGCACAGGCGAATGTGCTCCGCGGCCTGAGCGCCCTTCTTGGAAGCGTTGATGAACGGACCTTCGGCGTTGATGCCCATAATCTCGGCGCCGTCAAAATCGTCCTTCTTGCTTTCTTCCATAACGGTTCTGATGGCCTTAAACGATGCATGCAGCGCATCATAGGAAACGGTCATAGTGGTGGGAAGCCAGCTGGTTACGCCGTTCTTGGCAACGCCGCGAGCCATTTTGCGAATGCCCTCTGCGCTTCCGTCGGAGGCGTCCTCGCCCAGATAACCGTGAATATGCATATCTACAAGGCCAGGAAGCACATACTGGCCCTTTGCGTCAATCACTTCGGCATCGCCGATCTCGTCAAGCGCGCACAGGCCCTTGATTTTCTCGTCGTACAGAAGCGCCATATCTTCAACAATACCGGTGGGCAGAACTACGCGTCCATTGATAATTGCTTTCATTTCAGTATCCTCCATCTATGTAAAACTTCAAAATTACCTATCTTGGAGTATATCATAAATACAGTCGAAATTCAACCGCGGGGCAAGTAAAATCCAAAAACCGGCTGTTTCCCTGCGCAGCCGGTTTTTAAAGACTTTGGTCGGTTTTTGACTTATCCCTTCATGCCGGTCGTTGCGATACCTTCGATAAAGTACCGCTGCAGGAACAGGAACACAACTGCAACCGGAAGCAGCGAACAAAGCGACGCCGCCATGATCAGGTTGTAATCGGCCGTGTAGGCCTGTATGAACCTGCGAAGGCCCAGCTGGATGGTTTTTACGGAATCGGTGGTAAGATAAATCATCGGTCCCATATAGTCGTTCCACGTATTAACAAACGTAAAGATCGTAAGCGTAGCGATGGCGGGCTTGGCCAGAGGCAGGATGATCCTTGCCCAGATACCGTATTCGCTCAGGCCGTCGATTCGCGCAGCCTCCGAAAGATCATTGGGAATCCCCAGATAGAACTGGCGCATCAGGAACACGCCGAACGCCGAGAACGACTGAAGCGCAATCAGCGCCCAAAGCGTATCGTATAATCCAATGCCGCGCATCATGATAAACTGAGGAACCATGTATACCTGCCACGGCACTGCAATCGTTCCGATATAGCACATAAACAGAAGATCACGTCCCCGGAACTGCATCTTCGCAAAGGCATAAGCAGCGAAGGAGGAGGTGATAATCTGCATGCAGGTAACTGCCAGCGCAACGATTACCGTGTTTTGAAAATACGTAAGCAGCGGAACCTTTTGCCAGATCGAGACATAGTTTTCAAAGTGCATCTTTTCCGGAATCCACTTCATGGGGATGGAGAATACGTCTATCGAAGTCTTCAGGGAAGAGGAAATCATCCACACAAAGGGAAGCAGCGCAACGCACGATAGAAGGATCAGTATCAGGTAAACGACTGTGGTCCGAAATGCAGTCATCGCGTTCTTTCTGCTCTTGGGAGAGGTCTTTTTTGCATTACTCATATCTTCAAGCCCTCCCTTACATGTAGTTGACCCACTTCTTTTCGCCGCGGAACTGGATAAACGTTACCAGCAGCACGACGACGAGAAGCACCATGGATACGGCGCTGGCAACGCCGTACTGCGCAGAGGTAGCAATGCCCTCTCCGCCAAAGGACAGCTCAAATATATACGTTACGAGCATTTTTGTCGACCGGCCGGGACCGCCCTGTGTCATAATGGCAACAACGTCGTAAATTTTAAAGCAGGAAATTACCATCATGATCGTACAGAAAAAGGTCGTCGGCGTAAGCATGGGCAGGGTTACCTTTCTGAACTTCTGCCATGCATTGGCGCCGTCCACCGTAGCTGCTTCATACAATTCCGCAGGCACGCCCTGAAGACCTGCAAGATACATAACCATATAATAACCAGCATTGCGCCAGGTGCTTACAATAATAATCGCCCAGATGGCAAGGGTTGAGCTGGACGTCCAGCTTTTCTCCATGTTAAAGCCCAGCCCCCTGAGAAGCTGGTTCACAATGCCATCCTTCATCAGCAGAAAATTCCAGCACACGCAAATTGCAACCAGCGACGCGACATACGGGAAAAACAGCGTAGCCCTGAATACATTGGCGCCCTTTACGCCCTTATTCAGAATGATGGCAAGACTCAGAGCGCAGACGATCGTGAGAGGAACAGTCATTGCGGTATAGAAAACGGTATTCTTTAGCGCAATGCCGAGATTACTGCTTGAGAATGAAAAATCTCTGAATATGAAACTGAAATTTCCGATTCCGACCCATTCCGCCTGAGAACCGCCACCCCAATCCAGAAGGGACAGTATGACCGAAAACACCACAGGAACTAACGTAAACAATAAAAAGCCCAGAAAATTCGGCGCCAGAAACGTATAGGCGATCAGCATATTCCTTTTTTCCAGCTTGCTCATTTTCAGGCGCTTATCTTTTAATGCCAAAGCCATGATGCTTACATTCCTTTCATTTAAAGGGTGCCGCACATGCATGATGATAATCGTAAGCGTTTGTCGTAAAACAGGGAGGAGCGACCATGCGCCCCTCCCCATTCTGGTTAATCGGTATTAGTGAATGAACTCACTGGCGCGCTCTTCCATATTGGCAATGCCCTGCTCGATAGAAATCTCGCGGGTCATGATCAGAGTGTGCTCTTCGTTAACAATGGACTTGATCTCGTTTACGCCTTCGCCGATGGGCCACTCGAGGGAGATGGCGGTGGGCAGAAGCGCTGAGAGAGAGGTTTCGTCAGTAGGCATATTCTCGGCGGAGGCCATAACGGCGGCTACTTCCTCGCTTACGTAAGCGGGACGGGTGCCGGTCGTGGCGATTGCCTTTGCGCCTTCTTCGGAGCACATCCATGCGGCGAAGTCATAAGCTGCATCCTTATTGGCGGAATAGCTGCTTACGGCGATACCGGTGGGAGAACCGAAGGAAGAACCGGCGGCTACGCCGTCAAGGTGCGGAATAGCGGCCATGCCCCACTCAAAGTTGGCAGTGCCGTCCTTGATGTAGCTGCACATGGTGGCAGCATACCAATAGCCCATGGGCAGCATGGCGATGTTGCCCTGTGCGAATGCGCCGGAGTAGTGCAGGCCGGAAGCCTTCAGCTCGTCATAGGTCATGCAGGCGCCGGCATCTTCCAGAGACTGGAGGAGCTCATAGAAGTAAGCCAGATCGTCGTAATCACCGTCTGCGAGGGTGTTGATGCCGTCGCAAACCGCCCAGTTGACCGCTGCGGACAGCCAGGTGTGGTAGTGGGTGCCGTATACGCCGTCGCCCTTCAGCTCGAGCGCGAGATCTGCGTACTCGTCCCAGGTCATATCATTGGTCGGATAGTCAACGCCGGCTGCGTCGAAGAGGGTCTTGTTGAAGAACAGTACCCAGAAATCGGCGCGGAAGGGAAGCGCATACTGCTGGCCATCGGCTACGGATACATAGCAGGCGTCCATTCCGGCATACTTGGTGAGGTCATAGCCCTTGGCTGCGATGTAATCGTTCAGGGCAACGATGTGGCCTTCGTTCGCCCAGTTCTGCATATCGGAAAGCTCCTTCACGCAGTACAGGTCGGTCGTGTCCTTACCGGACAGCATGGTGGAAGCCTTGATGTTGTAATCCTGAGATGCGAGGTCAACCCAAACGATGTCTACGTTGGCGTTTGCCGCTTCATACGCATTCTCAATTGCGCTGTAGTACGGAGTGGTTCCCAGATCCCAGCAGGCAACGGTAAGGGTGGTTTTGCCTTCGCCCATCGCTGCGCCCATGGTGGCCAGCATCATCAGAGCCAGCACGAGAGATACGATCTTTTTCATGGTGGTGCCTCCTCTTTATTTGGGTTCACGGAAAACGAAAACAATCGCTTCCCATGTAACCGTTTTCAACATTATTATATTTCCAGATTCATTATTTGTCAAGTTTATGCAGATACGAGAATCTGATTTTGTATAAAGAGTCGCTGCGAAGATCGTTTTGTTCTCAAACAACCCTTCACAGCGGCTGAATCCGCGTTTAAGCGCTTACATTTCAGGCTTCCTGAGCCTTCAGATACTCTATGCAGATTTTTGCTTCGGTCATGCCGTCGGGGGTGAGCGTTTCGCTTTCCACCACCATCAGTACGCCCATTTCCTTCGCCTTTTCGTACACTTCGCGAACCGGCGCATCGCCCATACCAAGCGGAGTTCCCTCGCCGTCGGCAGTGCCGTCTTTGATGTGGATCACCTTCAGGCGGTCCTTAATGCGCTCCATCATTTTGACTGCCGAAAGCTTGGTAGCATTATAGAACCAGTAGGTATCGATTTCGATATCCATGTTCGTGCGGTAAATCAGCTGATCCTCAATCTGGCTGCCGTCGGGGTTGGCGATAAACTCATGCGAATGGTTATGATAGCCAAGAGAAATACCGTGCTCGGCGAGCATGGGCTGATAGCGGTTTACCTTTTCGATAAACTCGTCCAGCTTCTTCTGATCGCCCAGATCGTGGCCGGGGATGATGATATTTTTGTTGCCGATGGCCTTGTGATAGGCGACGGTTCCTTCAAAATCCTCGTCCAGCTCGCGCAGTCCCGTATGGGTGCCCGATACCTTAAGACCATACTTGTCAAGCCAGCCCTTTACCTCCTGGGCGCTGTGGCCGAAGAAGCCCGCAAACTCCACATACTTGTAGCCAAGCTCCGCTACCTGACGCAGCGCGCCCTCCAGATCGGCGGCAGTTATGTCCCTTACCGAGTACATCTGAATACCGTAATCCATTCCTTTCCCCTCCTTACAAATTCACGCTTACCTCTTCGATTATATCATCCAATACGCACATTGCGTACATAGAACCCCTGCTGTCTTTCCGTTCGATTTTTATGCTCTCCGAGTTCAAGGTCATCTTTTCGCCGGACTTCTGCCGCACCGTGAAGGAAATCGGCGTTTTTACGATAAATGCCGCGGCAATCTCCGTACCGTTGGCTCCGTTTTTCTGGAAATTGAAGCATCTGACGCCCTTGCCTGCGCGGGACTGCAAATCAAAATCAATCAGCATTACGCGCTTCATATAGCCCTTGTTGCCGATCAAAATCGCTTCGCCCTCTTCATCATTCTGAAGCGCAGCCTGCACCTCGTCACCCGGCGCAAGCGTGATGCCCTTAACGCCCGCAGCCGTTCTTCCGATCAGGGAGATCTCGCTGATCCGATAATGAATGGACATACCGAGCTTTGTAATCATAAGCAGGTTGGCTTCGCCGCTGATGCGCTGAACGCATCGGAGCAGATCGCCCGACTTCAGACCTGTAGCGGCAAATTTTGCGCGATTGATGTCATACTCACGCGCATCCACGCGCTTTACAAGACCCTGACGGGTTACGAACAGGAATTCGCCCGTAAATCCGCCCGGCTTTACCAGAATCATGGACGCCTCATTTTCATCCTTCTGAAGCCCTGCAAGCAGCCCGCCAAGCGGCAGACCGCGGTCCTTGGCGCGGCATTCGGGCACCTGGGAAACAAGCACGGGATAACAGTTTCCAAGATCGGTAAAGAACAGGATCTTATCACAGGTTTCGCATCTGAAAAGCTTTCTGGGCCAATCGGCCATTTCACCCGATTGAACGGCTTTGTCATATGCTTTGGGCGACATGCGCTTGATAAAGCCGTTCATTGTCATAAATACAACCGCTTCATCGGCGACAGGTTTTTCAGGAGCGATATCCACCTCGTCAAACGCGTCCACGAGCTTGGTACGGCGGGGATTTCCGTATTTTTCCTTGATTTCGGCAAGCTCTCCCTTGATTACGCCGATCAGCTTCTTTTCGCTTTTTAAAATCGCTTCCAGCGACTTGATTTTTTTGAGAACCTCCTGATGCTCGTTGCGAAGCGACAGAATCTCGAGGTTGGTCAAGCGCTGAAGGCGCATATCCAATATCGCCTGCGCCTGAATTTCCGTAAGGGCAAAGCGATTCACCAGCTTTTCCCTGGCTTCCTTGGGCGTTTTGCTTGAGCGGATCAGCCGGATGACTTCATCAAGATTGTCAACCGCAATGATCAGGCCCTCCAGCACATGCGCGCGGGCGCGGGCTTGCTCCAGTTCATATTGTGTTCTGCGGGTAACGACTTCCTTCTGGTGGCGTATATAGTGCCCGATAATTGCCTTTATGCCCATCTGCATGGGCTTTCCACCCGCAATCGCCACCATATTTACGCCAACGGTATCCTGAAGCTCGCTGTATTTGTACAAAGCGGCAAGCGTTCTGTCCACGTCCGCATCCTTCTTAAGCTCAATCACCGCGCGCATTCCCGTGCGGTCGCTTTCATCGCGGATGTCGTAAATGCCGCTGAAGAGCGCCTTCTTTTCCTCGCTGAGCTTAAGGATTTTTTCAAGCACGGCGGACTTGTTCTTTCCATAGGTCATTTCGGTGACCACAATCAGTTTTCGTCCGGCGCTTCCGCTTTCAATGTCGATTTTTGCGCGAAGCTGAATCTTTCCGCGTCCTGTTTCGTAAGCCTGAACAAGCTCGTCCGTGCACGCCAGAACGCCGCCTGTTGGAAAATCAGGGCCGGGAATATATTTCATCAGCTCGCGGGTAGTAATATCCGGGTTATCCATCTGCGCAATCACGCCGTCGATGGTTTCGGCCAGATTGTGCGGGGGGATATTGGTGGCAAGGCCTACGGCGATTCCGTCTGCGCCGTTTACCAGCAGGTTCGGAAACCTTCCCGGCAAAAGATCCGGCTCCTTCTGGGTGTCGTCAAAGTTCAGGTGAAAGCCCACCGTATCCTTATCGATATCGCGCAGCATTTCCATGGCAAGAGAAGTCATTCTGGCTTCTGTATATCGCATGGCGGCTGGGCTGTCGCCGTCAATAGAGCCAAAGTTTCCATGGCCGTCCACAAGGGGGACGCGCAATGCAAAATCCTGCGCCATGCGCGCAAGCGCGCCGTACACGGACGAGTCGCCGTGCGGATGATATTTTCCGAGACAGTCGCCGACAATACGCGCACATTTCCTGTGCGGCTTGTCCGGCGTCAGCGACAATTCGTGCATGGTAAACAGTATGCGCCTTTGAACGGGCTTCAGGCCGTCCTCCACGCGCGGCAGCGCACGCTCCAATATAACATGCTCGGAGTAAGGCATCATGGAGGCATGCATCACGCTCTCCATTGTTTTTTGAAGGATCACTTCAGGCTTTACCGGCTCCATCGGCTCGCCTGTTTTTTTACGCGCCATGCATTATCTGCCTCCCTCCGCCGTAACCGGCTCAAAGTCATCCTGCTTGTTGAAATCCGCATACTGAAAAATGTATTCCTTCCGCGGCTCTACTTTATCGCCCATCAGCACCGTTACCATGCGCTCGGCTTCCGTATTGTCCTCAATCAGCACCTGCATAAGCTTGCGCCCGTTGGGATTCATGGTCGTTTCCCAAAGCTGTTCGGGATTCATTTCGCCAAGGCCCTTGTATCTTTGAAGCGTATATCCCTTGCCCACCTTCCTCAGCGCCTGCTGAAGCTCCTTATCGTCATAGCAATACTGAATGTCCTGCCCCTTCTGAACCTTATAAAGCGGCGGCATACCGATATACACATGCCCTTCGGTGATGAGTTCGCGCATATAGCGATAGAAGAACGTGAGCAGGATTGCACGGATGTGCGCACCGTCCTGATCGGCGTCCGAAAGGATGATTACTTTGTTGTATTTCAGGTGTCCGATGTCGAAATCCTCACCGATGCCGGTTCCGAGCGCCGTAATCATGGAACGGATTTCCTCATTGGCCAGCACCTGATCCAGGCGTTTCTTTTCCGCATTCAGCGGTTTTCCGCGAAGGGGCAGAATCGCCTGAAAACGGCGGTCCCGGCCCTGCTTGGCGCTGCCGCCGGCGGAGTCGCCTTCAACAATGAACAGCTCATTCAGCTTTGCGTCGCGTCCCGTGCAGGAAGAAAGCTTGCCAACCAAAGGCGCGGCCTCCAGTTCATTTTTCTGGCGGGCTACGTCTCTTGCCTTTCTGGCCGCCTCGCGCACTTTGGCAGCCTTAACAGCCTTATCCAGAATCTGCTGCGCAGCCTCCTGATTCTTCAGATCCTCAAGATATATCGCCAGCTTTTCCGCCGAGAAGGCTTCAACAATAGGGCGCACCTCGGTATTTCCAAGCTTGCCCTTCGTCTGCCCCTCGAACTGCGGGTTCTTGACATTTACGGACAGTACCGCCGTCATGCCCTCGCGGAAATCGTCTCCGGCCAGATTGTTGTCCTTTTCCTTCAGTACGCCGATTTTTCTGGCATAGTCGTTAAACACGCGGGTAATGGCGGCTTTAAAGCCCGTTTCATGGGTGCCGCCTTCGCCGGTGGGAATGTTGTTTACAAATGAAAACAGACTCTCCGAGTAGGAATCGGTATACTGGATCGCCGCGCGGATTCGAACGCCTCCCTGCTCGCCCGAAAACAGTATGGGCTCGGTAATGGCGTTTTTGTCGGCGTTCAGATAGATCAGAAAGTCCTTCAGCCCGCCTTCAAACAGGTATTCCCGCCGTCTTTTCTCCTCATCCTTGATTCTCTCATCCGTAAAGACAAATTTTACGCCCTCGTTCAGATACGCAAGATCGCGCAGTCTGCGTCTGACGATGTCCGAATTGAATTCAACCTCTTCGAATATGCGCGCATCGGGCTTGAAGGTTACGACGGTACCCCTTTTGCGCGTGTTGCTGATTTTACTAAGCGGCGCAAGCGTTTTGCCTGCGATAATTTTTTTGGTTTTAGGATCCTCCACAGATGCAAATTTCACCTGATAATGCGAAAAATCCTGATAAACGTCCACCTGGCACCATTCGGAAAGCGCGTTTACTACCGACGCGCCCACGCCGTGCAGGCCGCCGGAATACGCATAGTTTTTGTCATCGAATTTGCCGCCCGCGTGAAGCTGCGTATACACCACTTCCACGGCAGAAACGCCGAGCTGCGGATGAATATCCACGGGGATTCCGCGCCCGTTATCAAAAACCTCGCATGAGCCATCCTTTTTAAGCGTCACCGTAATTTCGTTCGCATATCCGTTTGAAGCCTCGTCGATCGCGTTATCCACGATTTCCCAGACCAAATGGTGAAGACCTCTCGAGCCCGTGGACCCGATGTACATGCCGGGGCGCATGCGTACGGCGTCCAGTCCCTCCAGAATCTGAATATCTTTTGCTTTATAATCCTTCGCCATGTGTTCCTCCGAAAAAGGATAATCCAAATTATTATACCATGAATGCCCGGAATGTGCAACTTTTTACCATTTTGGCCGTCTAAATCAGAGAGTATGTATCCCCGACGATCACAAACGCCACGCGGAGGCGGATATGATGAAAAAACTTTTTCTGTTTGCACCCGTTGTGCTTCTTCTGTTTTTATATCAGGCATCTGCATCGATGCTCGAAATCCCCAAGGGCATTCTTTCCATAGAAAGCGAGGCCTTTTCGGATATCGGGCCCGTTTCTTATACCTATATTCCCGAAACCGTTACGGACATATCGCCCGATACCTTTTCCTCAGACGATCTGATTGTCTACGGACATCCCGGCAGCGCTGCCGAGGCATTTGCCGCCGAAACCGGACGAACGTTTGTGTCGGTAGCCATTACGGATCTGGCGCTTATCTCGGATTCATGGGCTGCGCCCGATCAGCCCTTTACGCTCTCCGCCTCTGCCGTCAGCACAATCTGGCCTATGGAATACCGGTTTAAAATTCTGAAAAACGGAAACCTGATTACGGACAGCGGCGAAAGCGTTGCATCCAACTGCCAGTTTATATTGTCTGAAAGCGGCGTATACGACGTAATGGTCGAAATATCCCACATGTGGGACGAAGAAAGGGCGTTATTTCCCGCAGCCCTTACAGTAGAAGAGCATGTCAGGCTCAATCCCGAAAGTCTGGAAATCGGCATCGGGGAAACAGCCAGGATTACATCCGACGACGAATGGCGCACGGTAACCGCGGCGTCAAGCAACCCTTCCGTACTGATGGCGAACGGTACGATGATTACCGGCGTATCTACCGGTTATGCAACCGTTACCCTGACGGCCGTGCAACCGGAAGGCGTCGTCATTACCCGATGTGAGGTTTGGGTATATGTGCCGGTTCAGGAAATTGTCATTACGCATGCGCCTGAGAAAATATTCATTGGTCAAACGGATTTCATATCCGCCTATGCCCTTCCGAGAAACGCAGCCTATCCTCAAATCAGCATTACCTCGGACAACGAAGGCGTAATCTCCGTCAATGAAAATGGCTTGCTCACCGCTGTGTCACAGGGCGAAGCCAGTATACGCATATCGGCGGACAGAATGGAAACCATCCTTTCCGTGAAGGCTGCCGTGCCGGTTTCCACCGTTCGCATATACGCCGAAAACGAAGATATCCTGTACACCAAAGGCACAAAGCAGCTGTTTGCAGAGTGTCTGCCGCCCGAGTCGGATGACCACGGCGTTACTTGGGAAAGTAGCAACACATCGGTTCTTAAGGTAAATGCTGACGGCGTTATAACAGGCGTAAGTGCAGGCGATGCGGTAATCATCGCAACTGCAAAGGATGGAAGCGGCGCATTCTGCACATATCCGGTTACCGTAAAAAGAGGCGTTGACTCCGTTACGCTGTCGGCAGAGAAAACATATCTGTATCCGGACGAGGGATTGCAGCTTTCCTATACCGTCTCCCCGTCAACTGCCGGCGGCAAAACGCTCACCTGGAGAAGCAGCGATCCTACAATTGCAACCGTATCGCAAAGCGGCTACATCAGGGCCGTATCTACGGGTATTGTGACGATCACTGCAGAAGCCGAAAACGGCGTGCGCGGCGCAATATCCCTGTATGTGCTGTCTTCAAGCGCGCCGACCAGCTTTGTATTAAGCACCTCCAGCCTGTATCTGAATCCCGGTGAAACGCATACCCTATCTTACACGGCGCTGCCAGCCGGGGCGGTATACGCTGCCGAATGGTATTCCTCCGACAGTAAAATCGCCAAGGTAAACCAAAATGGCAAAGTCACTGCCGTGTCCGCCGGTTCTGCAGTCATCGGCGTTCGTTCGCTTGTAAATCCAAACATCACAGCTTCATGCAAGGTTACGGTGCTCAATCCCAATCGAACCCTCGTCATGCCCGCAAGGCGTACGGCGACAGGCGCCATATCCACGAACCTGAACCGCATATCCAACATACTGTCCTCCGCCACCGAAGAGCTTGAATCCCTTCGCCTCAGGGGCGCGATATCCTCCTCGGAGAAATCCGCACGTCTGAATGTAATCAAGGAAGCGTTCAGCATGTATTCCTTCCCCTGGATGACACTGTCGGTACAGCCCTATTGGAAGGAAGCCAACTCCGAAAACGGCGCAAAGGATTTTAAGCCCGGCATCGTGTACTACGGCCTTCCCTATACGCAAATTTACAGCCCACGCATGTACAATACGGCAAAGGCGTTGAGCGAAAACCGCTACTATAAATCCTCCGGCAGCTATTACATACTGAATCAGAATAACCTTATAAGCGGCAACTACTGCGGAAACGATTGTTCCAGTATGATCACCATGGCGTATTTCGGCCCGGGCAGCAGTTACTACACATGGAATACCAAGACGATCTATTCCACAACCAAGTTCACAACGCTCTCAACCTACGCAGAGCTGCGGCCCGGCGACATCCTCGTTCGCAGTGGGCGGCACGTGGTCATGTTCCTGTATTATGCCAACAGCGACCGGTCGCAGATTGTAATCATTGAGCAGGGCGGCACGGAAGCCGGTATAAACACCATATCCGCAAGCATTCAAAGCCTGTCCTCCTATTATTCCAACAGCTATATCCCAAGGCGCTACGCCAATTGGAGCCAGAGCTGAAAAATCGCTGCCGTACAGACCATTGCGTCCGTACGGCAGTGATTTTAATCACAATAAATACCACTATAACGGAGATATGAGACAAAAGACTCATATTCCTTATCTCTAAGAATCAAATCTTCAGCCATTCACGAAGGTGCTTTCGGTATGGACAGTCAGCCGCCCCAATCATGTTTTTCTCAAAGAAAGAAAAAGAGAGATACCAGTTTTTTTCCGGTATCGCTCTTTCTCACATGGTTTTCCAAGTTCCGTTGATACTGCCGCTTTACGTGAACAGCCCGGGCAGGAACAGTGTAATCTGCGGAATGAAAGTGATCAACAACAGTGCCGCAATCATGCACAGATAGAAGGGAAGCATAGCCTTGACTACCCTTTCCATCGGAACCTTGGCAACCGCCGAGCCGATGAACAGCACGGAGCCGACGGGAGGTGTCAGCAAGCCAATGCCGCAGTTCAGCATTAGCATGATGCCATAGGTGATGGGATCGATGCCGATCGATTGCGCAATTGGCAGCAGGATGGGGGTGGAGATCAGGATGATGGGCGCCATATCCATGACCATGCCCAGCACCAGAAGAATCAGATTAAGCAGCAGCGCAATCACAATGGGGTTTTCGCTTACGCCCATGATCGCCTTGGCAGCCAGATCCGGTACATGCAGCAGCGTCAGGCAGTAGCCGAAACCGGCCGAAGTAGCGATCAGGATCAGCACAATGGCCAGGGTGTTGATGCACTCGTTCAGCGCATTCCACACGCCTTTCCAGTTCAAGCCCTTGTAAACATATACGGAAACAAACAGAGAGTAGATTACAGCGATAGCAGAAGACTCAGTCGCAGTGAACAGGCCTATGACTACGCCTACAACCACAATCAGGATGCAGGCAAGCGCCCAGATAGAGCGTCCCAGCTGCTTGATCAGGCCCGTGATACTGAACTTGTCACCCTTAGGGTAATTACGCTTTACAGCAATGATGTATGTACCAATTGCCAGTGACAGGGCCAGCACGGCGCCGGGCAGATATCCCGCCATGAACAGACTGCCCACGCTGATACCACCGGCAGCGGTGGCATCTAGCTTCTTGATAAAAGAAAACGTGTATATCCTCCTGAGAAAAACCATTTGTATTACCGAATCTGACCGTCTCCGCAAATCACATATTTATAGCTGGTCAGCGCCTGAAGTCCCATAGGGCCGCGTGCATGCAGCTTCTGTGTGGAAATCCCCATTTCACATCCGAGCCCGAACTCGCCGCCGTCCGTAAAGCGCGTAGACGCGTTCAGATACACAGCGGCGCTGTCTACGGACGCCGCGAAATACTCCAGCACTTTCTCATCCTCTGATACGATCGCTTCACTATGACCGGTGGAGTGAAGCGCGATATGCCTAACGGCTTCGCCGACGTCGCTAACGATGTCCACCGCCAGCACATAATCCAGAAACTCGGTGTCAAAATCATTTTCTCCGGCCGGTACGCCGGTAATATACTTCCCTGCGGCATCCGAAAGCCGAAGCTCAACGGGGTTATTTCCCAGCCGTTCATCGACAAGCCGGCTTTTGAGGCGCGGGAGAAACGCGGGCGCAATATCCCTATTCACCAGCAGCACCTCCTCAGCGTTGCACACGCTGGGGCGGCTGGTTTTTGCGTTTTCAATAATCGAGAGCGCTTTGTCCATATCGGCTGCTTTATCCACATAGACGTGGCAGATGCCGGTACCCGTTTCGATTACCGGAACCTTGGCGTTATCCACGCATGCGCGGATCAGGCCTGCGCCTCCGCGCGGTATCAGCAGATCCACATACCCTCTGGCAGCCATCAGCTCGTTTGCCCCGGCGCGCGTAGCGTCCTGCACGCGTGAAACCATATTCTCTGAAAGCCCTGCGCTCGCAAGTCCCTCGCGAAGCGCGTCCACAATCGCGCCGACGGACGCATACGCTTCTTTGCCGCCGCGCAGCACGCATACATTTCCGCTTTTTATGCAAAGCGCCGCCGCATCCGCCGCGACATTCGGGCGGCTTTCGAATATAATGGCGATAACGCCAACCGGCACGGGCTTTTTTCGTATTCTGAGTCCGTTCGGTCGAACGGTATCGCTGAGTATCCCTTCAAGAGGATCGGGAAGATCGGCCACTTCCAGCATGCCCTTCGCCATCGCGCGGATTCTTTCCTCCGTCAGGCGCAGTCTGTCAATCATGACGTCGCCGATAACGCCCTTCGCCTTTTCTATATCGGCGGCGTTCGCTTTAAGGATACTGTCCATATGAAGAATCAGTTGATTTGCCATTTCCGAAAGCGCGCGGTTTCTGATTTCGTTGGTAAGCAGCGCCGCCTCCGTCTTTGCCGCTTTGGCTAAAGCGAGCATCTCGATGGTTGTCATCCTTTACCGCCCCTTTCCAAAAAACCGCGTCCCCACACGCTTGCCTTCCACGATGTCGTATAACACATTTGGATCTTCGCTGTTGGCAATCACCATATCGATGCCGGCGTCCATGGAAAGCTTTGCCGCTTTAAGCTTTGTACTCATGCCGCCGGTGGAGAGTTCCGATCCCTTTCCGCCGGCAAGCGCAATGATTTCGGGCGTAAGCTCCCTCACCTCGGCAATCAGCTTCGCATTTTGGTTTACATGCGGATCGCTGTCAAACAGCCCGTCAATATCGCTTAACAGGATTAAAAGATCCGCATGAATGCCTACGGCGACAATCGCGCTCAGGGAATCGTTTTCGCCGATCATCAGAATTTCATCGGTAGCCACCGTATCATTTTCATTGATAATCGGAAGCGCACCGAGTTCCAACAGTCTGAGCATCGTGTTTTCAAAATGCGCCGAGCGCACGGGTGAAAGCACATCCTCGCCCGTAATCAAAACCTGTCCGACGGTATGGGAATACTGCGAAAACAGCCTGTCATATGTGTACATCAATTCGCACTGACCCACTGCTGCAGCCGCCTGTTTGGTAGGCATGTCCTTCGGCCTCCCTGGAAGCGACAGCTTGCCTACGCCCATGCCGATTGCGCCCGATGAAACCAGTATCATTTCATGACCCGCATTTTTCAGATCGCTGATTACCTTGCAAAGCTTTTCAACGCGGCGAATGTTCAGCCGCCCCGTGGAATGCGCAATTGACGAAGTTCCGATTTTTATTACAATGCGCATGCATATGCGCCTCCTTCCAACGGTTTAGAAAACATTATACCGTTTCAGGAGGCGCATGTAAACCTTTTTTCACTCTTTTTGCTCTATCGCGTTATTGTGGAGTCTATTTGCGGATCACGATGGCTTTTCCGGGATCAACACGGGCTTTTCCGCCGTTTGATGCAATCACTTTCTCTTCAGGCATCCGATATCGTTTTGCCAGATCCCATATATCGTCGCCTGTCTGAGGCCATACAATCAGAATTCCCTTAAACGTATCGCTGGAATCCGTTTCGATCAATTCCGAAACCACTTCAATATTTCCGCGCTCCCATGCGGAGGCTGAAATCTGTAGCATGCACTTTAATTCCACCCGATCGCTCATAAGCGCATTCCCTTCCGCGCTTTGAACGGTTACCGAAACCCATGCGTCCTCATTCAAGGCGCTTGCAAGCGATACTTCAAAAGGCAAAAACGCGCTTTGATGCATAAGTTTATCCCCACTGCCCGACATATACAAAACCTGCGCGTCCACAACGCCGTTTATGGTGGTTACGCCGCCATCCTGCGCTACCTCGCCTACGTTTGCCCTCGCGCGTATGGCGCACACGCTGCCAACCGCCCCGGCGCCCTCCGGCAGCAGAATCGTTCCCCGAAACGGTTCGTTTACGCAATAATTCTGATAGCCCGTGCACACTTCATAGGACTGCATTTCCGGTTTGATTTCTTTATCGCCTGCCGAATACGCATCCGTCAGCGCGCTTACGCGATCCATACCGACAGCCGAAACATGCACGTCGATCTCCGCTTCCATTCTGAGGGTACTGTCCTCGCCCCCCGCCGCCTGTTCCACATTGGTCGATACGCTTCTGACAGCAGCAGATGCATGTGCGTGATCCGAAAGCCACTCAGGAAGCTCCACCAGCTGATTGAGCGGAAGCGTATACCTTACAAGCGCAATCGGGCGCGACGTAACGCCGCTTGAGATCAGCGATTCCAAAGCCACGTTCCCGGTAACGCGAACACCGCCCAGATCCTTTCGCACATCCAGATCCGACACCGCTGCCCACTCCATGAGAGAGGTTCGGGCATCAAGCGCCGCAGGCAGAGAAACACTGTCCGAAAGGAGCGCCGTCACTGTGTTTTCCGCGCTCAGCTTCATAGACATAATCTCCTCATACCGCGTTTGTATCGCATGTTCGCCATCTACTGATGTAATCACATCGCACGGAACGAGTTCCGTTACCCGCGCATTCACGGTAAGGGATATGTCAAACAGCATATGTCCGTTTTCATATCGAGCTCGGACCTCATCCACTTCAACCGCCGCGCGGCCGATCATCCCTCGCGCGATGCCTTTCATATCGAATACATGGTTCAGGGACGTCTGCGCATTCAAGGCGCGTGCGCTCATTTCACTGCCAAGCCGATAGGTCGCCTGGCATCTCACGACGCCATCCACCACAAGGCGATCTGTCTGAACGTCCACCGCGCCTAAAGTTACATTCGCATCCGCAAGCAATATATCCACCGCTTCACGTCCGGCGCCAGACACCAGCGTTTCGGCGCGCACAAGCAGCTGTGCCCTATCCTTTCCGGCAAGCCTTTCCGCCTCAATCGTTTGCCTGTTTATCTGAAACTC
The DNA here is from genome assembly GCA_045538305.1 of Clostridia bacterium. GTDB lineage: Bacteria > Bacillota > Clostridia > Christensenellales > Aristaeellaceae > SFHK01. The sequence continues at coordinate 11,816 of JAZSRC010000021.1, read as the reverse complement.
CATGCCCTCACCTCACTTAAGAACTGTAATCAGCCTATTCCGCAGGCCTTTTTTGTATTCCGCTCTTGTGCTGGTGAACATATTCTGGTAAAATACATATGAAAGAATGGGGGGGATTGCGAAATGAAAGTTTGGAAATCCATTGACAGAAAAACTGTTTTATCCGGACTTGCCATTGCGCTCGGAGCCGTGGTATTTTATACGGCGCTCAGCAATCTTGAACAGATCAAGATACATTTTCAGCAAATCAAGCACTATCTGGCGCCCGTAACCGGCGGTCTGGCGCTTGCGTATGTGCTGCGCCCGTTTGTTCATTTTATGGAAAACAGACTACTGAAAAAGCTGAAAAGCGAAAAAGCCAGAAGGCACATCGCCAGTATTTCAACAGTAGCACTGCTGATTGCCGTGATCATCTTCCTGATGCGCATTTTGCTTCCTCAGATCTATATCAGCATCACAACCTTTGCGGGAAGCATTGATACCTACATAGAAACCGCAAAATCCATCATTATAAAGTATTCGGATAAATACGAATTCCTGAATATCAACGTTGAAGAGTGGATTGGCGAAAGCAACGATCTTTTGCACCGCGTTGGCGAATGGATCACCAAAAACTCCAGCATGTTCTTCTCCATATTTACCGAACTCAGCAGCACGCTTCTGAACTTCGTCATCGTATTGGCCATGTCCATATATGCGCTGCTCGACCGAAAAAATCTGAAGCGCGGCGTAGTGAATCTGGAAATGGTCGTTTTGGGAGAGGAAAAATCCAACTGGCTGAATCGAGTAATATCCCGCGGAGATTCCCTGATGATGAAGTTTCTGGGCAGCAATTTGCTCGACGCATTGATCATCGGCATTGTCAACTTCATTTTCCTGAGCATTTTCAAAGCGCCCTATACAGTCCTTCTGGCCGTAATGCTTGGCGTATTCAACTTTATCCCCACTTTCGGCCCGATTGTTGGTGGCGTTATCGGCGCGTTCGTCGTTCTGATTACACAGCCCTCACTGTTTATCGGTTTTGTCATTTTCACCATCGTCCTTCAGCAAATCGACGGTAATGTCATAAAGCCCGTTCTCTTTGGCGATTCCACCGGCATGAGCCCGTTCTGGGTGCTGGTATCGATCGTAGTCGGCGGCCGCGCGTTCGGCATTCTGGGAATGATTCTGGGCATTCCGATGTTCGCACTTTTCAGAGGTATCTACTCCGAGGTAATTGACAAGCTGCTGGAAAAGCGCAAAAAGAAGGAGCAGGCGGAAAAAGAGCTGAAAGAAGCCGAGGACAAAAACACTGCTCCGGCGCAAAAAAATACCAAGCCTAAAAAAGCGTGATTCATACTTCACCGCACAATAAAACAGCTGCCTATTTGCAAGCAGCTGTTTTTTTATATAAATTCAGGCTATGAAATACTGCCTCTGAAGGCATATGCACGCCCGAGTATGCGCACGTTTTTACCCACGAATTCGGGCGGCGCATCTCCGGGGGAAGCAACAAGCAGATATCCGCCCTGCGCAGGGTACAGGTAGCGGATGACCACCCTGTCGTCCATTTCCACTGCGGCAATCATCCCGCTTTCAACAGTATCGGCAATGGGCATAAAATACACGGTATCGCCCTTATAAATACGCGCGCTCCTCATACTGTCATCGGGCATAACGAGTTCGAAAGCATCTCTATACCGATCGGTAGGATTTTCAAACCCGCCGGGGACATCCAGAACATCGTTCACGCTTCTTCCGCTAAGCTGCGCGATGCGTAAAACAATTTCCATTTCCGGAAACGTCTTCCCCGTTTCCCATTGGCTGACAGCCGTCTGGTGCACGCCCAGCAGCTTTGCGAAATTCGCCTGAGATAAGTCTAGTTTTTTACGTATCTCTTTGATTTTCACGACAATCAGCCTCCTGGAATTATTATATCAGTTCTTCTCTTCAATATCAATGCATAATATTAGTTGCGCTATTCTTTATCCGTACATACAACAGTATATGCCGTAAGCGTGCAAATACATTCGAAAAAAGCGCTCGATTAATCCATAAAATCTCGTTTGACAGGAGGTGAAACCCGACTCATGCCCGGCGAAAACTATCACAACGGGAAAACAGTAAATTATATCTGCCCGTTCTTTAAATCAGAAAAAGGAAACACCATATGCTGCGAAGGATTGGTGGCGCAAAGCGCCAATAAGACAAGCTTTTCAAAAAAATCGGCCATGGAGCGATACCGAAGCCGTTTTTGCTTTGACTACCGCTACACAGCCTGTCACTGGGCGCAAATCCTGTTTTCCAAAAAATATCCTTCTGAATTTGACTAAGTGCTACGGCAGAATTGCGAGCGCCGCTTCCATAAGTATGCCGATTTCCATACATTTTTCATCGGGATCAAAATGTTCGCTATGAAGCGGCGCTCCGGGTTTATCGCCCTTTGAGCAGCCAATGTGGAAAAATGCACCGGGCGCACGATCGAGGAAATACGAAAAATCCTCGCCGCCCATGCTGGGCGCATCCTTTACCAGCGCCTTATCCTCGCCAAAAAAGTTCCCCGCAATATCGAGTACGCGTTTGGCATGCGCGGGAACATTCACCAGGGATGCATACCCTTCGCTTACCTGCGCATGAATTTCACATCCGTATGCACGGCCTACGCCCTCCGCCGTTTCCTGTATGCGGCGAATCATCATTTCTCTTAAAGCAGGATTGGCGGTACGCAGCGTTCCCTTCATGGTAACCTTATCGCAGATGATATTGGATGCGCGTCCGCCTTCAATGACGCCCAGCGTCAGAACAGCGCTGTCAAGGGGAGACACATTTCTAGAAACCAGCGTCTGAAGGGCGCTGATCAAACCGGCAGCGCAGACAATGGCGTCAACTCCGTTTTCAGGGTACGCGCCATGAGAGCTGGTGCCGGACACTTCGATTTTTACGCTGTCCGTTCCCGCATTCAGCGTCCCGGGACGCGTTTCCACCTCGCCCGTAAACAGACGCGGCATAACATGAAGGCCGTACACGCGGTCTACATGCGGGTTATCCATGACCCCGCCCTCTGTCATGGGCTTTGCGCCGCCGATACTTTCTTCCGCCGGCTGAAACAAAAGCTTCACGCCGCCGCAAAGCTCGCTTCGGATTCCCATAAGCAGCCTTCCTGCCGCAAGCATGATGGCCGTATGCATGTCGTGTCCGCAGGCGTGCATCCATCCTTCATGTTCTGAGCGGAATGCACAGCCCACCGGCTCTGTTACGGGTAAAGCGTCAAAATCTGCACGGAGTGCCGTTATGGGGCCATCCTTCCCGCCGGGAATGAACGCCGTAATCCAGCCGTTTTCCTCTTTGTATTCGCATCCGATTTCCTTAAGCTTTTCCGTTATGATCTTTCTGGTCTTATGCTCCTGAAATCCAGGTTCCGGCACGCGGTGCAGCTCGCGGCGGACAGCAACAGCCCAATCATATTGCTCCTTGGCATAAGCGCGCAGCTTTTCTTCGGATATCAAAGCATATCCCTCTCTTTCATCCCAATATAACCGGCTCACTTATTATAGCACATATATATCCGTGTGAAAACACAAATTTGCACAATAAGATTTACAATGTCGGCATGGCGGAAATTTCATTTTGGTACTATAATGCATAAATAATCCAATGGAAAGGCACGGATGTATTTGAATACCGCTATATCTTCCTATTCCTTCCGAGAAGGCTTAAAAGACGGCGTCGCCATCGCGCTCGGATACTTCTCCGTTTCGTTTGGTTTCGGCATACAAGCTGCAGCCGGCAAGCTTTCTTCCCTGACCTCCGCCGTTTTGTCACTTACAAACGTAACCAGCGCGGGTCAATTGGCAGGCCTGAAGATTATTCTGGAAAACGGTCCGCTGATTGAACTGATCATTGCAGAGTTCATCATCAATATCCGTTATGCACTGATGTCCATATCGCTCACGCAGAAGCTTGATTTCCGGTTTCAAACGCTCCAGCGGCTTATTTGCTCCTTTGCCATGACCGATGAAATCTACGCCGTAGCCGCTTCCAAACGAAGCATTATCGGCCCCAGATATTTTTACGGCCTCATGCTGCTGCCGATCATCGGCTGGACTGCGGGTACCTATGCAGGCGCAATTGCAGGACATATACTGCCTCAGACCGTGCAAAACGCCATGGGCATCGCGCTGTATGCGATGTTCCTCGCCATCATACTGCCGCCGTCAACCGAACATCCATCCATTGCCTTTGCTGTTATCGTATCGGCAGTACTCAGTATACTGATTGCATTTCTGCCCTTTCTGTCGTTTATTTCTTCCGGCTTCTCCATTGTCATATGCGCAGTTCTTGCGTCGCTTTTTGCCGCATGGCTGTTTCCTGTTCAGGATGAAGAGGAAGGAGGCCGAAGCGAATGAATACCATACCGATATGGGTATACATACTCGTAATGGCGCTTGTCACCTATTTTATCAGAAGCGTCCCCTTTGTTCTTTTCAGAAAGCGCATTAAGTCCCGCTTCATCCGCAGCATGCTGTATTACATGCCTTACGCGGTTTTATCCGCAATGACGATTCCGGCCATTTTTTCTTCCACCGCATCCGTTATATCTTCCATTGCCGGTTTTATTATTGCCGCGGCCCTTGCCCTCTTCAAACGATCGCTGATTACCGTCGCCGTAGCCGCATGCGCAGCGGCATATATCGCAGATCTCATCATGCGATTGATATAACCCTTTGAATATATAATACAGGCGCTGCCTGCGTATGGCTGAAACAAGCCAACGAGGCAGCGCCTTTTATAATGTTTTTTCCGGTGACTACTGTTTTTTGCTTCCTTGTTTTGAGATCCGGTTACTGAATCACTCTGCGTCCCCAGCAGAAAGCGTCATCATAGAAACCCGAGCCCATATTGGTGACGATTACATTATCGGCCGCCGCTGACGCATGAATGAAGTAGTCGCTTCCCAGATAGATGCCGACATGATCGATTACCTGATCGTCTCCGCCCTCGCAGTCGAAGCAAACAATATCGCCGCGCTTCAGCTGTTTGCGGGTAACGAATTCCGCATTGCCGGAATGTCCGATCTTCTTGACGGTAGAGTCGAGATTGTAATCTAACAAGCCAAAGCAATACCTGACAAAGGTTGCATTCTTGAAGGTGGTCTTGTTGTTCGGGGAGGATGCGTAATCGCAGCCAAGCCTGGATTGAGCCGCGTAGATAATATACTCAATATACTTCGACTTGCTCATATTGGTCGCCACATAATCCTGCGTTGATTTTACGCGGGTCGGCATGGTGGTGGTGGATTTTCCGGAAGAGTACTTGGTCTTATACTTATCCGCTACTGCGAGTGCGTTTACTTTTTCCTTGCTTACATGGGACTGACGGATATAGCCTGTAGAAGAACCGTCCTTGGTTTGCACCTTGTAGTAGCTTCCGCTGGTTCCGATTACATACATCGGAAGATCCGCCGTTATTGTGCAGACAGAACGGCTGCTGGAAGTTGCGCTGGTATAAATTTTCGTTTCGCGGTTGGAATACATCAGCGTTTTCGTCTGCGTTACTTCACCGGTTGATTTTTTGAAATCGGCAAGCTTGGCATATCCGGTCTTTCCGTCATGAGAAATGCGGGCCCAGTTGCTGGAGGTAGCGGTTACCGTAAACGTGACGCCCTTTTTGAGATAACCCAGATAGTTTGCGGTCGTCGCCGAAGTGGTGGAATACACCTTCATCTTGTCGGTTGTTACGACTGCGGTATACTTTGTCGTAGTCATGGACTCCTGCGTAACCTTTTTGAAATTAGAAAGCTTGGCATAGCCCGTGCGGCCCTGATAGGAAACCTTCGCCCAGTCGCTGCCGGTGGCGGTTACGGTAAACTGAACGCCCTTTTTCAGATATCCCAGATAATTGTCGTCACTCACACGCGTAGTAGAATACACCTTCATTTTGCTGGATGTAACTTCCGCTTTATAGTTCGCGGAAGACATTTTCACAAGAACTTCCTTCATATCGGAAAGCTTCGCATACCCCGTGCGGCCCTGATAGGAAATCTTGCCCCAATCGCCGGAGGTTGATGTAACAGTAAACTCCACGCCCCGCTTCAGATAGCCGAGATAATAGTTGTTTCCAACCTTGTTGGTTGAATACACCTTCATTTTGCTTACGTTTACCGTTGCCTTGTAACTTGCCGCCAATGCTGTAACGGGAAGCATGGCAAGAATCAAAAGGCAGGCCAGCAGCTTCTTCATGGGATTCAGGTTCAATTTCATCGTTCTTTCGCCTCCTCCGATTACGGTAAAACTGTATAAACAATTCGAACTCCATTCTCGAATTGATAAATCTCCACATCTTCATGATAGCATAATTATCTATATAATGCAAGTATCCGGCGCAAAAATTGGCCGGATATTCCCTTGATATTTACTTTACGATTTTACATTCCGGCTGCCGTCGCCGCCGGTATCTCAACCGCCGCAAACAGCTTCCAGCCGCCATCGTCCAGTTCAAAAAGCATTTGAACGGCCTCGCCATCCGCATCCTGCCAGGCAAGCACGCGCCTCTGCCCGGCATTTTCCTCGTCAGCAATATTCAGAGCCATAATTTCAAGCCCTTCCGATCCGATCATTGCAATCACATCTTCCAGGAGCGCGCCCTGTTTAAGCTTTTTTAACTTATCCATAGGAATATTGGCAAAGGGCGCGATATCGCGAATGTCGCCAAACGCGATTGCCTTGGCGTGGAGCCTTCCGCTTTCATAAAACGCACACAGTACGCTTTCAGCAAACAGCAGGTATGCATCCGCTTCCTGGCCCTCGCCCAAAAGAGCGACAACATCCGCATCCGTCATATCCATTGTGATTCTGTCATAGGGAGAAACCGGATCAATGGGTTCGCAAACCGCAAAGGATGAAACCATCATGAAAGCAGCAATAATCAAAGCAATAAACTTCTTCATTTTCTTATGCCTCCTCAAGCACAGCCTGATGAACCCTGTATATTTTTCCAACTTCTGCTCCGCCAAGATCTTCTATGTCCGTACAGGTTACGAGCGTCTGTACGTCATTCAGCATGCTCAGAAGCAAACGCCTTCTGCCGGGATCCAGCTCGCTCATCACGTCATCCAGCATCAGAACCGGCGTTTCACCGCTTTCCTGCCGCATGATTTCCAATTCCGAGAGCTTCATGGAAAGCGCGCAGGTTCGCACCTGTCCCTGTGAACCGTACGCGCGCGCGTCCATACCGTTAAGAAGAATTCGAACGTCGTCTCTGTGCGGTCCGATACCCGTCGATTGCCTTCGGATGTCAGTAGCGCGGGAGCGATGCAATTCTTCTTCAATTCTTTCCGCCAGCGCCTGTCCTCTTTCCTCACAGCGAATGGACGGCACATATTCCACTTCCATTTTTTCCGCCCCGGCAGCCACATATTCATGCATATGTCCAGCCTGACGGCTGAGCTTTTCGATAAAATCGCGCCGCAGAGTCATGATCGTCTGTCCGGACTGCGCCAGTTCGTGATCCCACATATCCATGGTATCGGCAAGAGACGGTGCCAGCGCTTGTTCCTTCATAAGCGCGCCCCTTTGCTTAAGCGCCCGGTTATATCGCTGAAGCGCATAGTAATACGAAGGGCGCAGCTGCGAAAGCTCCATATCCACAAACCTACGCCGCTCCGCCGGGCCGTCCTTTACCATGCGGAGATCCTCAGGCGAAAACAAAACGCCCGTAATGTGCCCAAGCAGCTCGCCGGACTTGGTTATGGTATTCCCTGCCACCTTGATTCTGCGTCTGCCAAGGCGCGAAAGCAGTATTTCCACATCGTGCAGACCGTCGCTTCTTTCGGCGTCCACAAATACGTGGGCATAATCCCGATCGTTCTTGATCAGCTCTTTATCGTGCGTAGTTCTGTGGGAACGCCCCGTGCAGCAAAGGTATACCGCTTCCAGAATGTTGGTTTTCCCCTGCGCGTTGTTTCCCGTAAAAACGGTAATACCCTCGCAGGGATGGATTTCGGCCTCGGCATAATTGCGAAAGCCCGCCAGCCGGATCGACCGAATTCGCATACCGCTTATCCCCCTGTGTCAGCTCTTTTTGCGCGCTTCCAGCTTTTTGCGCGCTTCGGTTCCCAGAACTCGCTTTCTCATACGGATCGACTTGGGCGTAATCTCAACCAACTCGTCGTCGTCAATATAGTCGAGCGCTTCTTCAAGCGTCAGAATTCTGACGCCCGTAACTTTCAGCGCTTCTTCCGCAGCTGCGCTGTTTCGAATGGATGTCAGATGCTTTTTCTTGCAAACATTTACGTCGATATCGCCCGGTCTGGAATTCCGGCCAACGATCATGCCGTTATACACCTTGGTGCCCGGCTCAATGAACAGCTCGCCTCTGTCCTGAATATAGAACATTGCATAGCTGGTGGTTTCGCCGGTTTCCCACGCGACGAGTGATCCGCTGGGACGGGTCGGAATATCGCCCTTGCACGGCTCATAGCCGTTGAATACGGCGCTCATAACGCCTTCGCCGCGGGTATCGGTCAAAAACTCGCTTCTGTATCCGAACAATCCGCGAGAGGGAACACTGAACTCCAATCGCACGCGGTCAATGCCGTCCATGCTGAGGAGAATGCCCCTTCGGCGGCCGATCTTGTCAATCACCGCGCCGGAATATTCACTGGGCACATCGCATACCATGCGCTCCATAGGTTCGCACAAAACGCCGTCAATGGTTTTATAAAGAACGGTGGGCTTGGTTACCTGGAATTCATAGCCCTGTCTTCTCATGTTTTCAATCAGAATGGATAAATGCAGCTCGCCTCTTCCGTATACGCGGAAGGCGTCCGTCGTTGCGGTATCCTCTACACGAAGGGACACATCCGTCTGCATTTCCTTAAACAGTCGGCTTCTCAGGTGGCGCGAAGTTACATACGTGCCTTCGGTGCCTGCAAACGGAGAATCGTTTACGCAGAATTCCATGGAAACGGTGGGCTCCGAGATCTTGACAAACGGCAGCGGATCCGCCATTGCCACTTCGCAGATGGTGTCGCCGATGGAAAGGTCGCCAAAGCCGGTAACGGCGACGATATCGCCCACCGTTGCCTCCTCACAGGCTATGCGCTTCAGACCGTCATAAGAAAACAGGCCGCCAAGGCGTGCCGGCGCGGACACGAAGCTTTGACCGTAAATGCAGCGAACCGCCATCTGTCCGGCTTTGATTTTACCGCGCTCGATACGGCCAACGCCGATTCTGCCCACGTAATCATTATAGTCAATGGTGGAAATCAAAAGCTGCAGCGACTGGTCCGGATCGCCTACGGGCGCGGGAATATGTTTGATAATGGTATCAAACAGCGGACGCAGATCAACAGCCGGAACATTGAGATCGAGGGTAGCAATACCGGATCTGCCGGAGCAGAATACAATAGGCGAATCCAGCTGTTCATCGGTTGCATCGAGCTCCAGAAGCAGTTCCAGCGTCTCATCCACAACCTCGGTGCAGCGCTGATCGGGTCTGTCCATCTTATTGATAACGATAATTACCGGAAGATCCAGCTCCAGCGCCTTTTTCAGAACAAATCTCGTTTGCGGCATGGGCCCTTCAAAGGAGTCTACCAGAAGAAGCACACCACCGACCATTTTCAAAACGCGCTCTACCTCTCCGCCGAAATCAGCGTGACCGGGCGTGTCGACAATATTGATCTTTATGCCATTATAGTGAACGGCTGTATTCTTCGAGAGAATGGTAATGCCGCGCTCGCGCTCCAAGGCGTTAGAATCCATCACGCGATCATTCACCTGCTGGTTTTCGCGGAAAACGCCGCCCTGCTTCAGCATCTCGTCTACAAGCGTCGTCTTACCGTGATCGACGTGGGCAATAATGGCAATATTTCTGATGTCACTGCGCGTAATATTCAAGCAGAAAGACCTCTCTTACATCAAATTTCATTTAAGCTCCATTTGGTCGGCTTCGGCACGGTCCGCAGTTTCGTTAAGCACAAGGCCTTCGTTGTTTTCCATGGCAAGGCGAATCGACCATTCGTTTTCAAAAAACAGTACGTCGCGGCCTACCCGGTCGATGGCGGGAACGGTGGTGGACGTCAGCCGCAGGCGGTCAATGGGTTTGGGCGTGGAAGCAATCCAGCGCACAAAGCGGTACGGCAGGGTTTCGCGCACGATGTCAACGCCGTACTCCGTCTTCAGGCGATACTCCAGTACGTCCATCTGCAGAACGCCTACGACGCCGGCGATCATTTCCTCTCGGCCGATGTTCGGACGCTTGAAGGTTTGAATCGCGCCCTCCTGCGAAAGCTGCGTGATGCCCTTTAAGAACTGCTTGCGTTTCATGGAATCCAGCGGGCTTACGCGCGAAAAGAATTCCGGTGCAAACAGCGGAATGCCCGAAAAGCGAACGGGCGCGCCGGTGCAGATTGTATCGCCAAGGCGGAAAATGCCGGGATCAAACAGACCGATGATGTCGCCAGGATAAGCGGTTTCAACGCTTTCATGCTCCTGCGCCATAAACTGCTGGGGCTGAGCCAGCTTGATTTTTTCTCCGGAGGACGAATGCCATACCGTCATTCCCTTTTCAAAAACGCCGGAGCATACGCGCATGAAGGCAAGCCTGTCCCTGTGCGCCGGGTTCATATTGGCCTGAATTTTGAACACAAAGCCGGTAAACTTATCGTTGTCCGGCGCAATCTCGCCCTGATCGGAAACACGCGCGGTGGGCGACTTGGTGTAGGACAAAAAGCGCTTCAAAAACGGTTCTACGCCAAAGTTGTTAGCGGCGGAGCCGAAAAACATGGGCGTAAGCTTGCCGGAAAGAATCATCTCCAGATCAAACGGATCTCCTGCCACGTCAAGCAGCTCGATGTCTTCCATCAGCTTATCGTAATATGTCTGCCCGATTTTTCCGGGAAGCGCAGGATCGTTAATCGATACGGTTTCAACCTCTACCTGCGTCTGACCGTGGTTGCCACCGGTATACATTTCAACAACGCGGGTATCCCTGTGATATACGCCCTTGAAATCGTCGCCATGCTGACCAATCGGCCAGTTAACAGGGCAGGAACGGATTCCAAGCACCTGCTCAAGCTCTTCCATCAGTTCAAACGGATCCTTGCCCGCGCGGTCAAGCTTGTTGACAAAGGTAAAAATCGGTATGGAGCGCATACGGCAGACCTTAAACAGCTTGATCGTCTGCTCCTCAACGCCCTTTGCGCAGTCAATCAACATGACGGCGCTGTCCGCCGCTACGAGCGTGCGGTACGTATCCTCCGAAAAGTCCTGGTGACCGGGCGTATCAAGGATGTTGATGCGATAGCCGTCAAAGTCGAACTGCATGGCGGAAGAGGTTACAGAAATACCGCGCTGTTTTTCGATTTCCATCCAGTCGCTGGTCGCGTGGCGTGCCGCCTTTCGGGCCTTTACGGATCCCGCCTGGCGGATGGCTCCGCCGTACAGAAGCAGCTTTTCGGTAAGCGTCGTCTTACCGGCGTCGGGGTGAGAAATAATCGCAAAGGTGCGCCTGCGCATAGTTTCTGCGTGTAACTCTGGATGCTGCAATTGAGTGGCCTCCTCAAAATTTTTTGGGTTTTGTATTCGGACGGGCACTCATGCATATCAAATCGGATGCATGCCGTTTTCCTTCCGTTTTGCGTACCGTTCCAATTGTCCTTAACAGACATAAAAACTCATTTTCTATTTTATTCCCCTGAAAAATGTATGTCAATCAACGAACATGCAATTTGCGTTAAAAATCATTTTATGTTCCATAAAACTGCCCGGGCGCAAGCATTCGGCCGGGCAAACTGGTCGCGCATTTGGGAAACAGCGCAGGGATAAGTACGGACA
>JAZSRC010000057.1:0-16315 GCA_045538305.1 Clostridia bacterium | reverse complement strand
AAAAAGCGAATAGAATTTCCGGTGACAATGGCGAGAGGGAACCACCTGTACCCATCCCGAACACAGAAGTTAAGCCTCTTAGCGCTGATGGTACTTGGCTGGAAACGGCCCGGGAGAGTAGGACGTCGCCGGATTCCAAAGTTACCGAAAGAGAGATCTTTCGGTATCGATAATCCTCAGTAGCTCAATGGCAGAGCATTCGGCTGTTAACCGAAGGGTTGTAGGTTCGAGTCCTACCTGAGGAGCCAGAGAATCACGCAGATATTGATTAAATGTCTGCGTGATTCTTTTTTGTACTTATAGGCGATAAAGCATAATAAACCAGTGTGAGTATTAGCTTGGATGTATGTATGCATTCAGGCTGTCGGGATCATGGATAAGAAAACGGCTCTGGTAACGTTTAACTTATGAGCCGGATACCTCATCCGCCCGCCAACCCCTGCAGAAATCCGAGAGGGCTGATTTTCTCCTGTTTAGTTGTCTTATAGGACAGATTCCTTGACGGATGCGCTTCGTCGATATTATAATGATCCCGTTATGCAGTACATTTCAGCGGAAGAATCCGATCATCGCGTGCATTATTGGGCGTTCTGATCAGACGGTCATCAAAGACCGGCATGGTTTTCTGGCTATGCCGGATGCACTGGCGTTCGGTTTTATTCGTCAGGTCAAGGGTTGTCTTTGCGGAGAAAGCGAACGGATAAGTGCAGAAATTGTGACAGAAATGAATGAGCTGTTCAAGGCTGCGTTGACGCTGTACAGATGAAGAGGGGGTATGAAGGTGGAAAAGCAACTGATTTTCCCTATTGATAAGTACGAAACGCTCGACTTTAATGGATTTCTCTGTCGCGTGTGGAAGGACGTACCTTACTGTGCATTGCCGGTGGACGCCATTCAGCGGCTGCACCTGTATGCGCCCGCCAGCTTTTTTGAAGGAGGAGCCATTAACGGTTACGCGCTGAATACCGCGCCGATCTTCCTGCCCAACAGAGTGGGCGGTTACATGCCAGGCGAACCGGCAGAGGCGGGCTTTGACCAGAACGGTCACCCCAACACAGTGCTTCAGGCCCTCATGCACGGTTATGTGGTAGTGTGCGCTGGTATCCGTGGGCGCAACACAAAAAACAGCGCAGGCAAAGCTCCTGCGCTGATCGTGGATATGAAGGCTGCTATTCGCTATCTGCGCCACAACGCACTGGTGATTCCCGGCAATACGGAGCGGATGATCACCAGCGGCACCAGTGCCGGCGGTGCGCTGTCGGCGCTGACCGGCGCATCCGGCAATGCCGACGGCTACGAGATTTATCTGGACGCCATCGGCGCAGCGAAGGAGAGGGACGATATATTTGCCGTTAACTGCTATTGCCCCATCATCAATCTGGAAAACGCCGACGCGGCTTACGAGTGGCAGTTCATCCGGGAGCGTGCTTATCGCGGCCGGCATGGCCAAGGCGAACTGAGCGATGAGCAGATGGATCTGGCTGCGCAGCTCAAAGCGCTGTTTCCTACCTATGTGAATGGCCTTTCTTTAGAAGACGAAGCAGGACAGCCCCTGACGCTGAACGCTGATGGCAGCGGTTCCCTGCTGGATGCTGTGAAGCACTGCGTTATGGACAGCGCACAGCGCGAGCTTGATACCCACGACAGCGTCGAACGGCTGCCCTGGCTGATGGTTCCCGGCAGCTGGGTGGAGGAGCAAGCGTTTCTGCGCATTGAAAACGGTAAGGTCATCGATCTTGATTGGGACGCTTATATCCACGCCATCACCCGGATGAAACAGCCGCCCGCCTTTGATTCCCTTACCCTAAATACGCCGGAAAATGATTTGTTTGCCGGGGAAGACGGCGCAAACCGACATTTCACCGCCTTTGCTTACACGCATTCCGAAATGGGCGGAGGCATGGCAGAGGAATCCGTCATCCGGCTATTGAACCCAATGGCGCAGCTGGAGGCCCGCGGTCTGGCCCGATACTGGCGCATCCGCCATGGCGCTTATGACCGGGATACCTCGCTGGCGATCCCGGTTATGCTGGCATTCGCATTGCGAATGCACGGCTGCAGTGTGGATTTTCATCTGCCCTGGGGATTGCCTCACAGCGGCGATTATGATCTGCCGGAGCTTCTGCACTGGATCGATACGCTGTGCCAATAATGCGAAGGTGACGATATTTCGAAGCTGGTCATTATCGCACTGCGGATTACTGCCGGTATGCTGCTGATGGCTCTATGAGGAAAATGAACAGGTATGCGATATAACATTAAAGCAACTAAGCGTTAAGAACAAAACGGGATTTGATAGAATGCTGATTGGCAAAGCCGGAGGAAACATGATATGAATCAGATTGACGCATTGGTACGCGGCAGAAGAAGCGTAAGAACATTCGACAAACGGCCGATTGCGCTACCGGATATGGAACAGCTGCTCAACTTTATGGAAAAGATCGAAAATCCCTATGGGCTGGCCGTAGAATTCAAGCTGCTGAACGCAAAGGAACAGAACCTGAGCTGCCCTGTTGTAGTGGGTACAGATCTGTATGTGGGCGCGAAGATGAAAAAAGCACCGCATCTGAACGAAGCCATCGGCTACAGCTTTGAAAAGCTGGTTTTGTTTGCGCAGTCTCTGGGGATCGGTACGGTCTGGGTGGGCGGAACAATGGACCGAGGTTCGTTTGAAAAGGCCATGAAACTGAGCGAAGATGAAGTAATGCCCTGCGTCAGCCCGCTCGGCTATCCAGCAAAGAAAATGTCTCTGCGGGAAACGTTGATGCGCAAGGGCATCAAAGCCGACGAACGCATTGCCTTTGAAAAACTGTTTTTTGACGGAAGTTTTGATAAGCCTCTTACGCAGGCGAGAGATGGGAAACTCAGCTATGCCCTTGAAATGGTCAGGCTGGCGCCGTCGGCGGCGAATAAACAGCCCTGGCGTATTGTGCTCGAAGAGCATGCAGCGCATTTCTATCTGCTCCGCTCGAGGGGCTTCTCCGGAGGCGCGCTCGATATGCAGAAGATCGACATGGGCATTGCGCTGTGCCATTTTGATCTGGCCGCTCAAGAGGGGGGACTGTGTCCGCAGCTGATGGATATGAATCCGGGGCTGAGTACGAAAAACGGTGAAGAATACATTGCCACATATCAGTTTTGATCAATCAGGAGGTATCACGATGAAAAAGTACTGGTTGCTTACTTCTCTGCAAGCGGTGTGACGCGCGCGGCCGCCGAAAAGCTGGCTTATACTGCCGAAGCCGATCTTTTTGAGATCAAGCCGGAAATGCTCTACAGCGCTGCCGATCTGGACTGGACGAACAAGCAGTCCCGAAGCACATTGGAAATGCAGGATGTAAACTGCCGTCCCGCACTTGCTACCGATGAACTTTGTCTGTGCGGATATGACGTCGTTTTCCTTGGGTTCCCGATCTGGTGGGGACGTGAACCGAGCATCGTAGACAGCTTTATTGATGCACACGACTTCTCGGGGAAATGCGTTATACCGTTCTGTACTTCGGGCGGCGGCGGATTTACCAACCGTGCGCAGCTGGAAAAGCTTCTTCCCGGCGTTTTGATGCACAAGGAAATCGGCAAGAAAACAGGTGAAACCGAACTGAAAGTGACTTTCCGCCAAGGATGCACAAATTTACCGTATAGAGCATGAGTTGGGTAAGAATGCCGGCCAGGATGGACGGAATTCCCAGCGCTGTATGCAGTAAACCCGTTACAATACCGGCCAATGCCCCCGCAAATAACGCGGAAAGTACGCTGACCCATACGGGTATGCCGTCGGCCAACAGCACGGCACAGACGCAGGCTCCCGTGCAAATCGAACCGTCAACCGTCAGATCTGCGATGTCCAGTATCTTATTGGAGATATAAACGCCGATACCCATCAGACTCCAAATGAGTCCCTCTGCGATGGCTCCGGGCAGTGCATACAGGAATGTCATAAAGTATCTCTTCTCTCAGTCTATTCTTTTTGATCAGTTGGCGGGAATCTCAATACTCAGCTGAGCGCAAAGCTCCGCATTGTAGGTGACGGTGGGAGTAAGGGTCATGATTGCAATATCAGCGGGAGATTTACCGTTCAGCAGAATGTCGGCAGCCATCAGGCCGGTTTCATAACCCAGCTGGTAGTAATCGATGGCAAGGCTGGCATAGCAGATGGTTCCGCCGTAGCTGGTGTAGATGGGAACGTTCTTTTCATTGCAGATCATGCCGACGATTGTGTCGTTTGCAGCAACAGTGTTATCGGAAGGAACGTATACGGCTTTGCATTCGTTTGCCATGGAAGCAGTTACCGCCTGCAGCTCGGTAGTTTCGGAGAAGGTATATGCCTTTACAACAATACCCTTTTCCTCAAACAGGGCTTTTACGGCTTCGTACTGAATCAGCGAGTTGGATTCGTTTGTGCAGTACAGAACGCCTACAACATCGCCCGGTACCAGGCCAAGGGTATCGATCATCATCTGAGCCTGCTCGGCAAACGGAACAGCATCGGAGGTGCCAGTAATGTTGGCGGGAATATCCCCGGCAAAGGTATCGGCATAATCCGTTACAGAAGTGCCCAGCACGGGGATTTTGGTGATTATGTTAGCGGCAGCCAGCAGCGCGGGGGTGGCATTGCCCATGATCAAATTTACGCGTTTGGCATTGAAAGCGTTGACAACAGTTGAACACAGATTGGCGTCGACGGCAACCTGCGTATCGATCTTAAAAATCCCTGCGTGGCCTGATCCAGCGAATCATGAACCATCAGCTGGCATACGCCAACAGAATAGTTCTCCGCCCAGGTGGCGCCGCCCACAACGAGCATCAGTACGATAATCATCAGCATAGAAAGGGTCTTTTTCATGGTTCTTACCTCCAATAAAATATCTATTTCTACATCCATATGGGATGAGAAAAGCAAAACAAAGGGGCTGTTGCACAACAGCCCGAGAAAAAAAACAGAGCTTTCAACCACTGGGAAGGTGGAAGAAAGCTCTATTTTGTTGTAAAATGAGATTGAAATGAACAAAATACAACAAGAGCAGTATATAGCAATCCAGCAAGGATGTCAACATCTGAGATTGAAAATCTGCGTAGGAATCGAATTCAAAGCGGAAAAGGACGAATTCTTTCGACAAGTAAGCGACCAGCTTGGGAAACTGGATTATCTCCATTGTGCCGGAGTATTCTCATCCTTGGGACGTCGGGACGGAGAATGTTGTGTTCATTCCTCTATCCGGAGAAGGCGAAACGGAAGAGATTCTGATTGTATGGCGAAAGAATGATGATAACCAGGCGCTCAGGCGGTTTATTCAAATGCTGCCTGCTCAGTAGAAGGCTTGGCCGCCGATGAGGAGATCTATCCATATACTTGGAACGCTCCATTCATTTTCTACTGCGAATACAAATTGACAAAACCGTACGATGTGATTTATCGTAATAGGTGACCGGCGAAAGCGTATGGAAATTGTTCTGATGTATGTCTCCGGAACGTTGTTTTGGATAGAAGCCTGACATGGGAAACCGATTGAAACTCTGCTTTATATTTAGTGCTATAATCTGATCCATCAAAAGAGAAAGAAGAGAATCTCTATATGAACAATGTGCTTAACCAGAAAATTCTGACCGCATATAGAATGCGCGAAAATGGAAAAGTGCTGATTGCACTTATGCTGATTGTAGTTTCCATATACATAATTCCCTCTGTAATGGATGAGGATGTGGCGATCACTATTTCGGGTGTTACGCTCATAGTGTGCTTTTTGTATCTGCTTTATGCAGCTATAAGGCTTTTTTCACTCTTGGTATTCCGACGTAAAACCCATAAGATATTAAAAGGATACAATGAACTGGAACGGGCCTTGGCGGATCTGGAAAACGCAGAAGTAATCCGTGAGGGTGGGCGCGTTTTTGCCATATCAAAAGATTTTTTGTTCCTTCCGTACGGTGCGATTCTTCCTATGAATTCTGTCGCCTGGATTTATATGCAGAGAGATACCATTAGGATGTTGTTGATTCCGCTTATGCGACTCCACTCCTGTTCTCTGAAGCTTACCAATGGCATGGATGTGCCCGTTTTCTATGGAAAGATCAAGAATAAAGATGCGTTTGACGAACTGATACGGAGAATGATGGAGATTAACTCTTCCCTGCTTGTGGGTTATTCGCTGGAAAACAAATTAAAATACGAGATGATAACGACTGAAACGCATACCGTAAATGAATGAGGTATAAGAAAGGCTGAAATGAATGCAGATCATTTCGGCCTTTTGTTGTCCAGTTATGGGAAGTCATTAATTGCTTTTGTGCTTGACCGATAGCAAAAATGAATGATACACTTATAGGGTAAAAAGGTTCATGAAAAGGAAGAATGGAGGCATTTCTATGAAGGTTTTATTGGTAAATGGAGGCCCGCATAAGGAAGGGAATACCCATGCCGCGCTTATGGAAGTTGCTCGTCAGTTGGAAAAGGAAGGCATTGAAGCGGAGGTTTTTTGGCTTGGAAACGCTGCTGTTGCCGGCTGTCAAGCCTGTTTTGGCTGCGGAAGGCTTGGAAAGTGCGTCTTTGACGATTGTGTGAATGTATTTCTGGATAAGGCGAAGGACGCCGACGGATTTGTCTTCGGTTCTCCCGTTCACTGGGGCGGCGCTTCCGGAGCGCTGACATCGTTTATGGATCGCATTTTTTATGCCGATCTGGTTGGACGTGGAAATCGTTTTTATTTGAAACCCGCCGCTGCAGTTTCTACTGCCCGTCGTGCCGGAACGACTGCAACGTGGGATCAGCTTAATAAATACTTTGGCCTTATGCAGATGCCAATTGTTACTTCGCAGTATTGGAATCTGGTGCACGGCGCGCCCGGCGGTCAGGTGGAGCAGGACGCGGAGGGCCTTCAGACCATGCGTACGCTTGCCCGCAATATGGCATTTATGCTGAAGTGCAAAAAGGTTGCGCTTGAAAACGGCGTGTCCCTGCCGGAGCGTGAGGCGGCTGCCTTTACGAATTTTATCCGGTAAAACAGAAACGGTTTGACAAGGCAGGAGGCTACTTCGATGGGATCAGTGTTTGTAGATGCGGATGCATGCCCGGTCGTTCAGATAATTGAGCGGATCAGCAGGGCTTATGCCGTCCCCGTCACATTGTTCTGCGATACCAATCACATACTTTTCTCCGATTACAGCGAAATCCGGGTCATTGGCGCAGGGCGCGATGCGGTCGACTTTGCGCTTGTAAACGTATGCGGAAAAGGGGATGTTGTGGTTACGCAGGATTACGGCGTGGCCGCAATGGCGCTTGGGCGCGGCGCGTTTGCGATCGGACAAAACGGTCTTGTATATACAAACGATAATATCGGGCAGCTGCTGGCGGACAGACATCTGGCGCTTAAGGCGCGTATGAAAAATGGGAAGCACCATATTAAGGGCCCCAAAAAGCGGACAAATGAAGACGACGAGCGCTTTGCATCTGCCTTTGAAGCGCTGATACGGAAGATGCTTTCGGAAAGGGAAGATTGATTTGATGGCGGATTTTGATAAAGATGTTGCCCTCTGGCGGGAAGAAGAGCGGATTGCGCAGATAAAGGGATGGGATTTTTCCCATATAAACGGAAGATATGCCGAGGAGGGAAACCTTCCGTGGGATTACAAAAAGGAAATCCTCAAAAGGCTTACCCCCGATATGAAGCTTCTGGATATCGATACGGGCGGAGGCGAGTTTTTGCTTGCGCTTCGGCATCCCGCGTGGAATACGTCGGCAACGGAAGGATACCAACCGAATGTCAGGTTGTGCTTTGAAACGCTTTTGCCAATGGGAATCGATATAAGAGAAGCCGACGCCGAAACCTGTTTGCCGTTTGAAGACGAATCGTTTGATATGGTTATTAACCGGCATGGAAGCTTTAATGAAAGTGAAATATACCGCGTTCTGAAAAAGAACGGCTTGTTCATAACCCAGCAGGTAGGCGCTGAAAACGACAGAGAACTTGTTGAAATGCTTTTGCCGGAATTAACGCAGCTTCCGTTTCCCAAGCAGTATGCGTCTCAGGTTTCCGATTCGTTTCGAAGCGCAGGCTTTGAAATCGAGCGTGCAGAGGAATGCTTTGCCCCTATTGTGTTTTATGATGTGGGTGCGCTTGTATGGTTTGCACGCATCATTGAGTGGGAGTTCCCGGGTTTTTCGGTAGATGCCTGCCTTGATCATCTGATAAAGGCCAGAAAAACGCTGGATGAAACGGGAAAACTTGAAGGGCGCATACATCGTTTTTTTCTGATTGCGAAAAAGCACAAAAAAGGAAATATTGCGTTCACTTAAAGATAATATATCTGTTATACATATAGAGTGTTTGCGATATAAGTGTGCTGCCTATTTACGACTGACGGTGAATGGATTATAATGGGTATAAGGAAGAGTATTAATCAATAAATCGCATACTGCGTCTGTTTGTGCAAGTATATAGGAAGGCTGGATTGGGATATGGATATCATCAGATTACGCTGTACCAATTGCGGAGCTAATTTCAGTAATGTTGACCTGAATGTCGGACAGCAATTTTACCGGTGCAACAAAATTGGCTGCGGCGCGACCTTTGCTATCAATCAGGGTGCAAAATTCGCCGATGTGGATAATAAAGAAGCAGATAAGGTTTCACTGTACCGCAGTGAAATCAAAAAAGCGCTTTCGCCCTTTCAGCGCGATCTGGCCAGGACCTATGCGGAAAACATTCTTGCGATGATCCCGGAGGATTATCGCGCGAAGGTCGTTTATGCGGTTGCAAATGCGACCGATGACGATAAGCGCCCGATTCATGAGCTGATTTCCAACGCCCCGGAGTATTCGCCGGAGGAGTTCGCAGAGGTATTTCCTGTGCTTCTTGCGCATTCGGACTATAAGGGAATTACCCTGTTGAAAAAACAAGTAGAAGCGGGTCAATTTCCTCAGAAGGACGCACACCTTAAGCTTATTAATGAACAGTTTGCATTCCTTCAGAAAAAGGAGTCGGATTACGCCAATGTTCCGAGGGATGTATTTGTATGCCACTTAAGCGACGATAAAGAAACGGTTATGAAGGTTGTCGAAGCGCTGGAAAAGGACGGCAATACCTGCTGGATCAGCGAGAGAAACATGCCTGAGCATACCACCTATTATTGGGAAAAGATCGAAGCGGCGATTTCCCAGTGCAAGGTTTTTCTGGCGATTGTGTCCGACATCGCAATGCGCAGCGAAGCCGTTCAGAAGGAACTGGAGATTGCCAAAAAACTCAATAAAGAGGCGAGGGCAGAACTGGTTCTGGAAGAAATCAAACATACCTCATTGTTCAGGCATTTCTTTGACGGCATTCAGTGGGTAGAATACGACAAAAATGATTTTGAAGGCTCCATGAATCGATTGAAGGAAAGAATCTTTTGCGTGAAGGAAAAGCTTTCCCAAAAACCGGAGCCTGCTTCGGAGCCTGTGCCTTTTACCGGAGCAAAGCGTAAATTCGAGTATAAATACGGCGCGAACCCCGTAAAACTGCCTGATTTTGAGGCTGATGCAAAGGAAGAAAACGCTTCTGCAGAGCCGAAAACGGAATCTGAAAAGATTCCGGACGAGCCGGCAGCTGTGGAGGATGTAGAAACGGATGCAGGGAGCGGAACTTCGAACACAGGAAAAGGTATGTATGCTGTGTTCTCAATCCTTTCGGTTATTGCATTTGCTGTAAATACCGTGTTGGCCTTTATGGGAAAGAGAGGACTGTATGCAACCCTCGCGCCCGTTCTGATCGCACTTTCCGCCGTCTATCTGATCGGCGCTGTTCTCAATTGGCGTGTGCTTCTGAAAAAGTCGCAAACGCCTCGCAAGGGAACGGCTGTGTTTATGCTGCTTCCGTTTGCGGTAGATTTTCTTAATCTGCTTCCGTTAACCGGCGTTATGGGGAAGACGGTGTTCCTTGCGGGCGCTGCGCTCAAGCTGCTTATGTTGGTTGTCGGTACCGTTTCGGGAATGAAGGCGCTGAAGAGCGGTATGAGAAGTGCAAACGCTGAGGAGGGCAAATAAGCATGACAGAAGTAAAAGCAGATGTGCTTGACAGGCTGATTGAAAAGCTGATCCCGAATGCTGCGTCTGCATTTGGCGCTGATATGACGCGGCTTGCTGTGAGCGCGCTGCTTTCTGCGGCAGTGTTGGTTCTGATTCTTTTTGTGGTAAAGGCATTGCTTTTGAAAAACAGTAAAATTCCCTTCGCGCTTTCCAATGTGGTTCTGATTATGTGCACGGCTTTGATTGCGGTTTCATCGTTCGGGTATCTGCCTCAGGATGCTGACGTACCTACTGAACCTGTATGGAGCGATTGGAGCGAAACGCGCTATGAGGCGGGCGAAGGCAGAATCGTAGAATCAAAAACGCAATACAGCGCCCGCTCCGTAACCCATGAGGAGGAGTACAGCCCGTGGAGCGATTGGTCGGAGGAGATTCCGGTCAAGGAAGAAGGCATGGAAATTCGCGAAATGGCGATGTATCGTTATTGTGATCTCACCTTCGTTCAGGATTACACCGAATGGAGCGAATGGAGTGAGTGGAGCAAGGAACCTCAGACTGAGGACGAATTTAAAGCCGTTCAGACGAAGGAAGAGGATGAAACCATTTACGTTGACATGTACGAATACAGCCATTGGCGGTACTACAACACCGACAAAAAAGCGTACATGTGCTCCTATACGGAGTATAAGGGCGAAAACTACAAGGCAGACTCCGGTAAGTGGGAATATAAAACCACCGATGCTCCGCTGACGCAGCTGGGAATTGTCGATGAACAGATACAGTATCAGGGCAATTGGTACAATGAAATGAAGGTACAAAAGCCGGTTACGCAGAAGGCTACCTATTACAGCTTTGCAACCCGCGCACCGAAGACGGTGGCGGTTAATGGCGAATGGTCCGAATGGGCGCAGGAAGAACCTGCGGACGATGTGAATATCAAAATAGAAACCAAAACGTTGTATCAGTTCAGAAAGCCCACCGGTAATTTCAAGAATATTTACGGCGAATGGTCTGAATGGTCGGATGAAGCGCTGGAAGATACGGCAAACTGCGAGGTAAGAACCCGCAATCTGTACCGGTATCAGGCGATAACTCCGTAATAAATTTATGGATCGCGCCCGGTTTATAAGGGCGCAGGAACGGAGGTAAAAGCATGGCGGAAATGCTCGAATGGCCGCAGGATAAGGCGATGTTGATAAAGCACCCCAAAACGGTGTTTGGCAGAAATGATTCGATGGTTGTACCCGTCGGAAAAACGGTAATCGTTGTAAAGAATTCAGATTTCTCTCCTGTATATCGCGAGGGAGATTCCCCCGTTCTGCAAAAGGGCCTTTTTAAGCAGCAGGCCGATGTATATATGATCGATGTTCAGGCGTCCAATCCTCTGGAATGGGGCATCGGAGATATCCGTTTCAGGGACAAACGATGCGGCATGAACGGAAAGCTCACGCTTCAGGTGGTGTCGGTCAATAAATTTCTTACCAAATATATTACGCATGCCCTGCCGCTGACGGCGGATACGATCCTTGGAGAGCTTTTTGGAAGCATTGCAGAGCTGATCCGCCGGGAACTGGTTTTATTTGAAAGCGGAGAGGATATATCCGAAGCTGCCCTGAGGGAACGCCTTGCATCATCGGTCGCCGATGTATCGGCGGACGGGCTGGAGGACTACGGCCTTGCCATCGTGAATATGACCATTGAGCCGCTGTTCTATCCGGACGAACAGGAAGCATAAGAAGTCAAAGTCCAGAAAACAGAAAAGAAGCGTTGTGTGGATTTGCCTGACGAGACGCAATGCTTCTTTTTGGCTATTTATACTATTAAGTCTACAAATGATGCGGGCAGGCGCGCCGGAGAATTAAAGCTGCGCCGCCTGTCAGAGAAAGGGAAACAATGAAAATACTGGTCATTAATGCAAGCCCGAAGGGCGAGTATTCCATTACGCTTCAGACGTCAAAATATCTGGAAAAGAAGTTTCCAGCGCATTCGTTTGAGTATCTGAATGCCGGGAAACAGATCAGGGCGCTGGAAAAGGATTTTACGCCGGCGCTTCAGGCGATCAATCGGGCGGAACTTTTGCTTTTTTCCTATCCGGTTTTTACCTTTGTCGCGCCAAGCCAGTTACACCGGTTTATTGAACTGATGAAGGAAAACGGAGCGGATGTATTGGGCAAATCCGCTACGCAAATCACGACCTCCAAGCATTTTTACGACATGACCGCGCATGCGTATATTCGTGAAAACTGTCAGGATATGGGTATGAATGTGCTTGCGGGGCTTTCGCAGGATATGGAGGATCTGCTTTCGGAAAAGGGACAAAAGGACGCCGAGGCGTTTTTCAATTATGCATGTTTTTGCCTGGAAAACGGAATTTTCGAAAGAAAATGCGTGGATAACAGCGCAAAAGCGCTGGATGTGGCATTTGCGCCGGAGGAGGAAACGAAAAAAACTGTCCCCGGAACGGTATGCGTGGTTTCCGATATTCAGGAAAACGACCTTGCCCTTCTTGCCATGGTCGACAGGTTTATAAAGAAGCTGCCCGTTCAGGCCAAGCATGTAAATATACGGAAGCTCAATATCATGGGCGGCTGTCTTGGCTGCTTTAACTGCGCAGCGGACGGCACTTGTGTGTACAAGGATGGTTTCGATACATTCCTGCGGGAGGAAATCGAAACGGCGGACGCCATCGTATATGCCTTTACCATTTCGGATCACTCAATGGGTTCGCGTTTCAAAATGTTTGACGACAGACGTTTTTGCAACGGGCACCGAGCCGTAACCGAAGGAACGCCAATGGGATATCTGGTAAACGGCGCTCTATCTCTGGAAAAAACGCTCGGCACACTTCTGGAAGCCAAGTGTCAGGTGGGCGGAAATGCGTTTTTGGGCATTGCGGCAAGTGAAACGGATGCGAATGGAGAAATCGATCGGCTTGCGCTTTCTGTCGGGTATGCGGTTCAAAATCGCTATACGCAGCCGCGGAATTTCTACGGCGTGGGCGGCATGAAGATTTTCCGCGATCTGATTTATCAGATGCAGGGACTCATGCGCGAGGATCACAAGTTTTTCAAAAAGCACGGGAAATATGATTTTCCGCAGAAGAAGCGCGGCACGATACTGAAAATGTATCTGGTTGGCATGCTGATGAACAATAAAGCCATCAAGCGCAAAATGGGAAACAGTATGAACGAGGGTATGATTGCCCCGTATAAAAAGGTATTGGATGCAGTTTCAAAAGAAAACCAGCAATAGGGAGGGATATCATGGCGCCGCTTAAGGAAAAAATCAGGAAGCTCGTGAAATGTGCAAATCTGTACCGTACCGGCGGTTACAGGCATTATGTTACCGGCGAAATGGAAATGCATTTCGGCGTAACGGAAGCGCCGCTGTTTTTGCAAAGGGCGGTCATGCAGACGGCGTTTGCCTGGCGCATGTCCGAAGCCGCAGAGGGCAAGTACGACGAATTAGTGAGCCGGGTTGCGGACAACCTGATCGCAGCTTACGAAAATGAAGGCGCGATTTCAAAAGCAAAGGCAAAAGAAGCGGAAGAAATGCTGCTTCCGCTGGCAGACGCAGCGAAAAAGTACAAGGTGCACATGGTCGCTCATGCGCACATTGATATGAACTGGCAGTGGCCGTACCACGAAACGGTGGCGGTAACGCTGGAAACGTTCAGAACGGTTCTGAAACTGATGGAAGAGTTCCCGGAATTCTGCTTTTCCCAGTCACAGGCAAGCGTGTACAAGATCGTTGAGGAATACGAAAGCGAAATGCTGGATGCGATCCGCAGGCGCGTACACGAGGGAAGATGGGAGGTAAGCGCAAGCACATGGGTGGAAGCGGATAAAAACATGCCTTCTTCGGAAAGCATGGCGCGCCATCTTCTGTACACGAAAAACTACCTGTCCAAGCTTCTTGACATTTCGATTGACTCCATGAACCTTGATTATGAGCCGGATACCTTCGGCCACAGCGCGAACGTACCGGAGATTCTGAACAAGAGCGGCGTCAAGTATTACTATTATTGCCGTGGACATGAACCGACCGGCGCGCATATCTGGCGCTCAAAATCCGGTGCGCAGGTGCTTGCCTATCAGGAACCGACATGGTATCTGGGCGACGTCAATCCGGGCTTCGCCATGTATGTGCCCAAGCTTTGCCGGGATACCGGCATTATGGATTCGATCAAGGTATATGGCGTAGGCGATCACGGCGGCGGGCCCACCAGACAGGATTTGACCTATATCGAAGAAATGAAAACCTGGCCTGTATTCCCGACGCTTGTGTACTCTACCTACAGGGCATATTTTACCGAGCTTGAAAAATCCGCCCACATCCTTCCGGTTGTGGATGAGGAACTCAACTGCGTGTTCACCGGCTGCTACACAACGCAGAGCCGCATCAAGTATGCCAATCGCATGGGCGAGGCAATGCTTGGCGAAGCAGAAGCGCTCAGTGCGGCGGCAAAAGCGGTTGCGGGGAGAAACTATCGCGCCAAGGCGTTTGAAAAAGGCTGGACCAACATACTCTTCAGCCAGTTCCACGATATCCTTACTGGCTCCGGCGTTCGCGATACGCGGGAATATGCCATGGCAAAGTTCTCGGAAACCATGGCGTATGCGGGCACTGAATATGCCGCAGCCATGCGCGCAATTGTGGAAAACATCGATACTTCGTTTATTGAAGAGAAGGGTGCGGACGCATTTACGCGCGCCGAGGGCGCAGGCGTAGGTTATGACAGCATGCGCTATCGTCCACCGGTTGCGGAAAGATGTGCTTCGCTCACCCGCATATTCCATATCTTCAATCCTACGCCCTTTGAAAAGAAGGGTCCCTGCGAGGTAGTAGTGTGGGATTATCCGGGCGAAATCAATAATGCCGCCATGCGCACGCTTTGCGGAAAGCCTCTTACCTGGCAGATGATTTCCCATGGACGCGAGGGCTACATGCTGCACACCTACCATAAGCTGCTGGTGGATGTAACGGTGCCTGCATGGGGTTGGACGAGCGTGATTCTGGAGGATGATGAGAATGCGCCGTACCCGCTGAAGTACCCGGGAGATCCGAGAAAGCATGGACCCGTGGAGTTCATACTGGAAAACGAATACCTGCGCGCGGAGTTTGACACCGTGACGGGTATGCTGGTAAGCCTTGTGGACAAAACAAACGGTCAGGAAATGTTGTCCGCGCCCTGCGGCTTTTTCGATATTCTGGAGGATTCCTCCAAGGGTATGACCAGCTGGTATGTAGGCAGATACCTGAGAAGAGAACCCATTGCCAAGGATGTATACATCGACTATTGCTTAAATGGCGAGCTTCGAAGCGCGCTGCGCGTAAAGACGAAATTCGCTACGGCGTCTACGCTTGAATACACCGTATCCCTCGATAAAGGTGCGAAGGCGCTTACATATGACGTGAAGTGCGACTGGCATGAGCTTGGCACGAAGAAAGGCGGCATGGCGCAGCTGGCGTTTGCGGCGCCCTTCCGGTATCCGTCCGCGCATACCCGTTATGATATCCCTGCCGGCATAATTGACAGACCGCCCATGGAGCTCGACGTTCCGACAAACGGACTCTCCTGTGCGCTGAACAGCGCCGGAGGAAAAGCGCTCGTTCTGACAAGCAACGCCAAATACGGTTTCCGGACTTTTGATCAGACGCTTCAGGCAACGCTGATCCGCGCAGGTTTTGACCCGGATCCCGATCCTGAGAAGGGCTTACATGAGTTTACCGTTTCCCTTGGCGTTTCCGATGATGTGTCCGGAAAGGCGCTCGCCGAATTTTCCAGCGCCTGTAACCGCCCTGCAGGCTTTATCACTGCCCGTCCTCATAAAGGAACGCTTTCCGGAAGGGATTCGTTTATCGGACTTTCGGGCGACAATGCATATATTCACTCCATTAAGCAGGCAGAAGATGGAAACGGCATGATTCTTCGCGTGGTTTGCTTTGAGAATGCGGAGTTTACCATCAGAGCGCTTGCGGAAATCAAGAAGGCATATGCATCGGATGTAATGGAAAACAAGCTTTCGGCGCTTACGGTTTCGGATGGCAACCTCACGGCCAGCGGTAAAGCCGGCGAGCTGATAACGCTTCTGCTTGAAATGTAACTTACACGAAAAAAGGGGCCGCTGCATAAACTGTAGCAGCCCAGCAGATCATCAACAAACTCCAGGGAGAGGTATGGAGAGGGAGATAACTCCCTCTCCATATTTCATCGATTTCGGCGGCATGTACGGCGAAATCGCGCGTTTTTACAAAGCGTAGCGACTAAATACGCTTCCCATTTCCGATCGCCGCCCGGAAATCCCGCAGGATTTC
>JAZSRC010000048.1:0-16321 GCA_045538305.1 Clostridia bacterium | reverse complement strand
GCCCGCTTGGCCTCCGACTTTAGCCGTCAAAGCCGATTTCCTCAAGGCGGCGGCCGCATTCCATGCGAAGCTTTTCGTTTCTTCCGCCCTGAACGATGCCGAACAAAAGAGGCTTCTGCCCCTTTACGCCCTTTACGAGGCGGTCATATTCCTCGCGGCAGCGCCTGCCCCACTTGACGGTGAGGTTCACGCTTCTTTCCTGATCCTCGGTCGGGTCGTCCGGGTGCGTGCACAGATCCAGCGCCATCATGATGTCGCTTCCGTACATAAACTGCGCCTGAATGCACTTTTCGGGCGTGAAATGCATCTTCTCCTGCCCCCTGTCCGGGCGGAAGAGAATTTCTTTTTCGCGGATCTCTCCGTATTCCGGATTCTCGCGGATCATGGAGTACAGCTGAAAGCCGCCGGAATCGGTCAGAATCGCGCCCTTGAAGCCGGTAAAAGCGCGCAACCCGCCGAGCGACTTGATCAGCCGCGCGCCGGGCTTGGAATATAGATGGTAGCTATTCATTTCAAGGCCGTGCAGCCCTGCGTTTTCAACGTCTTCAAAACCTGCGGCGCGAACGGCGCCATAGGTTGCATCCGGAAAAAACGCCGGAAGGCGGATTTCTCCTGCGGGAAGAGACAGTTTTTCGATCATAAGGCACTAAATCCTCTCGGCAATTCTGAGTGTGGCGCTGCGTGCGCGGGGGTTTTCGGAAAGCTCTTCTTCCCCCGCAACAATGGGCTTTCTGGTGAGCACGCGTATCAGGGGCTTTTTGCCGCACACGCAAACCGGGAAATCCTTAGGGCACGTGCAGGGATTCTGCATCTCTGAAAACGCTGTTTTTACCAGCCGGTCTTCCAGCGAATGAAATGCGATAATCAGGATGCGACCGCCCGGATTCAGCATATCGACAAAATCGTGTATGGCGTTTTTCAGCGGCGCAAGCTCATCGTTTACCGCGATTCTGAGCGCCTGAAAGGTGCGCCTTGCGGGGTGCGAGCTGTCCTTTTGCCTGAATTTTTTCGGAATGGCTGCGTCAATGATGTTCACCAGCTGGCTGGTGGTTTCAATTGGAGCCTTTTTCCGACGGTCGCAGAGCACGCGGGCGATCTGAACCGCCCAGTTTTCCTCGCCGTAATCGCGGAGAATGCGGGCGATATCCTTTTCTTCCCATTCGTTTACCAGCTCTTTTGCGCTGAAAGGCTGCGTTTTGTCCATCCGCATATCCAAAGGCGCGTCGTCATGATAGGAGAAGCCGCGCTCGCGCGCGTCCAGCTGGTAGGAGGATACGCCAAGATCCAGAAGCACGCCGTCTACAGACGAAACGCCGATGTCGCTCAGAAGTTCCCTGGCGTCGTGAAAATTGCCGTGCAGGGCGGTAAAATAAGGGAGTTTATCGGCAAGCTCGGCTTCCATACGCCGTTTTGCGGCGCAGATGGCATCCATATCCCGGTCAATGCCGATCAGGCGGCCGCCGTCCAGCCGCTTCAGGATTTCGCTGGAATGTCCGCCGCCGCCGAGCGTGCCGTCTGTGTATATTCCGTCTTTTTGAATATTGAGTCCCTCAATGCATTCGTTCAGAAGCACCGGTTTATGATGGAATTGGGTCATGGCTGTTTCCTTTTTCAAATACTTCCGTCGTTGTCGGGCATAAGCAGGTTGCGAACGTCGCCGGCAAGGTATATGGAGCCCGCGGCTACGACGATTCCATTCTCGCCTGCAAGGGAAATGGCTTGCCTGAGCGCGCTTTCCACATTTTTTACCGGGCGTACGTTTTGATATCGCCGTGCAAGCTCGAACGCGCTTTCCGCGCGCGGCCAGTTTACCTGCGTGGTCACGACTTCATCTGCGAAGGTTTTCAATATTTCGGCGCAGGCGTCGATCTGCTTATCCTGCATCATGCCGGTCAAAAGCACGATGCGCTTTCCCGCGCAGTGCATGCGGATATAGGCTTCAAGCGCCTTTGCCCCCTGCGGGTTGTGCGCGCCGTCGATCAGCACGTTGCCGATCCATTCAAGTCTGCCGGGCCATACGGCTTTTTCCATACCGGCGGAGGCTTTTTTCATATCGATATTCAGCCTGTCAAGCACTGTCAGGGCCAGAACCGCGTTTTGTACCTGATGTTCGCCGGGAAGGGAAACGCCCTGTGAGATAAGCCCGCAAGCGGGTAAATCGCATGTGATTTCGCATCCGTATGCGCTTTCCTTTGAAATAAACGCTTTGCCTGTTTCAAAAAGCGGGGCGTTCATCTTCCGGGCGTGATCGCGGAATACGCGCATTACGCTCTCTTCCTGTGTAAGCACGACAGCCGGAACGCCTTTTTTCATAATACCGGCTTTTTCAAAGGCGATTTCTTCAAGCGTGGTTCCCAGGCGAGGCATATGGTCAAGCCCGATGGCGGCGATAACCGAAACGGCGGGGGAAAGCACGTTTGTGGAATCGAGCCTTCCGCCCATGCCAACTTCCATCACCGCATAATCGGTATGGGATGCGGCGTAGTATTCGCAAGCGATACCGGTAAGCAATTCAAAGGTGGTCAGCAAAACGCCGTCCTTTACCAGAGCCTCGGAGATTTCTCGGATTTTTGAAACGATCTGAATCAGCTCCGCATCGGAAATGGGTTTTCCCATCAGGCGGATGCGCTCATTAAAGAAGCACAGGTAGGGCGATGTGAAAAGGCCTGTTTTATAGCCGCATTCGCGAAGCGCGCGCTCAATCAGCGCACAGGTGGAACCCTTTCCGTTTGTGCCTGCCACATGGATGATTTTTCCCATCCGCTTTTCGGGGTTTCCGAGCGCATTAAGGAGGGCGCACGTGTTTTCAAGGCCATTCTTTTCGCCCTTCCAGCGTGCGCCGTTTACCCATTCAATCGCCTTTTCAGCACTTTCAAATAAAACCATACTGTAACGATCCTTTGCTTTTACAGAGACATTGGTGCAAGGCCGACCTTCTTTCGAACCTTGAGCATCGTGCGGTAGGCGATGGCCTGCGCGCGCTCGCGTCCGGATACCATGACGCTTTCAAGGTATGCCTTGTCGGTGGAAATTCGGTCGTATTCCTTTTGGATAGGCTCAAGCACTGCAATGACGCTGTCTGCAACCGCATCCTTGAATACGCCGTAGCCGCGGCCGTCGTATTCGTTTGAAATTTCTTCCATGCTCTTTCCGGTGAGCGCGGACATGATGGACATAAGGTTTGCAATGCCCGGCTGCGTTTCGGGATCGAACACAACGCGGTTCTCGCTGTCGGTTACCGCGCGGCGCAGCTTTTTCCGGATGATTTCGGGCTTATCGAGGATGGCGATATAGGTTTCCTCGGGATCGGATTTGCTCATCTTTCTGGTGGGTTCCTGAAGGCTCATAACCCTTGCGCCGACTTTCGGAATATAGGCTTCGGGTACGCGGAATACGTCGCCGTAGATGGCGTTAAAGCGCTGGGCGATATCGCGGGTGAGTTCCAGATGCTGCTTCTGATCCGCGCCGATGGGTACAAGATCCGACATGTACAAGAGGATGTCGGCTGCCATCAGCGTCGGGTATGCAAACAGGCCGCAATTGATGTTGTCGGCATGCTTTGCGCTTTTGTCCTTAAACTGGGTCATGCGGCTCAGCTCGCCCATGTAGGTAAAGCAGTCCAGAATCCAGCCGAGCTCGGCATGCTGCGGGGCCTGGGACTGGAAGTAGATGATATTTTTCTGGGGATCAAGGCCGCTGGCAAGGAAAATGGACATGGTGCGCAGGCAGGCTTTGCGAAGCTCCGCTGGATTCTGGCGCACGGTGATGGCGTGCAGGTCTACGATGGAGTACAGACAATCGTACTCGTCCTCCAGAAGCTTAAAATTGCGAAGCGCGCCGATGTAGTTGCCAAGGGTCAGATTGCCGGTAGGCTGGATGCCTGAAAAAATTCGCTTTTTGGGGGCGTTATTCTGTTCCATTTTGTATTTCCTCCCGATGTGATGTTTTTATATGCCGGTTTCCGCATAGAAGCGGTCCATAATTGTTTTCTGCAAAAGACGGATAAGGTCTTCGTTTTTCCCTGCGAGCGATTCTCCGTCCACGCCGGTTACTCTACGCAGGAAGGAGGTTGAGGACGTGGTCATGATTTCGTCGGCGTTTTTCAGATCGCTTACCGTATACTCGCGTTCCTCCACCGGGATGCCGAGCGCTTCGCATGCTTCAATCAGGTGCATGCGGGCAATGCCGGAAAGAATCAGATGATCGGCAGGGGCAGTGATCAGAACTCCGTCCTTAAGGATGTGGCAGTTGCTTTTGGAGCACTCCGTTACCCGGCCGCTTCTGTGAAGAATGGCTTCGTAGCAGCCGGCCTCCTTGGCCTCCTGCATAGCCATGATTGAGGGAATCAGGTTTATGGTTTTGATGTTGCAGTGCAAAAAGCGCGTGTCCTCTTTGGTGATGCAGCTTACGTTTTCAGAAAGCTTGGGAAGCGTATAGGGCGTAAGCATCAACATCAGGTTTGCTTTTCCCTCCGGGAACGGATGGGCGCGCCGGCCTGTGCCGCGGGAAATCTGCCAGTACAGAATATAGACGCCCGCATCCATTTGCTCAACCATGCGGTACAATTCCTTTTTCATTTCCGCCTTATCCATCGGCGGAATGATCCTGAGATAGCCTGCGCTTCTGAAAATGCGGTCTATATGTGCGTCAAGCGCGTAAATCACGCCGTTTCTTACGACGGTTGCCTCATACACGCCGTCGCCATAGTACACGGCGCGGTCCGTCATGGGCACGTTCATTTCCTCAAGCGGCCCGAACGCGCCGTTGTAGTACCCCAGAGCCTTCATATACCGGCCTTCTTTCCCGATAAAATCCTATCTTACATTATACACGCTATTTTGGAATATGAAAAGGGGCATATGCATTAAATCGGTCAATGAAACCATCCGTCTTCTCCGATTTCGGGACAGACCTTGCAGGTATCCTCCTGTAAACAGAAGCGTAGATCGTCGGTAAAGCCCAGACGGACCAGCCGCTGATAGTGAAGCGCCCTTGAAACCGCTTTATCGATATCGCATCTTTCGGACGCATAGAGCATGGAAAGTGCATGGGCCAGATCGTTTTGCTCTCTGGCGTTCAGGCGAAAGGCCAATGCGCCCGCGCAAAGCGCGTCGTCCAGAGAAAAACGCCCTTCGGTGCCTGCGCACAGTATGACCACGTTGCTTTCTTCCGAAAGCGCTTTTGCGCAGGCGGATACGTTGATGAACGACGAAAGCAGCAGCCTGCGGGCACCTTTGGCTTTTTCAACCGCTTTGGTGCCGTTGGAGGTGCTCATCACAATTCTCTTTCCGTATACGCGGTCTTGCGTATATTCAAGGGGAGAGTTTCCAAAGTCAAAGCCCGGGATTATGACGCCGCCGCGCTCTCCGCCCAAAAGCGCCCCATGCGCTTTGGCCTGCGCCATTGCTTCCTGCGCACTCGCTTTCATCAATATGCCGCCGGCGCCGTTTGAAAGCGCATGACATGCGGTAGAAGTCATGCGGAGAACGTCTATTACGACGCACGCGCTTTCCCGAATCAGCGAATCATTTGCCTGTTCGGGCGTTTCGAAGACGTGTATATTCACATTACGTGCCTCCTGCTACGGACAAAATTTATGTCAATATAGCGCCCGCTGAGGCAATTGTCAAGTAATATACCGAA
This sequence comes from Clostridia bacterium, assembly GCA_045538305.1. Classification (GTDB taxonomy): domain Bacteria; phylum Bacillota; class Clostridia; order Christensenellales; family Aristaeellaceae; genus SFHK01. The sequence goes on along the minus strand of JAZSRC010000048.1, from coordinate 10,678 downwards.
GTTTCATTTGACAATCTTCAAAAGGCATATTACAATATATAGTGCTTAAATATGTCTGAGGGGGAGTTTGTTTGGATAGAATTACAATTGCCGTAGACGCAATGGGCGGAGACAATGCGCCCGGCGCCGTAATTGACGGCTGTATCCGCGCACTGCGTGCGTTGGACGATATCCGGATCCGTCTTTTCGGCAAGAAGGATGCTATCGCTCCCATGCTTTCTGATGCGAAGGATGTAGCGGACAGAATCGAGATTATACATGCTGAGGAAGAGATCTCCATGCACGACGAGCCGATGATGGGCGTTCGCAGGAAGAAGAATTCTTCCATGGTAATGGGTCTTTTGGATGTAAGGGATAAAAACTCCGATGCATTTGTTTCCGCCGGCTCCACCGGAGCGCTGTTTCTGGGCGGTATGGCATATGTGCGCCTGGTAAAGGGAATCGACCGCCCCGCGCTTGCGCCGATTATGCCCGGCTACAAGGGCCCGGTTATGCTGATTGACAGCGGTGCGAACGCCGATTGCCAGCCGAAATACATTATGCAGTTTGGCTTGATGGGCTCTGTATACATGAATCAGGTGATGGGCATAGAAACGCCGAACGTCGGCCTTGTGAACATCGGCATTGAAGAGGAGAAGGGCAACAAGCTCTACAAGGAAGCATACCAGCTGATGAAAAACCAGACGGCGTATCACTTTGGCGGCAACTGTGAGGCAAGAGAAATTCAGATGGGCGATTTTAACGTCGTCGCCGCCGACGGATTCACGGGAAACGTCATTCTGAAATACGCCGAAGGCTTTGCAAAGGTATTGTTTAAGACGCTCAAAAACGAAATCATGTCCACGACGCGCGGAAAAATCGGCGGCCTGATGCTGAAGGGCTCTTTTTCCAAGGTAAAGGGCATGCTGAATGCCGATGAATACGGCGGAGCGCCGCTTCTGGGACTGGAAGGCGCAGTTGTTAAGGCGCACGGCTCGTCAAACGGGTATGCGTTCTACCGCGCGATTGTACAGGCGAAAACCATGGTGCAAACCGACGTTGTCGGAAAAATTCGCGACGGCTTAAATAAAATCCAGGCGCAGGAAAACGCCTGACGGGAGGAAAAAACATGAATCAGAGTATTTTCAACAAAGTAGCGGAACTCATTGCTCAGCAGCTGCCCGTAACCATCGATCAGATCAAGCCCGAAAGCAAACTCGTGGAAGAGCTGGGCGCAGACAGCGCAAACATCATGATTCTGGTATTCGACATTGAAAGCGAATTCAATGTGGAAGTTGACAACGATATGCTGGCTAAGGTTTCTACCGTAAAGGATATCGTTGATTACCTTGAGAAAAATGTGTAATGAGCCGGATTGAAAGCCAGATCGGCTATACATTTCGAAATCGCGTGCTGTTGATTACCGCGCTGACGCATCCGTCATTTGCGGGCGATTATCATGTGGAAAGCTACCAGAGGCTGGAGTTTCTGGGCGATGCGGTTCTGGAATTGTATGTGAGCGAGGCGCTTTACAAAATGCATCCCGACCTTTCGGAGGGTGTGCTTACGCGTATGCGGGCAGAACTTGTATGCGAGGAAACCCTGAGCGAAGCGGCCAGAAAGCTGGGGCTGGATCAGGATATCCGCTTTTCCATCGGCGAAGAGAGAAGCGGCGGCAGGAATAAGCCCTCCATTCTCTGCGACGTTATGGAGGCTCTGATCGGCGGCGTGTATCTGGACAGCGGCATTGAAGCGGCGGGCAGGCTGATTGAGCTTGCCATCGGTGAGAACATGCGGAATCATCAGCCGAAGGCCAGTCATCTGGATATAAAGAGCAGCCTGCAGGCGCTTTTACAGAGTCGGGGAGAAATGCCTGTGTACGAACTTACCTCTCAGAGCGGTCCTGCGCATAAACCGGTGTTTGTGTACAACGTTCTGGTCAACGGCGAGATCATGGGCACGGGCGAAGGCGGCAGCAAGCAGGCCGCGCAGACAGAAGCCGCGAAATGCGCGCTTGAACGTTTGATGTAACTTTACAATCGGGCGGCGAATGGAGGATACGTATGCCCTCCATCGCCGCTCGGATTATGGATTGGAGCATAGAAAGAACTTGCGACTGAAAAAGCTGTACATACACGGCTTCAAATCGTTTGCCGATCGAACGGAAATGCTGTTTGAGCATGGCGTTACGGGCGTTGTAGGCCCCAACGGCTGCGGAAAGAGCAACATATCCGACGCTGTCAAATGGGTGCTTGGCGAACAAAGCGCCAGGCAGCTGCGCGGGGCAAAGATGGAGGACGTCATATTCAGCGGCACGGAGAAACGCCGCCGCATGGCGTATTGCGAGGTAACGCTTGTTTTCGATAACGAGGATCACGCTCTGCCGTCGGATTATACCGAAGTTTCCGTCACCCGCCGTGTGTTCAGAACCGGCGAAAGCGAATACCTGATGAACGGAAGCGCATGCAGGCTTAAGGATATCGTGGATCTTTTCCGCGATACCGGCATTGGCCGCGACGGTTATTCCATCATCGGTCAGGGCAGGGTAGGCGAGATCCTGTCGCAGAAGAGCGACGAGCGCAGACTCGTATTTGAAGAAGCCGCGGGCATAGTGAAATACAAAACGCGCAAACAGGAAGCCGAAAGGCGGCTTGAAAATACCAGACAAAATCTGTCGCGCGTATACGATATACTCACAGAGCTGGAAGCGAGAATTGAACCCCTTCGCGTGCAAAGCGAGGAAGCAAGAAAGTTTATCGCTCTTCGCGACGAACAGAAGGGGCTGGAATTGAATGTATTCCTGATCCGCTCGGAAAGATACCGCGAGCGCATTGACGAGCTTACGGAAACCGTGAACGCGCTTAAGGAAGCGCTGAATGAAAACGAGCGGGAGCAGTATGCGCTTTCCCAAAGGCGTGAAAAATGTCAGGCGCAGCTGACCGATAAGGAGATTGAAACCGCGCGCCTTCGCGATGAGCTGCAGGAACTGATCCGCGAAACCGAACAGCAGGAAGGCGCGGCGGGCGTTGTGCGCGAACGCTTGCAGGCGGCTGTGCGCGATCATGAACGCGCATCGCGCGAACTGGAGGCTGCCAGGGAAGGCGGAAGCGGCATTGAAAAGCGAATAAGCGAGCTGTCAAGCCAGATCGAGGCCGAAAGACAGGAAATTGAAAGCCGTGAAGCCGAACAGGCCGCCCTTGAGGATGAGCTTTCCCGCTCCGAAAAGGAAACCGAAACGCTGGAAGAGGAAACCGAAAGCGTCAAAGAACGCATTATCCGTGCCATGAACGCCATTGGCGACGTAAAAAGCGAACAGGCGCGTCTGACGGCGCTTTTGGAAGCGGCGCAAAGGCAGATAAGCAGCATGTCCGAAAGCGAAAACGAGGACGGCAAACGCACGGAAACGCTGATGCGCCAGCTGTCGGACGCCGAGGACGTTTTGACTCAGGAAAAGGAACGGCTGAGCGCTTTTACCAAAGCGGCTACCGAAATCAGCGAAAAGACGAGAAAAGCCGGCGAGGAATACGATCAGCTGGCTGGCGAAAGCCAGAAGCTGAATTCCATGCGTCAGGAGCTAAGCAGCAGGCTTAAGCTGCTCAATGAAATCAAGCGCGATTATGAGGGCTATAATCTGTCCGTCAAGCAGGTGCTGAAGGAAGCCGAAAGGCGCGGCGGCGCCGGCGTACACGGCGTTGTCGCATCCATTATCCGTGCGCCGCAGCGTCTGGAACGGGCGCTGGACATGGTGCTCGGCGCAGCGCTTCAAAACATTGTCGTTGACCGTGACGAGGACGCACAGGCAATGATCGAGTACCTGAAGCGAAATCGTTTTGGCCGCGCGACGTTTTTGCCGATATCGTCCGTCCGCGGACGCACGATGGACGCGGGCGACAGGCGCCTGCTTCAGATGCCCGGCTGCATCGGCCTTGCATCGGAGCTGGTGGAGTATGACAAAAAGTATCAGGGTATAATTGTAAGTCTGCTTGGAAGGACGATCGTTGCGGAGGACATGACCAGCGGCATTGCGATTCAGCGTGCGGGTCGGTATCAGTTCCGGCTGGTAACGCTGGATGGCGATGTAATGCATTCAGGCGGTTCAATGACCGGCGGCAGCGTACAGTCGAGGATGACGTCCCTATTATCCCGCGAGCGCGAAATCAAGGAAGGCAACGAAAACATGCTGCTTTTGAATGAACGCTACCGCGAAATGCAGGAGCGCATGCGCGCGCAGGAGGATCTTAGGGCAGCGCTGAAGCGCGAACGGGCGCAGCTGTTTGACGATTTACACCAGCAGGAAATTGCCGTTACCCGCGCAGAGGAGCATTACGTAACGGCAAAGGATGAAATTGATCAGCACCGCGCGCGCGCCGAGCGCGTCGTTCTGGCAAGGGAGCAGCTTCTTCAGCAGAAGGAAGAAATCGAGCAGAATCTTGAAATGCTGTCCGCCCGTAAGCAGGACGAAGAGGGCGCGGGCGTGGAACTCAGACGACGGGCGCAGCAGATGCAGTCGGAGCTTGTTGAAAAGCGTATCCTGTTAAACGGCGTGCGCGATCGTGCGGGCGCGCACAGGGTGCAGCTCGCTACGGCAAAGCGCGGCTTTGAGGCGCTTCAGTCGGATCTGAATCGACTGAATGCCCAGAAGGGCGATCAGGCGCGGATTCTGAGGGAAGCCGGCGAAACGCTCGCGAAATGCGAGGAAGAAATCCTGAAGGATCAGGAGCAGCTGAAAAACGAAGAGAGGACGCTCTCCCTTCTGAAGGCGAGTCTGAACGAAGCAAGAAGCGAATTTAAGAAAGCGGATGAAGGGCGACTGGCCGTTCAAAGCGAGCTTAAGGAAATCAATGAAGCCGCGGAGGCGCTTCGCGTAAGCACGGAGGAGCTGACCGACCGGAATCACAGGGGTGAAATGGCGCTTGCCCGGGTGGAGAACGACTTAAAGCAGATGACGGATCGTATTTGGGAGGAGTATCAGCTGACTGAGGAGGGTGCGGAGGAATTCCGCATCGCCGACTTCAGGCTTGCGGAAAGCGAAAGAAGGCTGAACGCCGTACGCGCGGAAATCCGACAGATGGGCAGTGTGAACGTTTCCGCCATGGAGGAGTACCGGCAGACCGTTGAGCGATTTACCGAGCTCAGCCGGCAGCGGGACGACCTTGACCGCGCCCAGAGCGACCTTGTCGGTATTATCGAAGACCTTACCGGCAAAATGGAAAAGCAGTTCAAGGCGCAGTTTGAACAGATGGACGTATATTTCCGGCAAACGTTTACCGAGCTTTTCGGCGGAGGCCGGGCGGAACTGCGGCTTGAAAATCCGAACGAAGCGCTGACCAGCGGCATCGAAATTGTCGCGCAGCCGCCGGGCAAAAAGCTTCAGATGCTGTCGCCTTTATCGGGCGGCGAGCGGGCGCTTACGGCAATTGCGATTCTGTTTGCCATGCTGAAGCTGAAGCCCACGCCGTTTTGCATACTGGATGAGATTGAAGCAGCGCTGGACGATGCCAATATCGATAACTTTGCGGAATACCTCAAAACCTATTCCACCAAAACGCAGTTTGTCGTCGTTACGCACAGAAAGGGCACCATGGCCCGCTGCGACGCGCTGTACGGTGTTGCCATGGAGGAAAAGGGCGTAAGTAAAATGATGAGCATAAAGCTCGCCGACGCGGTATAGCGCGTCGATGAAGGAGGCAGAACCATGGGATTGTTTTCCAAGATTAAAGAGGGCCTTTTCAAGACGCGCGGCAATATGGGCGCAAAGATGAACGAGCTTGTGGAGAATACCCGCGAGCTGGACGATGATTTTTACGATGAGCTTACGGACATTATGGTCATGTCGGACGTCGGCGTAAAAACGGCGGAGGAAGCCGTAGGCAAGCTGCGTGCAAAATGTACTGCAGAAAAAATCGGCGATCCTGCGCGCGCCAAGCGCGAGTTTTCCAACATCCTGGCCGATATGATGCGCGATAAGCCTATGAACCTTGAGAGTCCGTCGGTACTGTTTATCATTGGCGTAAACGGCGTTGGCAAAACGACCTCCATTGGCAAGCTTGCCACGCGTATGAAAGCCATCGGACGACGCGTACTGATCGTAGCCGGCGATACCTTCCGCGCCGCTGCCGCCGAGCAGCTGAACGTATGGGCCGAACGCGCGGACGTTCCGATTGTAAAAAGAGGAGAGGGCGCGGATCCCGCCAGCGTTGTGTACGACGGTATTCAGGCAGCCAAGGCCCGCCATGCGGACGTGATGATTGTGGATACGGCCGGAAGACTTCATAACAAAACGCACCTCATGGAGGAGCTTAAGAAGATGGCCCGCATTGTCAACCGTGATTTCCCTGAAGCGAAGATTCATGCGCTGCTGGTTATCGATGCGACAACCGGCCAGAACGGACTGAATCAGGCGCGCGTATTCAAGGATGTCGCTGACCTTGACGGCATCATTCTTACCAAGCTTGACGGAACCGCAAAGGGTGGTATCGCCGTTGCGATTCGTCAGGAGCTGGGTCTGCCCGTGCGCTATATCGGCGTGGGCGAGGGCATTGACGATATGCAGTCCTTTGACGCCAAGGAATTTGTCGACGCGATCATTGGCGATTAACAAAAGAATCTGCCTCATGCGGGGTTGTTCCCCCTGAGGCAGATTTTATTTTTGGAAGCGTATTATGCATTGACGGCGTCATGGCTTTCATTGCTCTGGAGTTCTTCGCTGTTTTGCGCTTTTTGGGAAGATCTATATGAGTATTTTAGGAACAGCCACAGACTGCCGAGTGCGAGCATAACCAGAGATCCTACAACGGATACGTCGCCTGAAAACAGGGAGTAAATACCGCTAATCACCAGAAGATAGGGAATCCACTTGATCGGAACAACAACCATTTTTTCATTCCTCCGTTCGTTTCTTTCTGTGCTGATTATACCTCCTGGCTCAGAGGAGAATTGAAATGCGTTTCCGAATGAAGAAAGGCACATATATTTGGATGTTTTGCTTTTTGTGGGATGAATTGCACGATAAAAATAAAAAAAATTTATATTAGCCGGAAATGGCAGGAAGAATTAACATGCGTATAGAATATGTATATCGGAAGGGAGGCTGATTCCTATGGAACAGGTCAATCCGGTGAGAACCTCATAACAAATATGGAAGGACGGATTACAATTATGAAGACGAAATATTATGGAAGATTTATGGATGTCACTGACAGCCTTCAGCAATATGCCGATAAGAAGCTAAATAAGCTTGACTGGTTTTTTGGCCCGGATTCCGATGCGCAGATCAAGTTCACGCAGGAAAAGGGCGGGAAGAACATTGCGGAAATTACGATCAACGACCGAAATATGATTTTCCGCGCCGAGGAAATTACTTCCGACATGTACGCTGCCATCGATAAGGCGGTAGACAAACTTTCCCGCCAGATTCGCCGCCATCGCACCAAGCTTGACAAACGCCTGCATGCGCCTGCGCCCGCTGTTCAGCCCGAACCCGTGTTCGAGGACGTTGAGGAAGAACAGGAGCGCAAGGTAGTGCGCGTAAAACACTTTGCGGTCAAGCCCATGAGCGTGGAAGACGCCATCATGCAGATGGAAATGCTGGGCCACAATTTCTATTTGTTCGAGAATTCGGATTCTGGCCGCATGTGCGTGCTGTATATCCGTCAGGACGGCGATTACGGCCTGCTCGAGCCCGACAACTGATCAAAATGTCTTTTCGGGGCGGACGGTATCGTTCGCCCTGTATTTATGTTTTTGTTCAATGAAATAATCGGGGGGATAGGAATATGAATACGGAATTCACCGCTGCTCTGTTTGACGAGCTTGATAGTCTGTATCCGGATTCGGATGCTTCGGCGGGCGCTAAGGAATACGAGGTTGCCGGCGCAAATGGCATGTATGTGGGCGTTCACATCATGATATCGGGGCTTACGCCCGGTATGCCTGTTGCGGTCGAGGTGGAAGGTCCGCATACGGCCTATCGTTTGTACGAGCTGAAATATGTACCGGTGGAAGTAAATACCGGAGCGCGCCAGAGAAGCGCATACCTGCACGACGATGTAAACGATTCCGTGATCCGCAAGGCGCCGTTTTATGTGTATGACGTTCTCAAACCCATGTACAATCTCCTCATGCCGGCTGGCGTCAGCTGCGCTGTGGCGTTTAAAACCGTTGTGGAGTATACAAGGGCAATCGAACGTGACGAATGGAAAATCCGCGTAACCCATATGGGAAAAACCGAAACGCTGTCCCTTGGCGTTGTCCGGTATCCGGCAAAGGTCGATAAGGCAAACGCCGATACGCACAGGGTTGTAAACTGGATTTCCTATGCCAATATCTGCCGCTATCATTCGGTGGAAATGGATTCGCCCGCGTATTTTCGCATGCTGGATAAATACCTTCGCATGGCGGTATTCATGCGCCAGAATATCATGCCGCTGCCGCTGGGCTTTTTTATCCGCATGAAGGATGGCGTAATGGAGCTTAATGAAAAGCGCTTTGACAAATACATCGAAGCCGGACGCAGCGCGGGCATACAGCTTTTTCAGGGCATGGCGCTGGCGGGCAGAAGCGAGGGACAGGGCGACAACGATCAGTTCTATCAGTCGCTTCCGCATGATACGTTTACATCGCCCGATGAAGTCAGAAAGGCGTTCAGAAAAGTTGCGTTCGACAAGTTTGACAATGGCTGCCGCGCGCGCATCAACATAACCGGCGAGGATATCGAAACGGAGGAGGGCCAGGATACGCTTCGCTCTGAGATGCGCTTATTGAATGAATATCTGGAAAAGAGAGGTTTGAAAGGCTGCTGGGAGCAGTGCATATTGGACGAACCCAACGACGCCCTTGCCAAGGTGTATTCGATTATGTCCAGAATCGCTCGCGAGGAGCTGCCCGGCGTCAGCATAATGGAACCCGTACTGCCCACCCACGCATTGACCGGCATGATCGACGTATGGTGTCCGACAAACGAAACCTATGAAAATGACAGGGAGTATTACGATGCGCGTGTGGAAGCGGGCGATAAGCTGTATGTATATACCTGCCTTACGCCTGGCGGAAAATATTTGAACCGTATGCTGGATATGCAGCGGCTGCGCCAGACCTATCTTGGCTGGGCGCCCGCCAAGTATACAAACGTTACCGGCTTCCTGCACTGGGGTTACAACCAATTCCTGACCAACGACGATCCGTACGATCGGTCTGCGCGGATGTTTTCCGAAGGCGTTATGGAGTTCCATCCCAAGCGCGATCTGTTCCTGCCGGCGGGCGATTTTTCCGTAGTGTACCCGGGCTATAACGAACCGCTTCTGACAACCCGCGCGGAAGCGCAAAGAATGGGCCTTGAGGATCTTTTCCTGCTGGAAAAAATCGACCAGGCCGTGAAGGATGAAATTGTTTCAAGCGTATTCAGAGGCTACGCCGATTACGAAACGGATATTGCTAAATACAGAGAAGCGAGAGTAAAGCTTCTGAAAGCGGCATGCGGAATATAGACCAGAGTGAAGAAGATAAAAATGGATCCGCCCAAAAGGCGGATCTTATTTGCTTACAGCTTGGAAATCAGGAAATCGTTGATCAGTATGAATGCGCCCAGAATTCCGGTATACACAGCGAACCACTTTAAGTGAATCTTCTTGATCATAAACAGCATGAAGCGGATGGCGAGAAGGCCGGAAACCATTGCGGCAGCGACGCCCAGTGCAATTGGCAGCCAGTCTATGGTTATGGTGGACATTGTGCCCGATTCCACCAGATCAAGCGTATCCAGAAGCGCCGCGCCCAGTATGGCGGGGATTGACATCAAGAAAGAGAAGTCTGCCACGCGTTTGCGATTGAGGCCAGAGGCCAGGCCGCCCATAATGGTGGAACCGCTTCTGGAAACGCCGGCAAACGTACCTATGCACTGCATAAGGCCCATGAAGAGCGCGTCGCGCAGATTTACGTTCTTATGCCTGAGCTTCGTTTTACCTACCAGATGGTATTCGGCAAACTTATCGGCCATGTACAGGAAGATGGACGTAGCGAAAAATGCCCAGGGCAGAATTGTGCGTGCGGCTCCGTCGAGCACATCCTCAGCGCCTGTGAATTTCAGGATCAGCGCGTAAATTACCGTGGGGATTGTTGCTGCAATCAGCCATTTGAGGTCGGATTTGAACGGATGCCGGATCATCTGCCATATATTTTTATAGTACATAATGAATACGGCGATCAGCGTTCCGATGTGAAGGAGAATGGTAAAAAAGCTCAGGAAGTCGCCCTCCAGATTAATGCCCAGCCACTCGTTCAGGATCATAATGTGCCCGGAAGAGCTGACCGGAAGAAACTCTGTCAGCCCCTGAAACAGACCGATCAAAACGGCTTTCAGCCAGGAAATGGATTCCACAGACATAGCCCTCCTCAAAATTTTGATAAATAATATGCCTAAAGAAGGGGGGAATATTGCCCTCGGCATGAATATTTCCGGGGAAAACCGGCCGACAGATGGAGAGGACAAACGCCCTCTCCATCTTCATAATCTCTTATGCTACGATATTGACCAGTCTGCCCGGTACATATACAAGCTTTTTGATCGTTACGCCGGAAAGAATCTTCTGCGCTTCTTCGTTTTCGGCAAAGTAGGCGGGTGCAGCTTCGCGGGTCAGGTCGCTGGGCACATTGATGCGTCCGCGGACCTTTCCGTTGATCTGGACGGCAATTTCGATGGTGT
>JAZSRC010000038.1:0-32307 GCA_045538305.1 Clostridia bacterium | reverse complement strand
CTTTCGCGCAACTGAGCGTTGCGGAAAAAAATAAGGAAAATACAGCGTCCGCTATGCATACATGAAGCAAAGTGCCTTAAGACGTTTCATTGACATAAAAAAGAAACCGAAGCATTTTGCATCGGTTTCCTTCTCAAAGTCTGGGTGAGAGGATTTGAACCTCCGGCCTCTTGAACCCCATTCAAGCACGCTACCAAGCTGCGCTACACCCAGTTATGAACAGCTTTATTATTATACTGCATGTGCAATCTCTTGTCAATATATTTCCCCCCATAAAAGCTGATTTTCAGAAATTTTCTTTCAATTCTTTTCCAAACAGTTTACGTTTGTTTGCGCATTTTTCTATTGACAGATCATCCCCTCCGCATTATAATATACTGCGTTAATGAATGAGGTCGTTAACCCCGCTAGACCCGATGCGGAGCGTTCCGTGAATGTGACACGGCTTCCCAAGCGCTGAAATCGGTTCATATAAATTTTTGGTGCTTTGGCTCAGTTGGTAGAACATACTGGCTGATGTACATAACGCTTTCCGGTTAGCGTTATGGAAACAGGCACGGAACAAATACCGGAAGCCCATGGTGCTTTGGCTCAGTTGGTAGAGCACATCGTTCACATCGATGGGGTCACTGGTTCGAGTCCAGTAAGCACCACCACAATCCTCAATCTTCGGATTGAGGATTTTTTCATACTCCCCCAAGGAGGAATATCCATGAGGAAAATTATTCGTAATGCAATCCGCTGCAATCATTGCGGCGATGTGATCGAGTCTACCTACCGCCATAGCTATGTGCAATGTTCTTGCGGCAAGGTCGCCGTGGATGGCGGTACAGATTATCTGCGTCGCTCCTACTCTGGAAATCGTGATGACTACACCGATCTTTCAGAATATGCAGAAGTCGATGAAAAACAGGACGATTGAGGCCCTCCAGCGCGGAGGGCCTTTTCTCATTCTTCTGTGATAAATCCTTCATCCGCCAGCCAGCGGATCAGCGCGTTATCAATGGGGCCGGTTAGCAATCCATTCTTGTCTACGGCGTACTGGCCAATATTGTACGCAAATGTGGGCGCATTCTGATAGATGGCCTGTTCCCCAGTGTAATTGGCTACAGCGGCCACCAGAGCCTTCCTACGCTCACCTGTGACGTTGTAGGCCAGTTCTTCCGGCGTGTGCATTGCAGGGGCTTCTGCCTGCTCGCCATCCGCATCTGCCAAAGCTGTTACGGTTTCTGCGTCCGCATAACCACCTACTCGAACCGGTGCTGCCAGTATCGTTGCGGTCTCTTCTGGTATGGTATTGGGAAGGCTTACCGCCTTGGAGCTGCGCTGCTTACGCTGGCGGGGTTCTGGCCATTCTGCTGGCAATACGCCTGCCTCGAACATGATTTTGAAGGTGATGGCACCGTTCTGCGGTACATCGAATTTGAAGGCCGTGAATGGCAACTTCTTGATCTCGTCCGGGATTTCAATGTTTTTGAGTCGCTTGACCTCCATTCCGTTTACGATGAAGCAAACCTGTACGGCATCCCTGAGTTTCGCTGTGAGCTTTCCGCATTCCATTGTGAATACCTCCGTTTTGTAATTTGCCTCGCGGCTGAGTCACAGCTTACGCACGGGTGGTGAAAAAGCAAGCTAAGACGGTTCTTTTCTTAAAAGAAATTTTCAACATTAGACGCCCACTAACAGCGTTTTTGTGCCGTTGAGGGTACTGATTCCCCAAGGACGCAAATAAACGCCCCGTTGGTGGGCGTTTTTCGTTGCAACAAAATTGCCAGCCCGTAGGCTGGCGTGTGGATCAGGCGCGTTCGAATGGTACGTCGCAGTCGCCGCATACTACGTTGACCTGCTTGGTTGCCCGGATGATGGCCCCGCACTTGGGGCAAACGTACTTGATGCTGCGATTCTTGCTGGTGCTGCGTCCACCGCCCTTTACGGTGATCGTGGTTTCTTCGCCGTCATCGTCATCATCGTCGCCCTTTACCTTGATCTGAAAGGCGGTCTTGCGGCTGGCGGTGAAATCCTCCATACCCGGCTGCTGGGCCAGCCATTCGGCAGTTTCTTCGGTCAGAGCCGTTACCGTCCATCCGTAGGTGCCATGATGTTCCATGTGAAGGCCATGGGCTTCGGCGGTGGCCTTGAATTTTTTGTTGTGGTAGTAACCGTTGTTGCTTACGTCCTTGATCTCGTGAACCAAGTTATAAAGATGGGCCATCTCATGAAGCATGGTCGCGGCGACCTCGCCGATGGGGCGGTTGATGTACTCGGCGGTAATGTTGATCTCGCGGTGGGCTTCATTCGCGCCCTGCCAGATTTCATAGATGCTACACCAGCCATATGCGCCGCGCCCGTTGTCGGAGGATACCGTGATGGCCGGGCGGATCAGCTCGTTCTGGTAGAAATGCTCATTGAGCAGGTCGAACATGGCTTCGGTCTTGGCTACGATCTCGGAAATGGTAATCATGGTTAGTGCCTCCTTGAAAGTTATCTTTGATGTGGTCACAGCTTACCCTTTTGAACATAACTTTCAAGACAGAAAAGGAGACAATAAAAGGCCCTCGGAGCTTGTTACAGCTGCCGAGGGAGAGGAGGTTATTTTGCCCAGCGCCGGATTGCATTGACAATCGAGCTGGTATTCCAATAAACGATTTCATCGGCTGCGTTTTGCACGACAGTTGAAATTCGCTGCTGTCCCCATGGGACAACGGCAATTATTTTCTTTGGAGCTGAAAAACCGTTCTTTGCCAGATCGATTTCAATGTTGATCCATTTGCTACGAGTTGCATACACACCTGCGAGAATCAGTACACAGCTGGCATGAGACATTTGCTCTCGAATCGCCGCTCTTAACTGCCAATCAGTTGGTGCATTATGAACCGGGCTGTCTTTAGGCACGGAGTAGTTGCGATATTGAAATCGCAAATCAGAATCCAAAAGGCTAATGAGGCTGTTATACTCGTTAGAATATGCCCATGAATGGCTGATGAACAGATTATACATCGTTTTCACCCCTATCTTAGCGCAGATTTAAGGTTTGCATAGAATGTCCGCGTCTCCTCAGCCTTACGGGATGCGGACATTTCATATTTGCCAGCATAGCGTTGCTCTATCTGATCGTGAGTCTCTTTGCGGATTTTCACATACTTATCGACATCGCTAACGCTTTTTAGTCGTGGCCAATACGAGAGGAAATCGGGTAAGGCAACATCCGCGCTTAGATACGTAACCGTCGGCATATCATTTTGCGCAGCCATGCCAATCTCAAAGGGGACCCACTGCGAATAGCGTGTTTTTTCTGACATAACGACCATGATGTCGGTGCAGGTGTTCAGTGCCTTTTTAATATGGTCGGTCAGTTGCTTGCCATCACCAGCAACCGTCGGATCAAGCACATCTAAATAGTATTCTGTATGGTTAATTCGCAACATGAGAGCAAGGCATTTGGCAATTTCAGAGTCCTCTTGCTTGTGCGAGATAAATACTTTCAACGACTATACACCTCCAGCGAAACATGGACACACAAGTGTCAATACCCATTTACCTACAGGGAGTAAGAGTACGATGGCAAAAAGGACAATAAAAACCCACGGAATCCATTTCTCGTTGCCTGTTAAGGTTGTGTATTTTTTGTCGCGTTCAAGCATTGCCCACTCCTCCGTAAAGGGCGCAGCGGGAAGCTCTTGTTCAATCGTATTGATAATCTCATACTTTGCACGATTTAGTCTCCGATAATTGCTTATTGATTGAAGCCACAAAATGCTAACGACGATTCCCACTATAGCGAGCAAACAATTCTTCCAGTCAGTGTTAAAGGTAACGACAGCCAACAATGCGGCATTCACCGTCATATAGAAATTATTGGCACCGATTCTCTTGTCACTGCTGGCGTTTGCCATTTCAACACAAGTTGACCATTGCGCAAGCAAATGTTCGGTAAATTGCTCTCCATACAAGTTTTTGTCCTTCAAGACACTCACATATTTTCCCCCCTCTATTCATGACTGCAATCAGCAATCAAATAATGTCCGTACGCGCACTGTAAATACGCCGGTCTATGGCTTCTTTTGCAGCGCGGCATCGGCCGAGTACTGCTGCGAGTTCATTGATGGCCTTAGGATTTTGCTGGATAAACGCATAAAGCGGAGCAAGCAACTCATTCTCGTTCTTGCAGACTCGTCGTTCACGACGAACCTCTGCCAGCTTTTTATATGCTTTATATCCTTCTGAAGCGTTCATATCGTCGTGTAGTTCGATCAGATGCAGTAGATCATTGGATTTCTGCTCGCATTCTACGCGGATACGTTCATTCGCCTCATATCTGGAAACAACATCTCGAAGAAAATGGCTGAACTCGCTGATCGTTTCCAGAGCGTTCGTTTGATCGTATTCCTCTATGTTCCTCTGAATAAGGATTGTCCGCGTAGGATCAGCGGTCTGATAGACCGTCTTAATTGATGCACCAACTGCGTTATTGATAGCCATAAGACCGCCTCCATTTCATAATCGATTGGGTCAGCGGGAGCGGCTTTCCAACTTTTCCTTACGGATTTTCACCAAATAATCAATAGCAATCTGATATATATCCTCCGAATCCAAGAAATCCAGAGAAGATACCGCACCATACCGATTGAAATATTTGTTGAATTCACGGAAGTAGTCGGTAATACCTTCGCGCGGCCCAAGCATAGCTGCGAACTCTTTCAAAGCAAGCAACACGCCTTTTCCGATTGTGCGATTATGGCAATATCTCGTATCGACGAAGTCACTACAGATTGTCTGGTTCATCAGCAGAATCTGCGTTAGATGCCATGGGTTGATGGTGTTTTCTTCGTCGTAGGAAATATGACCATACCACCACAGACGAGCGATAGCGTTATCATACAGAGAGTTCGCATTACCCGTTGCAAAATAACGAGTTTTCACAGTCCTCACAGGCGCATCGGTCGGTAAAGTCAACCATCTATGGTGTACATAGTCCTTATAGCAAACATGTGACAGGTGCGTCCATAAGAAACGGTTCGTTGCCTGCAAGGGGGTCAATTTGAACGACTCATAAACAAGACGGACGTTGGCCAGATCCTCCTGGCTTTTGAGAGCATCGTCCGAAGCAATATCCATCTGAATCAGCGCAGGCCTGTGTACTTCGATTGTGGATTCTTTCGTGTAGTTGCGTTCGTTAAAAAACGCAGACAGCCACTCCTCATTGTTCATGTAATGATCCAAATTCTGCTCGATGCTGCCAAGCAACTCGTCATACGCTGGCTCAAGAAAATACGGCAGCTTCATGCTTTAGTCCCTCCATTCCGATTCGATAGTTTCGCTGTTCCTGTTAATGTCGTCGAAGGTTTCTTTCAGAGAGAAGAGCGCTTCCCACGACACATCGCCGAGCAAACGGTTTGCTACGGTGGTCAGCGGCATACCGGGGTCTACAATATCAGTAACTCCGACGGAAGGGAGCTTGGATTTAATAGCGCGATACCAACGCTTGCTCTCAATCGACTTATCTTGTTGCTCGACCTGCATCAAAGTAAGAGCTTCAACCAACGCCGGTAGAACAATTACGGCTGAAAGATACCTTCGAAGCTCATGCTTGCCTCTCATGGCGAAATAGACGTCATAGAGTCGCCGAGAAAGATAGATCGTAATTTTTTCCGTATAAAAAGCTGGAACTGTGGATTCGGGTTCCTCGTCGTTGCTCTGAATCGTAAAAATGGAGCTAATAGGTTTTTGCAGTTCGGTGTCATCCAGTTCAATCTCAAAATCGGCACTTTCTCCAAGAAGATCGCCTTTTCGGAGTGAAAACTTGATTCCGTGGAAATATGTCTGGTTGTGCTCTGGCAAAGCGAAACTGTTGGTTTCCATCGTAGCCACAATGAAAGCCTGTGCTTGGATGCTTTTCGCCACAGCCTGCTTCGGAATCGTGATAACGCAACGATGGCTGTTCAGATCAAAGGTGTAATTCTTACGAAATGACGTAGTTGCGCTCTTGACACGCATGATGATCTTAGCAGAGCCGCTCTCAATATACTCCTGCATTCCGGGGCATTCGAGCGTGTATGAGAATTTCAGAACGAAATGCTCGTTAGTGGTCTCGCGTTCATCAAGCACTACATCGAATACACCTGTCGAATAGTCATTTCTACCATCCGCCATATACGGATGAGGATATTCCTGCTGCTGATTTCTCATACCTTTTCCTCCGTAGTTACCATGTCAAGACGCATCTTTTCCTTGTTGCGGAATGTGATGACGATTTCACACGGTGTATCCTTTTTGAGCGCGATGGGGCCAATGGTGGAGCCGTCGCCATTAGATACTCTTCCACCTACCGCATACTTATCGACGATAAGAGAATCCATTTTCTCATCCTCGCGAACCGCAGAGAAGGTAACGTATGCCTTTTTGTAATCGCGATCACTGGTCAGATACGCGCGATAGAGGCCACGCTCTGCGTTGATAGCAAAGGCGCGCTGATCGATAATGCTCACAAGAGAAACGCGGCGACCGGGTGCATCTGGGTTTTTACCAGGCGTTTCGCCAGGGGGAGTAACGCGCGGGATTCGCGGCTTCGGGGGCTTGTCGGGATCAGGCTCAGGTCTCGGTTCGGGATTCGGATTCGGGTCGGGTTTCTTCTTCTTCTTTTTGGTTTCTTGGATAATCTGGCCATGATCATTAACCGTGCCGGTCTGCTTGCTGCTGGATGAGCGTTTGTGCACCTTGACTTCGGCCATCTTCTGGTTAATGCGAAGGTTATCATCACCGTTTTGAGCTTGTCCCATTACGTCCATATCGTCAGGCAAATACTCACCTTCACCAGAGTCAATAGACAATTGAGTTACGGTCTCATATTTTTTCAGAAGCTCGGCCAGCACCCAGTTATCCATCGTTTCAATGGCCTTCTTGGCAGCAGCACGCTTTTCCTTATCATTGATGAGCGTATGATCCCAGCGGTTGTGGCGCGGAGGTTCAGCATCTCGAAGCAGTTCGCTCAATTTCTTTCCTCGCACGACAACCACAGCAGAGAAGTGCTGTAGAATGGCTTTTCGATACTTCCTAATACGCATACCAGTAGGTCTGAACGACGCTACATAGTTACTATATTCTTTATCAGTCCGAATATAGAGATCAATGTCATCGCCGTCCCCCAGAATAGAGGTTTTCTTGACCTGGCCCTCGTCTGGATCAGTAAGCGCCTTATACCATTCGAAGGTATTGCGCATTTCAGCATTCTCGCTACGATACTTTTCAATGAGACTTCCAATATTGCGTGCGTTGATTTCGGTATCCTGAATTTTAACAACCATACGTCCCTCGTGGATCGCAAGGAAGAAATTTGTCAGTACCGCCATTGTCATCGCATCGACCCAACGCTTCTTGCTGTTGAAGCCCAGAATGATAATATCTGTTCCGTGCTCTGTGCGTTCAAAAAGATCGCGGAACGAACACTTGTTTTCGGGGAAAATCGGGTGCCATACTCCTGGACCCTCAACACACAAATAATGGCCAATACCTTGAGTCGGTTCGCCTGCGGCATTATTGATCGTTGCAAGGCGTGAAACTCCCTGGAAAGCGCGAATTCCGTCTTGAGCATAGGTGTTATAGAAGACAACACTCAAATCGGAACAAGCAAACGGTGCATTCTTACCGATACCATAAGAACCACCACTCTCATTCGTCTTATTCACGGAGGTTCCATCGGCATGCGCAAGTGCACGCCAAACCGATTCTTCATGTCGTGCAGCCTTTGCGCCAGTCAATCCTTTAGTATTAAAGTCACGCGCAACTAAAACAGGAATGGTTGAACCTGCAAGGACTTTGTCCGCTCGGGCAATGAATTCTCGCAGATTTTTGTCCATGCGAGTTCCCCAGTAAGCTTTACAGCCATTGATACACTCGGCATACTCAGCAAAGATTCGATGCTCAGCCTTGGGAATCTCCATGAGTGAAAACTCAACACGCGCGGGTTTTCTGGTCGTTTCGTCATGGGCATCAAGTGAATTCTGGCAGATCTCACGTGCCAAGTTTTCAATCAATTCACTGCCCTTGAACAGTTCAATGCCGCTATTAGTGTAGCCCTGCTCGTTGCCAGAGCCGAGAGCCGGGAAATCCCACAAAACTTTTGTCATCAGCAAATCCTTCTTTCCTTAATCCAGAGTAAATCGTTCTTCCTTGCTCTCCACACCAAGAAACTTGTTTTTGGTGTTCTTAAGCTCGCGCTCAAGTGCAGTGAAAATCTTCTTAATATCTTCATCTGTGTACTCATAATTTGACGGAGATGCGCAATTCCCCAAGAGTCGCATCATATCGAGAATCTTGTTCACACGCGCCTCTGCAATACGCTTGAAACGATCGCGCTTAGTTTCATTTGCACCCATAAGAAAGTACCTCCTGTGAGTTCTATTTTGTGATTATATATTACACCTGAACACTTCTGCTTGTCAATACAATTTTCACTACATTTTTCAAATATTTTGAAAATGTAGTATGCACGGAGGCGCTGCCTGATGTAAATATAAAAAATATAGCGCACACAGAGTGTACGCTATACCTTCATAGTAAATCTAAATATTTTGCGATATATTCCGCAATACATTCGATGAGCGGAATTGTTACTGAGTTGCCGAATTGCTTATACTGCTGGACAATGCTCACGCTCTCTGGGAAGGAGAATCTATCAATTCCTTCTTCATCCACAAAAGCATATCCAATAAACCCTTGGAGTTTTCCCCATTCACGCGGCGTCATGAATCTGACACACTCATCATTGATTGGAGTCAGTTTTCCATAAACAGTTTGTCCAGGTATATCATCCTGCCAGTCGATAACCATATTCCTCTCACGGCCAGATCCGCCCGTTGCAAGGATAGTATTGGCAATTGGGTGTTCAATGTCTGGAGCATTTACAATCTTATAACCAAAGCCATTGCCTCGAGATTGTTGGCGGGTTTTGTGGCGCTTTAGCGTCTCGTAATACCCCGAAGCGAGATAGAACTGTTTATTAGCTCCCATCTCTAATACATCGTTGAGATCTTCAAAAATAACTTTGGTGCCTTTTTCGGGAAGCGGCTCATTCATAGAAGCACAGAGTCTACCAAACACCCGGCGATCAAACGCAACGATATAGGTGCGCGGACGATTCTGTGGCACGCCAAAGTTTTTGGAATTTCGAACGAAACTGTTTGGCTCATATACAAGAGTACCCATTAGGTCGCGCGAAACGCCAATAACTTTGTATTCAAGATCATTGAGCGTTTCCATAACCACACGCATGGTATGGCCTTTGTCGTGTCGCGTAAAATTCTCGACATTTTCGAGCATAATAGCCTTCGGACGGGTTCTACGAATAATTTCAGCAATATGGAAGAAGATTGTGCCTTTTGTTGCGTCACCAAAGCCCTCTTGCTTACCAACACGGCTGAACGACTGACAAGGAAACCCCGCAAGCAGAACATCATACTGAACTGTTTCCACTAACTGCTTGAAGTATTCGGTTGTTATGTCATTTTGCGGGTCATCACCGAATAAGTGCTTATATGTTTCGCACGCATATTTATCTATTTCTGCGCTAAGCACATTTCTGAATCGGTGGGTCAATTCAAAACCACGCCGCACACCACCAATGCCTGCGCATAGGTCGATAGTTTTATACTGATCAGCCACGCTGAATTCTCTCCTTTGTTAGTATCCGACCACTGCTTCATAGAATGTAGCACCGATCCAACTGCCGAATAACGATAATCAGACGCAAGTGTTGTCATCGTTCTCGTAGATAATCTCTACCACATCTGAAAACTGAACACCAAATACAGCACAGATTTTCAGCAAGGCTTCCATGCTTATCGTTTCATCGCGAGATAGCTTCGATATTGATGAGGCGCTTAATTTAGTAAGAGCTTGCAAATCCTTCTTTTTCATGTTTTTGTCAATCAATAACTTAAGAAGTTTATGATAGCTAATCTTCATGTTTGCACCTCCCAAAAATTTATTATAGCACGCGAATTCCATAAAATCAACAAAAAGTGTGCAATAGTGGAGTAAATCTCTAATTATACATCATAGCGGTTATCGTTTCAACCGTTACGGCAATAAATGTCCCCTATATATGCCCTCATCGGGATACACTGTTAGCCAGAGAGTGTTCCCGTGGTCGCACTTCGTCCGAATACGGGCGAATGTACCAGAGTGCAGGGTATCTTCCTCGCATACTCGATAGAAACGCTCGTCAATAGGAAAGGTCTGCTCGGTGGATGACAGAACAGAACAGACGCACCCGCGCCAGTCCTTATAGGCCAGTACACCCATGATAGCAGCATACCCAACAACAGACATCATTGCGATGATGCAAACCTCCCGTAGGATTCTCTTTGCTATGCTCACGCATCATACCTCCTGACCTCAACGCCGTGTCTTTCAGCGTAAGCGATGGTATTGGCCGTCCCACCTGTGGCCCCATTGAAAATGGCAATGACCCGAGCGGAATGGTCAACCATCCACTCGTTCCTGATCTGATAGCTTGCCTTAGAATACGCAGGGCAAATCTCCCTGACCAAGTCCGCCTGTTGGAGGATGGCATTATACCGCGCTTGCCAATGTGCGCTCCAACGCTTCTCAAAGTCCGGATGCGGCAGCGCACAGATCAGCCGGATTGCTGGATTGATGGTCTTGCGTGCCAGTACGATTTCCGCAGCCCACATATCAACGCCACGGGCCATACCGGTGATGAACGTGCGGTATCCGTCTGATATGGCAGCATCAATAGCGTCACTCAAAACGGTACAGACGGCCGCTTCATCACTATGGAGCTTCTCCGGTCTATGCCCCGTAAAACATAGGCGGCGCTTACGTTTTTCAGCTTCAGTCATTTTGTTTTCACCACCGCATATTATCTCAAAATATAGTATAGCATAACGACATAGGCAACACAAGTATACTGTATTTTACCGTCGTCGGAAACGGTAAAATATATACAGGAAGGTGGTGATGCTGTGGACGTCCTGGCTCGCTTGCATGGGCTGCTCGAAGCCCGTGGGTGGACTATGTATCGCTTGGCAAAAGCAAGCGGTCTGACCGATTCCACCATAGCCAACATTTACAAGAGAAACGCTATGCCGTCAATCGATACGCTTGAGAAGATCTGTCAGGGCTTCGGCATCACTCTCTCGCAATTTTTCGCAGATGGTGATTCTGTCGAATTGTCTCCTGAGTTACAAGAGGTCTTCATAGAATGGCGTACCCTGACGCCAGAGCAAAAATCTGCTGCGCTGACTATGATGCGCGCTTTCAATCACGACAAGTAAGCAAGGAAGAAGCAATGACCGCTTCTTCCTTATTTTTTGTCCGAATAACGTTATTCGTAGTTATAGATATGGTTATGGATAACGGTAATGTCCTATAATATCATGTGCGCCGGTCTCCGTGCTGTCGTAAGCGCTGCTTACAATTTCGGCAGCAGAAGGAGGTGAATGCACATGAAAATCACAAAACGAGTCCCCAAGCCCCGTGGCCGAGCGGAAGAAAAGAAGCATATCAACCGCGAAGCTATACGCGAGGCATACGAAACTCCCCAGCGGGAAGTGCAAATCATTCCGGCGAAGCGTGATCTGATCACGGGTGCAGAGAAGCGAAAGCTCCGTGTATGCGCGTATTGCCGTGTCAGCACTGATGAAGAATCCCAAGAGGGCAGCCACGAACTGCAGATACAGCACTATACGCAATTCATTCAGAGCAACCCTGAGTGGGAATTCGCTGGAATATTTGCTGATAAGGGTATTTCTGGCACGTCTACGCTGCACCGCGTGGAATTTCAGAAGATGATCGAGCTGTGTAAGGCTGGCAAAATCGATCTGATCGTCACCAAGCAAGTCAGCAGGTTTGCTCGAAATGTACTGGACAGCCTCCAGTACATCCGGTTACTCCGTTCACTTGATCCTCCTGTGGGCATCCTTTTTGAGGCGGAAGGTTTGAATACGCTGGATAAAACCAGCGATATGATTATTACCGTTCTCAGCCTTGTTGCGCAGAGTGAATCTGAGCAGAAGTCCAACAGCATCAAGTGGGCGTATCGTAAGCGATGTGCCAAGGGTGTCGGCATCCGACCAAATTGGGCGTTGCTCGGATACGGAGTAGACGAACAGGGCAACTGGGTCATCATCGAGGAAGAAGCTGAGGTCATCCGTTCCATCTATACCCTGTATCTGGATGGCTATTCCTCACCGGTTATAGCCGATCTGCTGACAAAGAGCGGCATCCCTACGGTAAAAGGTTTATCTGTTTGGAGCTCCGGCGGCGTCCTTGGCATCATCCGCAACGAGAAGTATTGTGGTGATGCCTTGTGTCAAAAAACAGTTACGATAGACTTTTTTACTCATAAGAGCGTCAAGAACGATGGTCATGAGCCACAGTACTTCATTGAAAACCACCACCCGGCAATCATTGAAAAAGCGGACTGGCTCATGGCGCAGCGTATCCGCAAGGAAAAACTGAATATCCGGAAACGGAAATACCGGCGGAAGCCTAAGGTTCTGGTAAAAGGCTGCCTTGCCGGTTTTTTCGTGCTCGACGTTTCTTGGGATGACGCCTACATTGACAGCTTGTTTGCACAGAATCCCGTTACGGACACTACTGATACCGCCATCCCGCTGGAGGATGAGCATTTCACGATTGAAAAGGAGTAATTACTATGTTGGAAAAGTTCACTGTCATCGATCTCATTAAGACCCGTTCCGCTTCCGTCCTCACCGTTACCGGTAACAACATCAAGTTCAACAACCAGACGGCGCAGGAGCTTGAATTCCCGGAGTATATCCAGTTCCTTGTCAATACGAAGGATAAGCAGGTGGCTATTCGTGCCTGTAAGGAAAATGAGCCGAATGCGCTCCAGTACTGCAAGGATGGAGTCGCACCTAAGTATGCGGTTAAGTGGAGCCTGCCGGTGGTAACGTCCATCATTCGTAAGATGACCAACTGGCAGGAGAAGGACTCCTGGAACATCCCTGCTGTCTACTTTGCCGATGAAAAGGCGCTGGTCTTTGATCTCAATGCAGCGTATGCGCCTACTAAAAAGGGAGGCTGGTCTGCGCGACGCGAAAGCGAAGCTGCAGCTGCAGAAGCGGCGCTCAATATGACGGTTGAAGAATAACTAAAAGGGCCGGGCAGGGAAACCTGCTCGGCCTGTTGTGTCTATGCGGGTCTGTATTCCATATTCAGCATGGCGGCGCGAAGTACGTCCATAGCGTCATAACGGATGTTGAGCCAATCTGTAACTGCCTCGGCGGGAAGGATAACAGGCATACGGTTGTGAATGAATGCAATCTCCGCTGCCGGATCACGGGTCAGGATGGTACAGGCGGCGCGGTTTCCTTCCTTGCGGTAAATGCCTGCCATGTAGATCATGGAGCTGCCTTCCGTGCCAATGGCATACTTGACGCGCTCTTTTCCGCGCTTTTTCCACTCGAAGTAGTGGGAGGCCGGAATGATGCAGCGTCGCTGGGCCATGCCGTCTTTGAACATAACTTTTGATGACGCTGTTTCACTTCGGGCATTGAACATAGGCGTTCCGTCAGGCATCGTATAGCCCCAGCGCATGGCATACGCACCCGGCTGGAGGCTGGGAGTATTCGCCAACACCGGGATTGTGTCGGTGGGCCGGATTTCTCCGCTGGTCTTAATAGTCGGGTCGCCATTATGACGGCGGTTCACTTCTGCGATGATCCGCTGGAGATCCTCGGCAGTATCTTCGTCAGCGATGTAATAGCGTCCGCACATGGGAATTCTCTCCTTCAGCTAACAATGGGCTTGATCTCAATAACCTTGATATGGTTCTTTCGCGCCAAATCACAGGTCATGGCAGTACCGCCCGGCTGGCCATCATACGCTGCCAGCACAACATCGGCATTGGTTACAAGATAATGATTTCGGATGAATAAGGCTCCCTTGCTATATTCATGCCGCGTCGCAGTAACAATGTCGGCCACTTCAAATAGCCGGTCATGACGTTCACGAAGCTCTGGAGACCATTTGGCAGCTTGTGTATCGTAGGGACTGACCATTTCCAATATGATCTCCGGATACTGTTCACGCAATTCAACGACAGCCTCCGCCGCATACATGTCCATTCCCATCGCACCACCTGATAGGAAGTGCTTATAGCCCATATCATACAGAGCGTGGATGGTATTCTTGAGGCGGTTCTTGAAATCAATGCAGCGTGGATCAGCTTCGTCAAAGCCGAAGGGCATCTTCTGCGGCCTGTATCCGGTGAAAGCGCAGCGACGCGCTCCCGGCTGGCTATGCCTTCTTACTGTATTCGTCATGGATGCGTCGCCTCCTTCACTCATAGTTCGCATTGCAGCTGACAATCCGCCCAACCCGGCCCCTCATGGCCTTGGCGTCCAGTACGCCGTCAAAGGAAACGGTGACGGGCGCGGCCTTGGGCTTTTGCAGGTTGCAGTCCATGTAGATCTTGCCGCCATCGGCAAGTTCCAGACAGATGCGCTGCCGCACCGTTTCAAGGCCATCTGATGTGGCGGCTGTAGAGAGGGTGCGCGGCTTAGACTGGTCAATGGAAATGCGCCCTTCATCAACGAGCCGGTGAATATATCGGCTGATGGTGGAGGCCGAGCGAATGCCTACGGCCTCGCCAACCTCACGAAAGGTAGGGCTGTATCCGTTTTTCACCATATACTCGGTGATGAAAGCAAATACTTCGTCGCAACGCTTGTCGGACGTGCTTCTCTTATAAACCATCTCTATTCCTCCCTTCGCTCTACGAACCAGCGGCCCGGTATCTGACTACCATACTCCGCACTATGCTCAAAGAAAATATACGTCTCCCTTCCGTTCATTCGTATGGTGTACCTGTCGCCTTGGCCTCCGGCACGTTCTGCGCGTGCCGGGCGAACAAACAAAACTTTGTCCACCTCGTATTTCTTCCCATCCTCCCAATGGATGACGCGAGGGTACATCTGGCCGTTTTCGTCGAAAGCTACTTCGACAGGCACATAGACCTTAATGGGCTTTTTCGGGCTGCCCATACAACCACCTCCCGAAAAAAGGGTAAAAGAAATAAGCCAACGCTCAAAACATGGGCGTCAGAGGGTCGGCTTATTGAAAATCAGTTGTCCCGCTTGGAGGAATAAATCTCGTTCAAGACGGCCAGCTCGCGCGGCGTTGCCAGCATATCCTCGGTGATGACATCCAGAACACGTCCTACGCAGCGGAAATTATCGTCCTGCACCGGGCGGATGGTCTTATACTTCGGATTGTGGGAATGCAGGCCGTCCGGCTGATACTCTTTCACAAAGCCTTCGCCAGCGACAACGAAGATGCCGATTTCGCCAACTTCGATCTCAGGCGTGTATTCCACCAGCAGTTCATCGCCATCTTGGAAGGTCGGCAGCATGGAATCGCCGGTGACGGTGATAATCGTATCCGCTCGGCATACGCTGCGGGAATTGCGGAGGAATACATACTCGCGTTCAAAGGTATCGGTCAGCGGCATACCTGTACCAGCGGATACCGGGAGTTCATCATGCCCAAGCCGGGTGAATGCCGCCTCGCACTGCTCGCGGAAGGCCAGCATATCATTTTCGATCATGGACTCCATGAGGGTATCCACGGAACGCTGCTTGAATCGGTCAAGGGAGCGGTAGAGCTTCATATGCTCCTGCTCTGATTCACTGAGCCGATTCTCGGGCGTCGGCATTCCAAAGAACACATCTGTGGAAATACCAAGTGCCATGCAGAGCTTCGGGATTATCGCCAACTCAGGCCTCGATGTGCCTTTCTCCCAGTTGGTGATAGAATTCTTGGTCACGCCAATCATATCTGCCAGCTGCGGCTGGGAAAATCCTCGGGCCTTGCGGAAGGCGCATATCTTATCTCCGAATTCCGCCTTGTTGCGCAGCTTGGTGCGCTCGGCGGGAGTGGTCGGAAACGCTACGATAGCATGGGGCTTGTCGCCATCGGGCTTCTTTTCCATAACGCAACCTCCTGTCATGCCTTATGATGATTGGATTATAGCACAAGATTCTTTACCTGTAAACCCCTCTCGAACAAATGTTCAAAAATTCATGATTTGTTCGATTGCGCTGGTATAGCGCAAAAAATAAATCTCCTCTAAGCGAACACAGGTATCAATCCAGCTATTTACGAGGTAAAGAACCTTGTGCTATCATTTGTATCGTGGTATCCGCCCCATAGGGAAAATGACACTTTGGTCGAGGGAGGTTGTTGTATGGCCGGTGAAATCATTCTGCATAGCGACCTGAACTGTTTCTATGCGAGCGTGGAAATGAACGAGAATCCCCATCTGCGCGGTAAGGCGATTGCCGTGTGCGGCAGCACCGAAGATCGTCATGGCATCGTGCTGACGGCCTCCTATCCAGCGAAGCGCATGGGTGTGAAAACCGGTGCAGCGAATTGGCAGGCGCGGCAGGCTTGCCCCGGCCTGATTTGCGTCCCGCCGCATTATGACCTCTATATCAAGTACTCCAAGCTGGTGCGGCGTATCTATTCGGAGTACACCGATACCATTGAGCCGTTCGGTATGGACGAAAATTGGTTGTCCATTCCCTACGGCGGAGGCGACGTCGAAGGCGAAGGTCTGAAAATTGCCGAGGAAATCCGGCGCAAGGTACGCGAGGAAATCGGTCTGACCGTATCCATTGGTGTTTCTTTCAGTAAGATTTTCGCCAAACTCGGTTCAGATATGAAGAAGCCGGATGCCGTCACGGTGATCAGCAAGGGCAACTACCAAGATAAGATATGGTCGCTGCCGGTATCGGAGCTTCTGTACGTCGGCCCGGCTACGACCCGAAAGCTGATGAACATGAACGTCATGACGATTGGCGACCTTGCCCACGTCAATCCGGAGTATCTGCGCACAAAACTGGGCAAGAACGGCATCATGCTCTGGCGTTTTGCCAACGGTGCAGACCATTCCGCCGTTATGCCTTCCGATTTCGTCGCGCCCATCAAGAGCGTGGGCCATGGTACAACCTGCGTCTGCGACCTTGATTCCGATTATCCGGTCTGGCTTGTGCTGTACGAACTGGCACAGGACGTAGGCCATCGCCTGCGCAAACATGAGCTGGCAGCCAATGGTGTCCAGATTACGGTCAAGGATAAAGACCTCGATTATCGCCAGTATCAGATTCCGCTTCCATTTCCTACGCAGTCGCCGCTGGAAATCGCGCAGGCAGGCTTCGCCCTGTTCCAGCAACGATACACATGGTTTAAGCCCGTCCGCGCCCTGACCATTCGCGGCATCAACCTGACGCCGCTGAATCGTCCAGTGCAGCTGGATATGTTCTGCGACGTGGAGCGGCGGGAAAAACGAAAGGCGCTGGATGATTGCGTGGACAATATTCGCCGCCGCTTCGGAAACCGTGCCATCTATGCCGCCTCCCTGATGGGCGACCTGCGGATGGCGCAGGACAAATGTGAAACCGTACTCATGCCAGGCATGATGTACCAATAAGCTGCTTCCTCCATGGTGCTGAACCGGTCTGCGTCATGGAGCTTACATACCGGCATTTTATCCGTTTGGAGGGAAAACGATGGTATTTCGATTTCACGGTTTTTTCTTAATGCTTTTTTGCAGTCGGAGCTATCTCGAATTCTCTTTCAGTATCGGCTACGATGACTGGAACAAGGATTTTGCTATCCGGCTAATAGTGCCTTTTTTCTTGGTCAGCTTCGGCTATGAGTTTCAGCAGGCCGAAATTCTGGCCATGATGCAGGAGGTCGTGGAGAATGACGATGAATAACGATATGCTGATGACCCATTGCTGTAACTGTGGGCATCTGGTAAGCAAATCCGCATCCGGCACCAAGAGCATTATGGTCTGCTCCAAGTGCGGCGCGGAGATTGAGGTTACGGTGGCTGGTAAGGCCGTCACGGTAACGCTGCTGCGGGTGAAGGAGGCCCGCCGCTCCTAATTCCATATATCCATATACCCCATGGCGCTGAATCCGGCAGCGAATCGGAACGAGTGCAGGGATATATGAAGATTTGCCCACGGTATTGAATTTGGCTCGAACCATCAGGAATCCGGCAAATAGGTTGCTCCATAGCGCGGAGGCATAGCTCCGTGTGACGGCGCACCTGTTTGCCGGATTTTTTTGTTTTTTCTCAAAATTCCGAGCCAACCCCACCATTACCTTGTGGGGTTGGCCTATACCATGTAGCCAGAGCCAAGGGAAAGGAGGTGACCGGCTGTGACAGCTAACGAAAGACGAGCAGAAATGATGCGAATCTTGATTGCAAGGCGTGCGGAATCCGCACCGCAACTTGCTCGTGAGTTGGGTGTTCATGTCAATACGATTCAGCGTGACATCCTTGCTCTTACAGCCGAGTACCCTCTGGAAACCCGTACCGGGAACGGCGGCTGCGTGTTTCTTCCGGACTGGTATCATCCGCACCGAAACATTCTGAGCAATGAACAGAAGCAGACGCTCTCCCAGCTGATAGAATCGGCCAATGAGCAACAAGCCAAAGTCCTGCGCGAACTGCTCTTGGAATATGGCTCTCCGAAAGACAGGCAGACTGTTACGGAGGGAACAAATGTCAAAAGCCGCACATGGGCTTCCCATAAGGGCAGCTCCCTACAAACACCAGCGTGAGGCTGCGGATTTCGCGCTGGAGCATCTCAAAGCAGGCGGCGGCGCAGCCCTGCTCATGGAAATGGGTACAGGCAAGACGCTTACCAGTATCGCCATCGTTGGCCAGCTTTGGAATGAGCAACGCATTCGGCGTCTGCTGATCGTGGCCCCGCTCTCCATCCTCGGCGTCTGGCGTGATGAATTCGCCAAGTTTGCCGCCTACGATTACTCGCTGGCCGTGCTGGAGGGAACGGGTGCAAAGAAGGCGGACACCATCCGGCATATGACCGGGCGAGCCTTGCAGGTGCTGGTCGTGAACTATGAGTCCTCGTGGCGATTGGAGAAGGAGCTTCTTCGATGGAAGCCGGACATGATCGTCTGCGACGAGGGCCACAAGATCAAGACTCACAATATCGCTGCCAGCAAGGCGCTCCATCGGCTGGGCGCAGTGGCGCGGTATCGCCTGTTGCTGACGGGTACGGTCATCACCAATAAGCCGGTGGACGTATTCAGCCAGTACAAATTCGCGGATGCGAAGGTCTACGGCAGCAGCTTCTACCAATTCCGAAACCGCTTCTTCGATATGGTCGGGTATGGCAACTATACGCCGGTCATGAAGAAATCCATGGAGCCGGAATTCATGAAGCGCCTGCATTCCATCGCCTTTAGGGCGACGAAAGCCGAGTGCCTTGATCTTCCGCCATTTACGGACATCACCCAGCGGATTGAACTGGAGCAGGGCACCATGCGCATTTATCGCCAGCTGGTCAAAGATAGCTACGCAGAGCTTTCCGAGGGAAGCGTAACGGTAACGAATGTGCTGACCCGGCTGCTGCGGCTGTCACAGCTGACAGGCGGATTCATTGGAAACGACGATGACCCTAACGCCGAACAGATTTCCTCCGCCAAGCTGGACGCGCTCTCGGATTTGGTGGACAGTGCCATCCATGAAGGACAGAAGCTGGTGGTCATCGCCCGGTTCATTCCTGAGATCAACGCTATCTGCCGGATGCTGGAGGACAAGGGCGTCCGATACGCTCGAATCTCTGGCGAGGTGAAAAACCGCACCGAGCAGATTGATGCTTTCCAGAATGATCCCGGCGTCCGGGTATTCGTCGGACAGATTGCCACGGCAGGCCTCGGCATTACGCTGACAGCAGCCTCCACCATGGTTTTCTACTCGCTGGACTACTCCATGAGCAACTACGAGCAGACCCGCGCCCGCATCCATCGCGTGGGCCAGCATCACCCTTGTACCTATATCCACCTCGTCGCCCGAGGCACGGTTGACGAAAAGGTACTCAAGGCACTAAACGACAAGGCCAGTCTGGCCAAGACGTTGGTGGATGATTACAGGGCCGGACTGAATCCCTTTACCGGATAAGGAGGCCCTTATGGAAGAAACAAAACTTTTCGAGTGGGCGGACAAGCTCAAAGCCCTCCGTGATCGGAAGGAAGAACTGGAAGCCGAGCTCAAGCAGGTCAATATGGACATCGACAATGCCGATTGGCACCTGTCGAACCTGATGGCCGAAACGGAAACGCAGAATTTCACCCGCGCCGGGACGATGTTCTGCCTAACCACCAAGACCCGCGCCAGCGCAAGGGCTGGCCAGAAGGACGAGCTTTTCGCCGCTCTGCGTGGCGAGGGCTACGGCGATATGATCACCGAGACCGTCAATGCCAACTCCCTGAGTTCCTTTGTGAAGGAACAGATTGCAGAGAACGGCGATGCGCTCCCGCACTGGCTGGATGGCCTCGT
Source organism: Clostridia bacterium (assembly GCA_045538305.1). GTDB lineage: Bacteria > Bacillota > Clostridia > Christensenellales > Aristaeellaceae > SFHK01. The sequence continues at coordinate 11,945 of JAZSRC010000038.1, read as the reverse complement.
GAGCGTATTTGAAAAAACGACTGTGGGCGTGCGCAAGGCCGCCCGATAAGAAAGGACACAGATTATGGGTAACAACGAAATCATGAACACCAATAACTACACCGCCCTCAAGGACTTCAATCTGGCGGAGGCGCTTACCTCGGAACTGGGCGGCATGGACATTTCCTTCGACCGCGTATCCATCCCCGCTGCTGGCGGACAGGCTTTCGAGGTTCCCGGCGAATTGCCCGGCGAGACCGACATGGTCAAGGATTTCTCCGGCGTGATCCTGTTCCATCATCCCATGTTCACTTACTACCGCGAACGCTTCTCTGGCGGCAACAATGCGCCCGACTGCGGCAGCTATGACGGTATTACCGGCGTGGGCAATCCGGGCGGCGTATGCGCGAACTGCCCGCTGAATCAGTTTGGTTCCGGCGAAAACGGCGGCAAGGCCTGCAAGAATAAGCGTCGCATCTATGTGCTGCGCGAAGGCGAGCTGATCCCGATTCTGCTGGTTCTTCCCACCGGCTCCATGAAGGAATTCTCCGTCTACATCAAGCGCCTGCTGGCCAAGGGCAAGAAGTCCAATTCCGTCGTGACAAAGTTCTCCCTCAAGAAGGTCACCAACGCCAGCGGCATCGCGTACTCTCAGGCACAGTTTGCCGTGGATCGTGTACTGACTGCCGAGGAAATGCCCTTTGTGCAGGCTATGTCGGATCAGGTGAAGTCCTTCGCCACCCGTGTCGCTTACGATGATGCGCCCGGCGAAGTGATCGATCCCGTGACCGGCGAGGTCTACGACCCCGAGAACCCCTTTACCTGATAACGACGCCCGGAGGGTGGGCAGCCGCCCTCCGGCTTTTTTGAAAGGTGAGTGCCATGAAATACGAATGTGTTACGGATATTCCCTCCATTAAAAATTATCTTCAAAACGCACCGGTTGTGGGCTTCGACTTTGAAACGGCTCCGCTTATCCAGTACCGCAATGACCCTCGGGCCTCGCTGGACGCCCACCGTGCCTGCATTGTGGGTGTATCGCTGTCTGTTGAGGAAGGAACCGGCATCTATGTACCGCTGGAGCATTTCGACGGCGGCAATGCGAATACTGCCGAAGTTATCCACTATCTGCGGGATCAGCTGTGGATGAATCCGGTGGTCATCAAGGTGGCGCATAATCTGGCTTTTGAATCCATGTTCCTGTATGCGCTGGGCATCATCATCCAGCCTCCCTGCTATGACACCATCGCCGCTGCGCAGTTGACCCTCAAGACGCCACATGAATTTCGTAGCCTGTCGGATTGTGGCCTCAAGCGTTTGGTGCCGGAATTGATTGGCGATGAACTGCCCACCTTCGAGGAAGTCACCGAAGGCAGATTCTTCGACGAGCTTCCGTCCCATGCGCCCGATACCGTGCGCTATGCCTGCGCCGACGCCGATTACGCACTGCGCCTGTACCACTTGTTCAACGCATGGTTCGACAAGGCCCTACCCAAGCATCGGTTCATCGTTGAACAGATCGAATCTCCAACAGCCGTTTACTGCGGCCTGATGAAATACAACGGCCTGCTCATGGATGAAACCGCTATGATTCGCAAACAGGGTGAATGCGCGGCCCGACTGCTGAACATCCGCGAGCGCATCCGTGCCATGATTGGCGACGTGGATATTGGAGCCAATGCCTCCACGCAGGCTTTCAAGGACTATCTATTCAAAACGCTGGGCCTGCCAGTCTTGAAAACAACGGAGAAAAATGCGCAGGCTGCCGATGATCAGACAATGGTGATGCTGGCGGAATGGTGCGCCAAGAATCGCCCGGAGCTTGTTCCGCTGTTTGAAATGATACAGGAATACCGCAAGTGGTCAAAGCTCAAAACGACCTATATTGACGGATACCTCGCCTTCATCAATCCGGCCACAGGACGTATCCATTGCGACCTCATGCCGCTGGCGACAGAAACAGGCCGCTTTGCTGCCCGGAATCCCAACCTGCAGAACTGCCCGCGCAAAACCAACGACCCCATTGGCATCCGCGCCTTCATTCTCGCGCCCGAGGGACATGTGCTGGTGTCCTGCGACTTTTCGCAAATTGAGCTCCGCGTTGGCGCTTTCTATTGCCGCGACCCGAAGATGCTGGATACCTACAGAAGCGGCGGCGACATTCATGCCGCGACCACCAGCGTCATCTTCGGCATTCCATATGAGCAGGCCGTAGATAAGAACGCGCCCGATTATAAGGAACGACGCACCATCGCCAAGAACGTCAACTTCGGCGTTTTCTATGGTCTGTTCGCCCGAGGCCTCCAGCGGACGCTGCGCTTCAAGGCCGGGCTGGACAAATCCTTCGATGATTGTCAGGAGATCATCGACAATCTGAAAGCCGGTTATCCGAATCTGACCCGCTGGCAGGCACAGGCCAAGGCCGCCGCAACGAAGCGACAGTATACGCAAACCTTCCTCGGGCGTCGCCGCTATCTGCCCGGCATCGCATCGCAGGACTGGGGACGTCGCAGCTTCGGCGAGCGATGCGCCCTCAATACGCCGATACAGGGAACCGCCGCCGACATTCTGAAACTGGCGCTTGGCCGCCTGATCGAAGGACTGCCGGAGCGTCCATGGCTGCGCCCGCTTTTGCAGATTCACGACGAGCTTGTTTTTGAACTCCCTGCCGACAGGCTGGAGGAAGCCGTCGCCTTTATTCAGGATTGCATGGACGCCCAGCCCTTTCCCGAAATGGACGTGCCGATTGTGGCGGAGGCTGCCTATGGCCCCGATTTCGGACACATGGCGGAAATGGAGTGATGTGCATGGCTTACCGCAATCATGAAGGATACTCCGACCCGACCGCAGGGCAGGCACTGGCCAATATCTGCCGAGAAGAGAGGCGGAAGCGCAAGGTGGTCTATGTGCAACGCTATACAGCACCTGATAAACCGAAATACCCACCGCGCCGTCGTAAGGACGGTGTTACCGAGGAGGTTACCAAATGAATTTTCCTAAAGAGTTGATTACGCTGCGCCAGTGGATTTGCTGGCGGTTGGAGCCAGATCCCAAGAGCGATAAGCCGCGCAAGGTACCTTACGACCCCAAGACGGGTCGTAAGGCTTCCTCCACCAACCCGGAAAGCTGGGCAACGCTGGCGGAAGCGCAGGCAGCCCGAGAAAAGTTCCTGTTTACTGGCATCGGCTTTGTGTTCACCGAGGAATGCGGCATCGTTGGCGTGGACATCGATCACTGCCGCAATGATGACGGCAGCTTTACGGATGTGGCAAAGGCCATTCTGGAAAAGGCGCAATCCTACACCGAGGTTTCTCCTTCCGGTTCAGGCCTCCATATTCTCCTGCGCGGCGTTATGCCTGGCAAGGGCAACAAGAACAGCACGTCCGGTGTAGAAATGTACGCTGCCGCTCGGTATTTCACGATGACTGGCAATCGGCTGGAGGGAACACCCGAGGCTATCGTGGACGGCAAAGACATCCTGCCTTGGATTCACGAGAACTACATTGCCAAGAAAACCAGCAAAAAGGCCAAGGCGAAAAAGACCCTGCGCACGGTATCGCTTACCGACGAGCAGGTACTGGAGAAAGCCCGTGCTGCGCAGAATGGCGATGATTTCTCTGCCCTGTGGGATGGGTCGTGGGAAGGCAAGTTCGGCAGCCAGTCCGAGGCAGATCTTTCGCTCTGCTGCTCGCTGGCCTTCTGGACGGGCAAGAACAAGGAGCAGATGGACAGGCTGTTCCGCCAATCGAAGCTGTTTCGGGAGAAATGGGACAAGGTTCATCACGCAAACGGTGCGACCTATGGTGAGGAAACGCTGGAGCAGGCTATCGCCCGCACAGAAAACGTCTATACGCCGGGCGGCGAGCTGGGCATCTATGAGGCCAACGGTCGCTATATCCGGGAGCGCGGCGAGAATGTATACCCTCTTACCAATTTCATCATTCAGCCCATTGACATGATTGAGTCGGAAGAAGAAACACAGATGAACTGCGACTTGGTGACAATGGTCGGTGAAACATACCGATTGGCCTTTATGACATCCGATTTTGTATCCTCTCAGAAGTTCAAGGCGATTCTGAACAAGCGTACAATCGCCCTTTGCTACATGGGTAGTGATGGCGACCTTGAGGTATTGAAGGCCTATATCTCTGGATTGGACTGGAAACGGAAACGCGGCGTCAAGGCTCTCGGCTTATATGAGCATGATGGCCGCTGGGTATTCGTTGACAAGAACGGTGCATTCGCCGCAGGCAATGATCCCGTGGATGACATAGTGCAAATCAGTAAATACGCCGTCATTGATTCAGAGGTGCCGACGCATGATGCTATTTCTTCGGAACACATGGCTACGCTGGGCCAAAGTCTGCTGGATTATAACGAACCAGCCAAGACAGTTACTGTATTGGCATGGTGCGCCGGATGCTACCTGAAAGAATTGCTCCGTGCATCCAGCATCAAATTCCCGCATCTGTTCCTGATCGGCGAGGCTGGCAGCGGCAAATCCACGACGCTGGAACGAGTTGTACAGCCCATAATGGGCCGCAACAAGGTGAATGCCGCAGCGCAGCTTACCAGCTTTGTCATGATGCGAGAATCCGCATCCAGCAATCTTTTCCCGCAGGCCTTGGATGAATTCAAACCTTCCAAGCTCGAAAAGGCTAAAAACAATCTTTATAACCATTTCCGTTCCACCTATGACGGGCAGGAGGGCGTGCGTGGGCGTGCGGATCAGACACAAGTAACGTACACACTTCTGGCACCGCTCATTGTTGCTGGTGAAGAGTCGCCAGATGAAACGTCTGTCCGTGACCGCAGTATGGAGCTTACTTTCAGCAAAAAGGATGTTCAAGGTCTCGAAACCCGCGCGGCGTTGCTGCAGCTGACCGAGCGATCTGATGATATGGCTGCCTTTGGCCGTGCGCTTCTGGATACCGCGCTCACCCTGAACTCAAAAACGGTATTGCAGTGGTACAAAGAATCCATTCCGCTGTTTAAGGAACTCAAAAGCTCCCGCATCGCCAGCAACTTATCCTGCTGCGCGGCTGGTCTGCGCTTGATTGAAGCCATGCTTGCAAGGCTTGGCCTTTCATGGGGACAGGTTTTCACCATTAGCATGGACTCCTGCATCCGGTACTTGATTTACGGCGTCAAGGAATATTTGCTGGATGGAGGCGACAGCAACAAGACCATTGTTGAGCAGACCATGGAGGTTCTTGACCGAATGGGCCTGACAAACGATGAATTCCGAACCCTGCCAGATGGCAATGCAGCATTCTTCGTCAAAGGTTTTTATGACCGGTATACACAGTATCGCCGCGACCATGCAATCACTGGCGAATGCCTGCCCTATGCACAGTTCATGAAACAGCTTAAAAAATCGGATTTGTATATTGATATGAGGGTGATTCGCTTCGGCGATGACACGCGTCGCGCCGCTGTGCTCAATTATCCGATGCTGTGCAAACGCTGCGACATTGACGGTTTTCTGCATTTCAATACAGAACCCTTGACCGGCCCTTGATGTTACCTGTTACCTAAGTTACCTAAAAAATTATAGGTACACGAAAAGTCTTTTCTTCTCTCTTCTTCATTAACGTATATTCATGTGTTTATAGATACACCTATGCGCACAGGGGTAACGTGGGAAATTGTTACGGAGGCATGGATGGCAGAAAGAGATATTGTGGCCGCCATCCTGCGGCTGCTCAAGAAAACGCCGAACTGCTTCTGCTGGAAGGAACACGGCGGGATGTATGGGACAGCAGGCATCCCGGACATAATCGCCTGCATTAACGGGAGGTTTGTGGCCTTCGAGGTCAAAACCGAAACCGGCAAATTGACAAAGCTCCAAGAGATCACAATACAAAAAATCAAGAATGCAAAAGGACAAGCCTTCAAAGTGACATCGGCGGCAGAAGTGGCCGCCATCCTGAAAGAATTGGAGGGCTAACCCTTATGTATACGACTCGAGATACCGTTGCACACCATTTTCTGAATCGCGCCCGTTCGGCAGAGATGCGGATTGCGTGGAAGCAGTCCCAGCTGGACGGCTTGCGGGACATCGCTACCAACGTAACGCCCACGCTGAGTGATATGCCGAGAAGTTCTTCCCCCAACCCCCAGCGTATAGAAACGCTGATGTGTAAGATTGTGGACATGGAGGCCGACATTGCCCGCGATGCAGACGCGCTGGCAGACATCCGCGTAGAAATTGCCCTGCTGATTTGCAAGGTGCCGGATGCGACCCAGCAGCAGATCCTTCGTGAGCGTTATCTGAATTATAAGGCTTGGCGGAATATTATGGACATGACCGGGTACAGCAAGACCTCTATTTTCCGCCACCATGACGCCGCCATCGCGTATCTGAACACGATCATCGCCGCCGATAACGACCTTGTAAAAGTCGGGACATGATGGGACTTCAATGGGACACACATGGGACTTGCATGGGACATTGAGAGTATGAGATAATGTATACTGTCAAGGATGATAGGCAAGGCCATCGTGAGAAATCGCGGTGGTCTTTTGTTATGGAGGAATCTATGCCCAGGAAGCCGAAGAAGCCCTGCCGCTATCCCGGCTGCCCGGAGCTTACGGATGCTCTGTATTGTCCTGCGCACCAGAAGCTGGTCACATCCCAGTACAATCGCCACGGTCGATCACCGGATATGAAGAAAAGGTACAACGGCGTGTGGCCAGCCATCCGGCGCAGGCACATTACAGCGTATCCGCTCTGCGAGGTATGCAGGCGCGAGGGCCGGATCACGGCGGCGCAGGAAGTACACCACATTATTCCGCTGGCAGACGGCGGCACCCATGACGAGAGCAATCTCATGTCGTTGTGCAAGCCCTGCCATTCGAGGATCACCGCCAAGGAAGGCGGACGTTGGGCCTCTGGAGGGGGCTCCAAAATCTCAAATTGAATTGCATCACATAGCGGGGCCGCCCCTTCGCGTGAATTTTCGCGCTTTCAAAAAGGGTATATAGGGCCTCGCTTTTGTTGTCCTCAGGAGGTGAAATCATGGCAAACGGACAGGGCGGCGCTCGCATCGGAGCAGGCCGCAAGAAAAAGGCGCTGGCGGATAACATCGCTGACGGCAATCCGGGTAAGCGCAAGCTGACCGTTTTGGATTTCACCGATAGCGCATCTGACCTCGAAGGCCAGACCATGCCGCAGCCCAAGACGTTTCTCGCTGCCAAGCAAAAGAACGGCAAGGATCTGGTCGCCATGCAGGTCTATGAGGAAACGTGGAAATGGCTGGCCGAGCGAAATTGCGCCCAGCTGATCCCGGCGCAGATTCTGGAGCAGTACGCCATGGCGATCTCCCGCTGGATTCAGTGCGAGGAATGTATCACGGAATACGGCTTCCTTGCCAAGCATCCGACCACAGGCAATGCGATCCCGTCGCCGTATGTGGCCATGAGCCAGAGCTTTTCCAAGCAGGCCAATACCCTGTGGTATCAGATTTACCAAGTTGTCCGCGAAAACTGCTCCGTGGAATTCAAGGGCGCAACGCCCCATGACGATATGATGGAACGCCTGCTCTCTGCCAGGCGCGGAGGTTAATCGATGAATATTCAAAACTTATCTTTGACCGACATCCGGCCCTATGCCCGGAATCCTCGCAAGAATGACGAGGCGGTCAAGAACGTCGCCGCCAGCATCCGGGAGTTCGGATTTCTTGTGCCGCTGGTGATCGATGCCAACCATGAGATCGTGGCCGGTCATACCCGGTACAAGGCCGCCAAGTCCCTCGGGATGAAAACCGTGCCGTGCGTCATCGCGGACGATTTGACCGAGGATCAGATTCGGGCCTTCCGTCTCGCCGATAACAAGGTCAGCGAGGCCGCCCAGTGGGACATGGATTTGCTGCCGCTGGAATTGGCGGACATTGTGATGCCCATGGCTGACTTCGGCTTTGAAGTGATTTCGGATGATGATTTCTCCGAGAACTTCACGCTGGATGATGGCGAGAAAAAGCCCTTCCAGCAGATTTCCATTACCGTCCATGACGAGCAGGCAAAGCTCATTCTGGCGGCAATCAAGTATGTGTATGACCAGAAGGCCGTGACGGAGACGTTCACCAACGAAAACCACAACGGCAATGGTCTGTATGAGGTGGTGAGACAATGGGCCGTGCAAAAGAAATTGTTATGAAGGTGATTCCCTCCAGCATCGCCAACCCGTTCATAAAGGCCCACCATTACAGCGGCAAGGTCGTGAATAATTCGAAGCTTCACTTCGGCGTATTCCTCGACGGCCAGCTGCATGGCGTCATGAGCTACGGCCCGTCGCTGGATAAGAGCAAGATTATCGGTCTGGTGGAGGGAACCGGCTGGAATGAATTTCTGGAACTGAACCGCATGGCGTTTGACTCCGTGCTGCCGCGCAACAGCGAGAGCCGGGCTATTTCCATGAGTATCAAGCTGCTCAAAAAGTACGCCCCGCAGGTGAAGTGGATTATCTCCTTTGCAGACGCCTGTTCCTGCGGCGACGGCACCATCTATCGAGCCAGCAATTTCGTTCTCACCGGCATCAAGGAAAATTTGAACCTTGCCGAGCTGCCGGATGGCACACGCATCCATAAGATGACGCTGGCCAGCAATCCCACTACGCCGCGCAAAGAACTGGGCGGCCTTACCTTCTTCGATGTGACTGGCGGCACCTACAATTTCAATAAGTATCTGGACTATGTAGGCGCGAAGCCGATTCCCGGCTTCCAGCTTCGGTATATGTACTTTATTGATCCCAAGGCCCGCAAACGCCTGACCGTCCCGGAAATCCCGTTCTCTAAGATCGACGAGCTTGGGGCCGGAATGTACAAGGGCGAGAAGATCACGCAGGCGGAACGTCACGCCATCACCACGCCGGAATGATCCCGGCGTTTTTTCATGCGCGGATAGGCTAACAGTAAACCGCCCACCAATCCCGGTGGGAATCGGAGGTGCGACACCATCCTCCGCGCTCCATTTGAATCGAGGTGCCTATGGAACTCTGGCAATTACAGCAAAAGCAAAGCCTCCCGCTGGAGGCTAAGATAGCGATGACGCAGCAGCGCATCCGAGAGTGGTATGAACACTGGGACGGCGAGGTCTATGTTTCCTTTTCGGGAGGCAAGGACTCAACCGTCCTTTTGCATATTGTCCGGCAGATGTACCCGGATGTGCCAGCCGTCTTTTCGGACACCGGCCTTGAATTCCCGGAAATACGGGAGTTCGTCAAATCCACACCCAATGTAACGTGGATCAGGCCGGACATGACGTTCCGAAAGGTCATTGAGAAGTGCGGCTATCCCGTCATCGGCAAAGAGCAGGCCGAATGGATTGAGCGAATCCAGCGCGGTAACCCTGCCGAAATGCTGGAGAAGATTCACGGCATCCGGCGCAACGGCGGCACCAGCCGCTTTCATCTGTCCGAGCAATGGCAGTATATGCTGGGCGCTCCCTTCAAGATCGGTGCGGGCTGCTGCAACGAAATGAAGAAAAAGCCCATGAAGAAATACGCCGAGGAAACCGGGCGTGTCCCCATCATCGCCACCATGGCGCAGGAATCCAAGCTGCGTACCCAGCAATGGCTCAAGACTGGCTGCAATGCCTTCGACGCAAAGAGGCCCATCTCAACGCCTATGGCTTTCTGGCTGGAAGATGACGTGTGGGCCTACATTCACAAATACAACGTGCCGTACTGCAAAATTTATGACATGGGCTATGCTCGTACCGGCTGCGTCTTTTGCCTTTTTGGCGCTCATTTCGATGCTGAACCAACCCGCTTCCAGCAGCTTCAGAAAACCCATCCGAAGCTGTGGCGTTATTGCCTGCGGGACTGGGAAGCCGGTGGGCTTGGAATGCGGCAAGTGCTGGACTATATCGGCGTCCCTTATGAGAACTATGATACAGGAGAAGATCATGGACATTCAGAAAATCCCCGCCGCTCGGCTGAACCCGGCAGCGTACAATCCGAGGAAAGACCTCAAACCCGGTGACAAGGAATACGAAAAGCTCAAGCGATCCATTGCGGAGTTCGGTTTCGTAGAGCCTGTCATCTGGAACCGCCAGACCGGCAATGTGGTCGGCGCCCACCAGCGCCTTAAGGTACTTCTGGATATGGGCGTCACAGAAATTGACTGCGTGGTGGTTGATCTCGACCTCCAGCGCGAGAAGGCGCTCAATATTGCTCTCAACAAGATCAGCGGCGAATGGGACGAAACGAAGCTGGCTGCCATCATGGCTGACTTCGATGCTGAGTCCTTCGATGTATCCCTGACCGGCTTTGATGCGGACGAGGTAGATGCGCTGCTGAACCGCTTCTATTCCCACGAGGCCGTTGAGGATGATTTCGACGCCGATACCGAAAAGAAGAAAATTTCCGATGCAGGCGGCCCGGTATCCCAGCCCGGCGATATGTGGCGTCTGGGCGATCACTTCCTGATTTGCGGCGACCCGGCCAGCGCGGATACCTACGCCCAGCTGCTCGGTAATGATGCTGCCCAGTGCGCCATCACGTCGCCGCCTGTCGATTCCAAGGCATACGCCAAGGACGGCATTGATCCCTGGCTGGAAAGAATGGCTGCTGTGATACGGCTGCTCACGCAGTATGCCGGGATCATCTGCTGGCAGACCAGCGATCTTGCCAAGACCGGCAGCCAGTTCATTGAGCCACTTTCCATGCACTCCATGAAGCTGTTTGCGGACGAGAATTTCCGCCCGCTCTGGATTCGCGTCTGGAAAATGAGCGGCAATGTTCCTTCGGCGGGTGCGCTGCAGGCTTCTTCCAATAAGCCCACGGCGCAATACGACTATGTGACCGCCTTCGCTGGACAGGAAACCGAGGGCTACAACGATCAGGAGTATTCTTGGGTGTCTGCCTTCGCGGCGCATTCCTTCCAGTTTGTCCGTCGCCTGTCCCGCGAGGAACGGCGCAAATGGGGCTATGCTGGTGTGTGGGAAATTGCCGCCATGCGAAAGGGTGCGGATGGACAGCGGCAGACACCGGTGGAACTCCCGTGGCGATGCCTTAAAATGCACGCCGACCTGCATGGCATCGTGCTTGATCCCTTCGCCAATCTCGGCACCACGCTGATTGCTTGCGAGCAGTCTGGCAGACGCTGTCGGGCTATTGAATCCGACCCGATGCACTGCGACCTGATCGTGCGCCGGTGGGAACAATTCACCGGTGAAACCGCTGAAAAGGTTGAAAGTTAAGTTCAGCCAGATGGTAAAAAGACCAGAAAAGCCTTTCTTTATATAGGTTGCTATGGTAACACTCACTCAGCCGAAAGGCGTATAAAGAAGGAGGCAGTAATCATGAAAAAGTCTTTTACCATCGGCCAGTTGGTGGCTACGCGCGGTGTACACGATCTCATGCAGGAGAATCCCGACTTCAACCATTTCGCTCAGAGCGCCTTCCTCAAGTACCGCCGCTGCGATTGGGGCGATACTTGCCAGAGCGATAAGGCGCAGAACGACAGCGCCGTTGCCAATGGCGATGACCGTATTCTCGCGGTATATGACCACCCGGATCATCCGGACTGGAAGCTCTGGATCATTACCGAATGGGACAGGAGCGCAACGACGCTGCTTTTCCCCAGCGAGTACTGATGGAGGTGGGCGTATGAACCGCGAATTGGTCAAGGAACTCCGGGCGATCTACCCGGCAGGCACCCGTGTAGAACTGGTTTCTATGGATGATCCTTACCGTTACATGGAGCCGGGCCTCAAAGGTACGGTCAAGGCTGTAGACGATATGGCCACCATCCACATCGCATGGGATAACGGCTCCAGCCTCGGCGCAGTGTACGGCGTTGACATCATCCGCAAGCTGTAAAGCGGCAACCGGCCAGCGAGGCCGGTTTTCCGTGCGTGATTTCTTAAAAGAAAAGTTCAAAGTGAGCTTGTCTTTTGAGGGTGTCTCTGATAACACTGACTCATCAAATGACAGGAGGCACCCACGATGAAGAAAGCAACTT
>JAZSRC010000082.1:0-13370 GCA_045538305.1 Clostridia bacterium | reverse complement strand
AGCCCCCGGGCGGGAAGTAAATTGTGCCGGAACCAGCGCTTTTTGTACGATGCGGATTTTATACCAGATGCTTGTCAAGAAGTGCCTTGAAGGCAGGCTTTCCCTGCATTCCGATCAAGCGCTGGGCTTCTTTTCCGTCTTTAAACAGGATCAGCGTCGGAATGCTCATAACGCCGAAATTGACGGCTGCGTCGGGGTATTCGTCAATGTTGATTTTTCCGAAGCGCACCTTGCCGGCATATTCTTCGCTCAGCGCCTCCAGAATCGGAGCCGCCATGCGGCAGGGTCCGCACCACGGCGCCCAGAAATCCACAAGTGTCAAGCCCGGCATGGCTTCCGGACGAAGCGTTTCAATGGTGAAAACTTCCATAGTATATCCTCCTATTGGTCGATATTTTTGCTTGCGCGGCAGGTGAACGATCCCTTTTCGCGGCGCTTCTTTTCAGTGAAGAAAATATACAGGCCGGCGGCGGTAAGCGAGATGAGCGCCGTAAGGGCCTGCGCCCATTCGGCTTCAAACGCCATAAAGCCCGCACATAAACCGATCAACAGCGCAGACAGCGGAATTCCGTATGCGATGACAGTTGCCCGGGACAGTACATTGTCGTTGATTTCGAGAGAAACGATATCGCCGGGCTTGTAATCGCCCTTGGGGAGCGGATAGTGCATAATGGCCTTTTGACCCATCTGACAAGCCCTGCAATCGCCGCAGGCTTCCGTTCGCGTAATCTCCGCCATTAGTTTGCCGCGCACCGATACAACCAATGCGTCCCTTTTCATTTTTTCTGCCTCCTTGCCCTGATTGCCGAAGCGATATAGGGCTTTTCCCAGGGATAGGTGAGCTTGGGATTCTCCGGAAAATCATAATACAGCTTGAGATGGATATTCTCCGGCAGCTGGTGAGCGACCTCTGTGAGGCGGCTGTTTTTATCAAAATGCTTAAACAGCAGCGGAAAATCATAGGCTTCCGGCGATTGCATCAGATAGTAACGGCTTCGGTCCACTGTATGCAAATCATGACATCCGAGGCTGTCCGTAATGGGTTGCGCCGTGGTTACGGCGTGATATCCCGATTCAATCAGGCGCATGTATTCGTCTATCAATTCGCCTGTTACCAGCGGGCGAACCGCATCCATAATGATTACGCGTTCGGTTTCCATGGTATTCAGAAGCGTAAGTCCGTTACAAAGGGTTTCGTTCCGCGTGCTGCCGCCGGGTGCAATTTGAATCGGATATTTTTGCTTCAAATGTGAAAGGGGGGCGCATGCAGCACCGGCTACAATGATGGTATCGATTGTTTTGGCAGTCATCGCGGCTTCGATAACGTACTCAATCACCATTTTGCCCAGGATCTTATGATACTGCTTGGGCAGGCTGCTATGAAAGCGCTGCCCGCTTCCGCCGGAAAGGATCAGGCAGGCGTTCATGAATCCGCCTCCTTGTTTGCAGGTTCGTCTGCTTTAAGTACGGGTTCTGTGCTTTCGGAAGACGGGAGATTCTCTGCGTTTTCCGCAGGTGTTTCAACAGTTTCGGCGTTTGAAGGTTCGCTTTCCGTTTCGCTCTCCGTTGTCGTTTCAGGCTTTGGCCGCGTACCACCTTTAATCAGCATTGCGCCCACGCCAAGTGCCACATAGAATATTTCGCGGATACGCGCGAGCAGGGACGCCGTTACGCCGAAGGAGGTTGCCATACCCGTCCAGCCGAGGCTTAGCGCCAGACCAAACTCCCTTGCGCCAACTTGCATGGGAATGAAGAATATCAGATTGCCGATCAACGATGCGCAGCCGAGTGCTACCACGCACTCCGGGTAGGAAATGTCCGCGCCGAGGATCTTGAAGATGATATAAAACTCGACACCCTCCAGAAGCCTTGCGCCGTATTCCAGCAGGATTGTTGCCCAGAAATCCTTTCGGCGTGTGTGAAACGCCATCATTTCGCGATCTACGGTATCAATGCTCTCTTTATGGTTCTCAATAACGCTAAGAAAATACCTTCCAAGCAGGGGAAGTTTTGAAAGCGCTGTCAAGACCGGCATGGCCAGGCCGCGCTTTCCGCTTCTGAAAAACGTGTAACAGGCATAACTTGCTGCGATAAGAACCAGTACGTCGATGACGGCGATCAGAATGCTTTGCGAAAATGCAAAGCAGATCAGGTACAGTATCGCGCTCGTCAGCCAGAACATCAAATGTGAGAAGGTGTGAAGGACGGTGAAGGTGAGTGTGGTTGCAGTGGCTTTTTCTGCGCCGATCATGGGCTTAAGCTCCATAATCCGGTACGGTTCGCCGCCGATCATGCCTACGGGCGTTACATGGTTCAGCGCAAAGCCGGAAATCACGACCTTGAACATATGGGCAAAGCTGACCTGTTTTCTGTCCTTTCCCATAATGAACAGATAGGCGGCCGTATGAATGGCATAGATGAAAGCCCACAGCAGTATTAATGAAGGAAGCCATATCGGCATGGATTTCAGCACATTCGTCCAATCAATCCTGCTCAGATCCGTTTTGTACAGCATCAGCAAAATGCCGATGATGCCGATACAGAAAAATACCGAAGGATAGCGTTTTTTCTTTTCAACGGGGGTTTCGCTGCCCAGCAGCCGGTGATCGACGATAACACTTTCCGCGATGGCTTCGTAATGGGTGGTCATATACCTGAAAAGGAATCCGAAAACAATCAGCTCGATGGGGAAGTAAATCAGCGGCGCGCCTATCAGCACGCAGCCGAATAGCGTGTACGCTCTGGCGTTAAAGGTCAGAATATTTGTCAGCTGAATGTATTTACGGCTCTTTTCCAGATAGTCCTTTCGGGCTGCGTCCGCCGTATCCGGGTCCGCCTTTTCCATAGCCTGCTTCAGCCGCTGAAAATTGGGGGTGGAAAGCTCCTGCAGATAGGTGTACAGACCGTAATAAAACATATATGTTTTTTGGAACCTTGCGCCCTTCCACGGAAGCTTTGCGCGGGTTCTGGCAATTTCCTGCGAGGAGTCCAGTTCGCTTGCGCTTTTTCCTTTCAGGAAAAAAAGATGAATATTTCTGTAATAATCTGCGATCATGCACTGTCTTTCGTGTCCGAGAAACGCGCAAATCAGCGCAATAATCCAAATCAGCCCGCCCCAGGTACGGCCGCCGGCGAAGGGGATCGGATTGTCCATCAGCCGTAGACACAGTGCGGAATAAATGGAAACGTACCATACGCCGGTAGAAAGGCCGTCCAGTATGCGGCCGAGCGTGGATTTGTTGCCCGTAAGCCGCGCCATCTGACCGTCGGTAGAATCCAGAATATTGGCGCATACAACCAGCAGCACGCCGATGAGGTTGATTTTGAAATTCTCCGGATAGAAAAGCAGACCGCCCGTAAAGCCAATGGCCATGCTGAGCAGTGTTACCATGTTCGGCGACCAGCCGATTTTCATAAAAAAGCGAGCCCACAGATAGCCCAGCGGTTTTGTAAAGATCCGGTCGAAGAATTCCTCGGTATCTTCGCTTTTATAGGCGGAGCGAATGTCTGAGCGCATCCGCTGTATGGAATCCCGGATAGACATGCGGATTTCCTCCCTGATTTATGTCAACAGTCATAGGCCGCAGCGTAGTTCCAAGCGCGCTTTGCCCAGTCGACGGCAAAGCAGATTTCTTCGTAGGTATTGCCTTCAATAAACGTGTTGCATGCGCGAAGCGTGGTATCAATGGCAAAGGCAGTCAGCTGCTTTTTCATGCGCTCGCCTTTTGGAAGCATGCGCGCGGTGAGTGCAAAAAACGCGTCGTTATCCATTTCGGTATGCTTCATTGCGGTTCCCAGATATCTGGAACGTTCAAACTCAAAAGGCGCGATATAGCCTAACGGATCGATCAGCACGCAACCGGCGCATTCGTGCAGCATATTGTATTCGTGCGCGTCCCCATGTATTATATACCGCTTGTCGTTTAGAAAGTCGTTAAGCCCCTCTTCAGATTTTTGAATGGAGGAAAGAAGGTGAACCAGGCTTTCGTCCTTTGCCAGACGTATTTCCCTCACTGCATTCCTGGATACCTCTGAGAAGACATCTTCATACAGGGGCAGGAAGCGATCCTGATTTGCAGCTTCCCTTTTTTGCTCGTAAAGGGACAAAAATACCTGTTCCTCGCGTTGCTTGTCGCGCGGGGTGGTTTCAGGGATATATTTCAGCAAAAGCGCGCCAAATGATTCGTCCACATCGTACAGTGCGCACATCTCTTTATAGGGGAGTGAGCGGTAGCACAGAATTTCACTTTTCAGACGGCTTGAAAAGTTCGGAATAATTTTTACTGCAACATCGCCGTACATATGGCTGTTTGCGTAGATAATGGTTCCGAATCGCGAGTTTCCCTCGTGGCCAAACGGTGAAAGCTGCCATTTTTCGATCAGGCGATCCACCTCATTGGGAAAAGCGTCAATCCATGCAGGCGCAAGGTCTGGAAATTGCTTGGCCAGATAGCTGACAGTGCTTGCTGAAATCAGTTCCTTATAGTTTTTCACGGAGAATAACCTCACATCAATTGCGGATCAGGTGTGCTGACAAATAAATATAACCGAAATATTATAGCATTGACGAATGGAATCTGCAAGCATCTGGCGGGGGTGAAGCGCGATTTTTGCGGGGTGCGATGATGACATTTTTCCGACAAACTGTTTACCTAAGTGTGCCAATGCGGTTATGGGGGAAATGTTTACAGATTTTTTGGTATGACGATAAAATGTAAGGATTGACGAGCGTTCCATTTATAGTATAATATACACTGGAACTATATCGGAAGCGTATTTTTCTATATGAGGATGGAATATGATTACCAGAAACAGGAATGCCGTCAAAGTTTGTGTGTTTATCGGCATATTTGTCGTTTTGTTTGTGCTGATGATGTTTGTGTTTTCCTATCATCCGGATCATAGGATTTATCAGATGATCGGTGGGTTTTATGACGAGAAGGAAGACGGACTTCATGGCGTGTATATCGGTTCCAGCGATTGCTATGCGTTTTTTAACCCCATCTTTGCGTGGAATGAAAGCGGTATGGCCATACGCACATACTCCTGCGGTTCCATGCCGTTCAGCGCTATAGAACTTATTGTCCGGGAGGCGCGTAAAACGCAGCCCGACGCGCTTTATATCATCAACACCAATTCCGTAGAACGCGATGATCTGGATGCCGAAACAATTCATGGCCTGATTTCCTATATGCCGGATTCCGAAATACGGGAGCAGCTGATCGAAAAGCTTTCCGATCAGCTTGGCTATTCCGCCGTGGATAAGCTGGAGTTCCGCTTCCCCTGGATCAGAATCCGCGAATTCTGGGGAAACATAATATTAAACGGATTGAGGCCTCAGGACGATGGCGTGAAGGGTGCAAGCCATTACAGCACCTATCTTAATAAGGAAACGAATATATCCGATATATACATGACGTGCGAATCGTGCGAGGAGCTTCCGGATTACCTGATAGAAAGCGCAAACAACCTGCTGGATTATCTGGAAAAGGAAAACGTAAAGGTATTGTTTGTAAATGTTCCCCGTGCTGAAATTGACGAGGGAACGATGGGACGAATCAATTCCATGAACGATCTCATTGAGAATCGAGGCTTTAGCGTTTTGCGCCTTCAGGAGCAATGGGATGATATCGGGCTTTCTCTTTCAAATGATTATTACAACAGAAAGCATACGAATATACATGGTGCAATCAAGTTTACTTCCTACCTGACGGATTATATTCAAGCCAATTACGATATTTCCGGCTTGCCCGTAACGGTAGATGAGGAAAGCTGGAATCAGGCGGCAGAAACCTATGCGGCCATGGTGAAAACGTATGTACCGGACTTTGAGCTTGATGTGAAAGCGCGGGACTATTCCCTTGAAGCCCCGATGAACCTGACTGCCATTCGGGAAGAAAAGGACGGCGCACAGGGGTACCTTCAGTGGGAAGCCGTGTCGGGCGCAGAAGGATATATTATATACCGAAAAACGGGAAACGACGGCGCATGGGAGAGGGTTTCCGACATGCAAAGTGAAACGCGCTTCAGCATTTTCGGCATTCAAAAGGGAAGTCGGTATTTTTACACGGTCGTTCCGGTTTATGAGGAAAACGGCAAAATGTTTTATGGTAATTTTTCCTACAAAGGCATTCGCGTAGAATTGTAGACGGCAGTATTTCTGAATAGAAGGATGTTCTTATGAGCTATCAATCGTTTACGTTTCTGATTTTCACAGGGATCGTACTTCTTGCCTATTACCTTATAAAGCCCAGGTATCAGAAGTATGTGCTGGCGCTTGCCAACCTGGTGTTTTATGCGCTGAACGGCGCAAAATATCTGCCGTTTCTGGCGGTAACAATGGGCGCTACCTTTTTGGCGGGCAAGAAAATCGGAAGCATTTATCAAAAAGCGGATGAAAAGCTGAAAACCGCTGCGGATTCAGCCGAAAAAAAGGAAATCCGACAGCTTTCGAAAAAGCATGCCAAGCGCGTGCTTCTTATGGGAATGGCAATTGCGCTGGGTCTTTTGGTCGTTTGTAAGTATGCGCTGTTTCTGGTTGAAAACGTAAACGGCGTACTTACCCTGTTTGGAAGCGGTCAGATCCCTTTATTCCGGATGATATTGCCCGTGGGAATTTCGTTTTATACCTTTATGGCGATCAGCTATGTGCTGGACGTATACTGGAAGCGTTATAAGGCGGAAAAAAGCTTTCTTACATATGCGGTGTATCTTTCGTATTTTCCGCATATCGTTCAAGGGCCGATTGACCGCTTTGGCGAGTTCAGGGACCAATTGAAGGAGCCGGTTTCCTTCTGCTATCAAAACCTGACGTTCGGTGCGCAGCTGATGCTGTGGGGCTTTTTCAAAAAGCTGGTTGTAGCCAATATCCTGGGTTTGTTTGTGGATCAGGCGTTTGCCAATTACGAGACGTTTGCCGGCTTTGTCATGATTTTTGCCATAGTAGCCTATTCCATACAGATCTATGCGGATTTTTCCGGCTGTATCGATATTGTTTCCGGCGTTTCCGAAATGCTGGGCATTCGCATGCGCAGGAATTTCAACCATCCGTATTTTTCAAAAACCATGGCAGAATTCTGGCGCAGGTGGCATATTTCGCTTCAGGAATGGTTTAAAGATTACGTGTATTACCCGGTGTCGCTGGGCGGACTTTCCAAAAAGGGAAAAAGCTTTTTTGCCGGGCGCGGCATGAAGCGCGCATCCTCCCTGTTTGCTTCCTGCTTTCCGGTGCTTGTTGTATGGCTGATTACGGGAATCTGGCACGGAGCAGCTTGGAAATTTGTGGCATGGGGACTTTTCCATGCAGCGCTTCTGATCGGAAGCCAGGTGTTTGAACCGGTATTTGAACGCGTAAACCGTGCGCTTCATATCAAAACGGATTCCAAGTTTTGGAAGCTCTGGCAGATGGCGCGTACGTTTTTCCTGTGCTGTGTCGGCCGCGTGTTCTTCAGAGCCGATTCGATCGGGGAGTCGTTCGGCGTTTTTGCCCGGATGCTGAAGCCGGCGTTTTCTGTTAATGCGCTTTTGAATCCGCCCGTCGGCTACGGCGTTGATATTGCAAAGGTTATTGTTGGCGTGGTTTCTGTACTGGTTCTCCTGACGGCGGATATCATGGAAGAAAAAATGCACGTTCGGAAATGGCTTTCGGAAAGACCCATTGCCGTCCGCTGGGCGATTCTTTTTGCGGGCATATTTGCGGTAATCATATTTGGCGTGTACGGCCCAGGAGCTGGCGCTGGAAGCTTTATATATGAACAATTCTGATTATTAAGGAGTGAACACACATGGACCAGCTGAAGAAGATACTGATGGAAAACTACCCTGACATCGATTTTGATAAAGAGAAGCAGCTTATGACCGACGGGATTCTTGATTCCATGGCGGTTGTCGCCATTATCGCGGCGCTGGAGGATGCATTTGACATCTCCGTAACCATGGAATACATTCAGCCCTCCTATTTTGAATCGATTGAGACCATGTGGGAAATGGTCGAGGAGCTTAAATGAAAAACGGAAAAAGACTCATAAATCTTCTGGTTGGTCCGGCGCTGTTTGCGCTTTGTGCATTCTGTCTGCCGGAAAGTCTGTTTACTTCGTCCTCCGCCCGCGCAGCAATTGGAAGCGTAGCCTGGATGGCCTATTGGTGGATTACGGCGCCTGTGGATTTTGCGGTAACGGCGCTTTTGCCGATTGCGCTGAACGCCGTGTTCTCCATGGCAGATATGTCCAAAGTTATCGCCAATTATGCATCCGAAACGATACTGCTTCTTTTGGGTGCGTCGATTCTTACGGTTTCTTGGGAAGAGACGGGGCTTGACAGGCGCATCGCAGCAATGTTTTTGTCGCTTGTTGGAAGCAAGGTTCGCCACCAGATTGTTTTCTGGTTTCTGCTTTGCGCAGGCCTTTCCGCTGTGCTTCCCAACGCCGTTGTATGCGCAGCCATTACGCCGATTGCGGTTTCCATGCTGAAGTATGTAGGAGAAAATGATATTTCCAAAAGCCGTATCGGTTCGCTGATCCTTCTGACGATTGCCTATGCAACCGGCGTCGGCGGTTTGGCGTCTCCTCTTGGCGGAGCGATGAACCTTGTCACGGTGGATTATCTTCAGAAGGTTACTGGGCAGGAGTACATGTACACCTCATGGGTTGTACGATTCCTCCCGATCATTGTGATACTGATCGTCAGCAATGTTGCCATGCTGATGATCGGCGTCAAGAAGAATGAAGAGCTTGGCGGTTCGAAGGAATACTTCCAGCAGCAAAGCCGCAGCCTTCCCAAAATGACGAAAAAGGAAATTGCCTCTTTGGTGCTTTTCCTTGTGGCTACGGTGCTTTCGTTTACCCGACAGTTCTATCAGGCGTATCTTCCGGGCCTGAAGCCCGCCTATGTGTTTATCATCTGCGCCGTCATTTCGTTCCTGATCAATCGCGAGGACGGTACGAGACTCATGATCTGGAAATCAGCGCAGCGTAAAATCGGCTGGGAGCTGATGTACGTGTTTGCGGGCGGCCTTGCGCTGGGAACGCTTGTGAATGAAAGCGGCGCAGCCAAGGATATCGGAGCTGCGGTTGCCGCCACCAATCTTACGGGCGGTTTTGTAACCGTGCTTGCCATTATCGTTCTGACGGTGCTCCTTTCGGATGTTACCAGCAACACCGCAACCGCTGCTGTCGCTATGCCGATTGTTATAGGTATCGTGGAGGGTATCGGCGAAAATCCCATTCCGTATATTTATATTGCGTCCATCGGCGTGAATCTTTCCTACATGCTGCCTACGTCCATACGTGCAATTCCCGTTGGCTATGGCCTTGAACCCAGATATATGCTCAGAAAGGGCGTACCGATTACCATTGTCGTCATGATTCTGATGAGCGTTGCAGGCTGGCTGCTTATGGAATTCTGGCCGGCGTTTTCTACAATCTGATCACCTTCGAAGGGAGAAAGCACCATGAAATCCATTGTGGAGGCAGTGCTCCGCTATCAACAGATTATGCCGGACAAGCTGTGCCTTGCAGATGATTCCGGTTTTGTGACCTATTCCGATTATGCCGATAAAATCAAGCGGTTTGCCGGCGGATTCACAAAGGAAGGAATCGTTACGGGCGACCGTGTGGTTGTTGAAGCCTGTCAGACGATTGATTACCTTGCCATTGGTCTTGCGCTTCAGCTATTGGGCGCGATCTTTGTTCCGGTTGAGCATAACTGTGCTCAGGAGAAAATCCTTTCCTTTGCCGAACGGGCACAGGCAAAGGCTGTGATTACGGTAAAGGATGTTCAACACGAGGGGATCCGGGCTTACAGTTATCAAACGCTGATTCCGCTTCTGGACGCCGCCGAAACGTATCAGTTTTACGTCCTTCCGGCTTCGGATGCCGTTTCCGAAATTCTGTTCAGCACCGGAACCACCGGGCGCGAAAAGGGCATTGTGATTACCAATGGAAATAATATTGCTCTTGCGGAAAACGTTATCCACGGCGTTTTGATGGAGAGGGATAATGTGGAACTGATTCCTTCGCCTATGAACCATTCGCATGGCTTAAGAAGGTACTACGCCAATATGTATATGGGCGCGAGCGTGATATTGCTTGGCAGCGTCATGAATATGAAACGCTTTTTTGAAGCGATGGATGTTTATGGTGTGAACTCCATCGATCTTGTACCTGCGGCTCTTTCTGTTATTCTGAAGCTTTCACGCGATAAGCTTGCCGCTTACAGAAATGTTATTCGATATATCCAGTTCGGCGCCGCTCCGATGATGGAGGCCGATAAGGAAAAAATCTGCGCGCTTTTGCCCGATACCCGGCTGTATAACTTTTACGGCAGCACGGAAAGCGGCTGTATCAGCATTTATAACTTTAATATTCCGGGCGATAAGAAGAACTGTGTAGGAAAAACCACGCATAACGCGGATATTTTCATTGTGGACGACGACAGAAACGAGATTGCGTCGGACAAGGATCATGCAGGACTTCTTGCCAGCCGAGGCGCGA
This sequence comes from Clostridia bacterium, assembly GCA_045538305.1. GTDB lineage: Bacteria > Bacillota > Clostridia > Christensenellales > Aristaeellaceae > SFHK01. Next base: position 2,880 of record JAZSRC010000082.1, on the reverse strand, counting down.
TGAACATGCTCGGATATTGGCAGGATTCGGAAGAAACCGACCGCGTTCTGTTTAACGGTGCGATATATTCCAATGATATCGCCTATTTTGACGAAGATGGCGAAATTATTCTGCTGGGTCGAAAAAACGATGTTATTAATGTCGGCGGCAATAAGGTTTCGCCGGAGGAGATTGAAAATGCAGCCCGAAAGCTGCCGGTTGTGGCGGATTGCGGCGTTATCCCCGTTCCTGATCCCATGAAGGGCTTTGTACCGAAGCTGTTTGTGGAGATAAGGAAGGGATGTCAGTTTGATTCGGCTGAAATCCGGAGATTTTTGACGGCCAGTCTTGAGCCGTATAAGGTGCCGGTATTTATCGTGGAAATCGAAAAAATTCCGCGAAGCTATAACGGGAAGCTACTCAGAAAAGAACTGAAGTAGCTGTTTTCCGGGAGTATATTTTACACAATCGACGCCACGATGCGGTTTGCGCATCGTGGCGCCTGTAAATATTCCGATAATTCCCAAATGAGCGGTAGACATTGTGTTACGGTGAGGGTATAATACTGATAACAAAAAAACAACATAACATACGTTTTTTTGACGATAGGCGGCGAATGAAAGGGGAAAAGCAGCATGGAAAAGTCCAGGAGAATTAAGAGTATTCTCGTAATTCTGGTAATTCTTGCGGTTGCAGCATGGATTGTTATTTCGTATATTCCGGTTTATGAGGCAAATGAACTTGTAGCAGCCGGAGACTACGAAGCGGCGGTAGCCAAATATCTGGAAGCAGAAGACAACATGTTTTTTGGTAAAAAAGCAAAGGCTGCGCTGGAGCAATGCCGATACGAAATCGCCCAGCAGGCGATTGACGCCGGCGATTTTGAAAAGGCGATCGAGCAGTACGAAATGTTGGATGAACGTCAGCTTGTAAAAAAGACTTACATCAGGTTTGGCGATAAGCTCTTTGAGGAAGGCGATTATGAAGCCGCTGCGAAGGCCTACAAGGGCAGCGATTCCGAAAAGGAAAAGCAGGCGAACCTGAAGCTTGCCGAGGCCTATGTAGCCCGCGAAGATTATGCCAATGCTCTTACCGTGTACGATAAGTACAATATGAATGAGGAAATCATTTCAACGCGTATACTGTATGCTGAAAGCCTCTATGCCGGAAAGGACTATGACGGCGCTGCGGAGCAGTATCGCCTGGCTGAAAAACACGACGACGCAATTGCAGTTCTTACGGAAAAGGCGGAGATTGCGAAGCAGGCGGAAAGCTGGGACGAGGCTATCAACGTGCTGAATCAGATGAAGGAAACTTTCGCAGAGATGCTCAGCGACGAAAAGATGGCCGAATTGAATGAAGCAACTTTAGCCGCTCATGCGCAGTATGCCGCAAGTCTGCATGCCAAGTTTGATTATGACGGCGCTGCACAGCAGTATCGCCTTGCCGAAAAGTATGACGAAGCCGTTGTAGTTTTAAGGGAAAAGGCAGAACTCAGGATTGAGACGGAGTACTGGGATGATGCGCTTAACACACTGGATCAGATTATAGAAACGTATAAACTGGCGCTCAACAACGAAAAAGCCTGCGAAACCGCAATTGAAAAAGCCGATCTGCTTATTTCGCTGGGCCGCAGGGATGAAGTGCCCGTGGCGCTGATGGGAATTTCCGGAAATAAGATCGCTGATTATTTCTATGCAATGGCCAAGTCGGATGCAGAGAATCTGACGACTGACGAAGCTGTAAAAGCCTATTCTGTATATGGCAGCTATATGACGGACGTTGATACGCAGCTGTATTACTGCAACCTTCTCATTGCGGACGGAACGGATATTGGCCAGGTGTATCCGGATGGTGTAACTGTCAGCGTGGACCTTGCTCCGTATCAGATTCTTGACGCCCAGAACAATCAGAGCGGAAACTACCCCAATTACAGCAGCATACTCGTATTCTCCCGTTCGGAGGCGGAACCGAGCCTGAAGGGTACTGTATCATATGTGAACGCAGCGGAAGGCTTGCTTGAAACGCTGCTTGATGCGAAAAAGCTGCCGGAATATGGCTACAGCGTAAAGCTTGAACCCGCGATAATGATAAATGGGCTGAACAATGAGTTGATTGCTTCTTCCCTTGCAGATGCAACAACGATAATCATTATTGAAAAGGGTTATTTCCCGTTCGGATATATTACGGAGCGTGAAACCACTACCAGCAGTTTTATATCCAGCCTGCCGTCCACTACTTATAAAACGTTTGTAGAATATGCCGCATATGAAGCCATATGCGCCTACGATAAGGCCGATCCCATGATTTGCGATATCCTTGATGCATACCAGACCGATCCGCTGATGATCAACGCCATTTCGGGTGACAGCTACGCAGATGCAAATATTAACCTGACTCCCGAACAGATTCAGGAGATTACGCTTGCACTTGCGGATAAGGATAGCGTTGAATCGAAGACAATACTAGCCAAATATGATGAGTCGGTCGTAGAATTCGTAGGCAAGACCGGATGGGGCAACTATCTGCTTCTCCGTTATTACGATGAAAATGGGAATATCAAGGAGCTTAAGGCAAGCAGCAGCAATACCGGCACATGGAATACGTCGAAATTCATGGTCGGATCCTTTGATGAAGGCTGGCTGACAGATGAACTCATCAATAATGCAATGGCATACGCAAACATTTATGGTTACCTGTACGGCACAGATTCCGGTGATTACGGTTATATATATGGGGATGATTATGCCGATGACTATTACGATTACGATGATTATTACTATGAGGACTACGAAGTAGAAGAGGAAACCACAGAGGAAACGGCTGAGGAAGAGACGCAGCCTACGGAAAATAACGAGGCCGCATAAGTAAATCCCTGCCCCCGGAGCTGGGGGCGAGAAT
>JAZSRC010000013.1:0-41781 GCA_045538305.1 Clostridia bacterium | reverse complement strand
AGGCACCATGTACGGCACCAAGGCCAAGGGAACCCGTTACCTGGAAATGACCGAAGGCTACGTACTGAAGATGGCCCTCGATAAGGACGATCAGGTATGCGGATATCAGTATCTGTCTCTGGGCAAGATGATGGACGCCATCAAGAAGGGCGTATCCCCCAACGAAGCCTACGAGAAGAACATCGGCACCTACGGTCGCTTTAAGGCCGAAGACGGCGCGGTCAAATGGATTGACCCGCGCAAAGAATAAGGAGGTGCGCATTAATGGCTCTGTTTGAAAATTACGAAGGCCGCATGCCCCAGATTCAGCCCGTGCTCGATAAGTACGGCTTCAAGAACTTCGAAGAAGTTCAGGCATACAACAACGCCAAGGGCGTTGACGCTTATAAAATCGTAGAGAGCACCCAGCCCATCTGCTTCGAAAATGCGAAGTGGGCCTATGAGCTCGGCGCTGCCATCGCCCTCAAGAAGAACGTAAAGACCGCTGCCGAAGCCGCAAAGTGCATCGGCGAAGGCCTGCAGGCGTTCTGCATTCCCGGCTCCGTAGCAGACCAGCGTCAGGTTGGTATCGGCCACGGCAACCTGGGCGCAATGCTTCTTGACGAAGAGACCGAGTGCTTCGCGTTCCTCGCAGGCCACGAGTCCTTCGCCGCCGCAGAAGGCGCAATCAAAATTGCTCTGAACGCCAACAAGGTTCGCAAGAACCCGCTGCGCGTTATCCTGAACGGCCTTGGCAAGGACGCCGCAATGATCATTTCCCGCATCAACGGCTTCACCTATGTTGAGACTAAGTACGATTACCTTTCCGCCGACGTTAAGGAAGATCATGCGCTTACCATCGTAAACCGCACGCCCTACTCCACCGGCGATCGTGCAAAGGTAAACTGCTACGGCGCGGACGACGTACGCGAAGGCGTAGCCATCATGTGGCACGAGAACGCAGACGTATCCATCACCGGCAACTCCACCAACCCCACCCGTTTCCAGCATCCCGTAGCCGGCACCTATAAGAAGGAACGCATCGAAGCCGGCAAGAAGTACTTCTCCGTAGCCTCCGGCGGCGGCACCGGCCGTACGCTGCATCCCGACAATATGGCAGCCGGCCCCGCCTCCTACGGCCTGACCGACACCATGGGCCGCATGCACGGCGATGCGCAGTTCGCAGGCTCCTCCTCCGTTCCCGCTCACGTTGAGATGATGGGCTTCCTCGGCATGGGCAACAACCCCATGGTCGGCGCAACCGTAGCCGTTGCTGTAGCGGTAGAAGTAGCGCAGAAATAATTGAACATTCGCAAGAGGCTTCCACTGGAAGCCTCTTTTTTTGTATTCTGCACAACGAGATGGAGGAATTGAGCTTAATGGCACTGTTTGATAAGATAAAGAAATTGTTTGACACCGGCGGCGGAGATACAATACAGACCGAAGTCTGTAAATCCGAACCGAATATGAAACTCACTTCATCGGATTCGCCCGTCAGCATGACAAAGGAGCAGAAGGATCCGGTCGAGGACATGGCAAACAATCTGACATGGTTTCTTACGCTGCTCAGACTGGATATGCTGGTGCTTTATGGCGTATACAACCTGAATCTCGACCCCGATAACGACAACGCATTTGTCGATCTCAACGGGTTTGGAACAGGAATGCCCGCCTACACACTCTACGGTGCGTATAGGGATATCGATCGACGCATGGGCGGAAACTGGTCCATGATCAAATATCGTTGTGCTGAAAAGGCGGAAAAACTCTCCCAGATGGCGAAAATGCCGTTTATCGAGATCAAAAAATGGGAAGAAATCCGCAAAACTGTCTTAATGGATATGCTTAAAGACGTCGGAAACAGCGATGCACCGATCAGCTACGACCGCACTGACAAGCGTCTGTTTTATCAGCTCTGTACCAATATATGCAATAGCAGACTCCGGCAGCTGGAAAGTCAGATCAGATAGCGCAATCGCGCCCCGGTCAACAACCGTGATCAAAGCAGACGCAGCCATTGCTTTAGCGGCCCGAGCAGCGCAGATGTACGTGTACATACGCATTTCAGCGAAAACGGAATTATCGATACTATAAAACTTGCCCCATCATTATGGAGAAATCCTCAATGATGGGACTGATTTTTTGACGCGGATCACAGGCTGTCCAATGCAGTAACTCACCTGTATTCCGGTAAAATGAACACTTCCCTTTTTCTGTGTTCCGTGATATAATGCATCTGTTACTTTACAAACTCATAATGTATATAGGAGAAACGTATGAAAAACATCGAAATTAAAGACTTTCTGGATTTCAAGTATGTGAGCGCGCCCGGATTCTCTCCGGACGGCGAATATGCAGCTTTTGTGGTGCAAACGGCGTCCTTGGAAGATAACCGCTATAATGGCGATCTGTATATTCTGGATGTTGCGAAGAAGAAGAGCCGCCGACTCACCGCGGGCGGAGACGGAAAGAGCTATGTATGGACGAAGGACGGCAAGCTGCTGTTTTCCGCTATGCGTGACCCGGCTATGAAGAAAAAGGCGGAGGGAGGCGAAGAACTGACGAACTGGTATGAGATTTCTCCCTGCGGCGGCGAAGCTGTACACGCATTCAGCCTGCCGATCCGCGCAAAAGGGATTACACCCGTGGATGAAAACCGCTACATCGTCTCTGCATCCTTTGACAACAACAGGCCCGATCTGGATAGCATGAGCCCGGAAGAGCGCAAAAAGGCGCTGGAAACGCTGAAAACGCCTGCTTACGAAGTGATTGAAGAAGCTCCGTTCTGGTTTAACGGCGCCGGATTTACATCCGGAAAGCGTTCAAGGCTCTATCTGTACGACCGCTTAAGCGGAATGCATAAGGCAATCACCGAGCCCTGGTTTGACTGTATGAATTATGTAGTACGCGGTACAAAGCTTCTGTACAAGGGTATAAAGTGGCGAAATGTGCGCAATCAGAAGAACTATCCAGGAATCTGGCTGTATGATATTGAATCCGGAGAGACGATCTGCGTACTGGAGCCGGGCACAATCCGTACAGGCGCAATAGAGTTTCTGACGGATGATGTCCTGATCGTTGCCGCATCCGACGGCGCAAAGTTCGGCGAAGGACAGTACATGGATTTCTATACGCTGGGTCTGGACGGCAGCGGAATGAAGCTTCTGGCAGCGTATGAGGCGAGCATCGGAAACGGTTCCGTCGGTTCTGACGCGCGCCTCGGCGGCGGCTGCGGATTGAAAATCGTAGGCGATAAGCTCTACTTTGTAACTACCGTGGGAGACAACAGCTATCTCAGGTATGTAGATGGAAGCGGCACGGTATCCGATCTTCTGACGCCGGATGGCTCCTTGGACAGCTTTGATATCAGCGGCGATAATGTGCTTGTCTGCGGATTGTATGGCAGAAAGCTTGCCGAACTCTATCTGAACGGTGAACAGGTTACGTTCTTTAACGACGAATGGCTTAAACAGCACAGCGTATCTACGCCGGAATACTGTGCTTTTACCGCCGGTGACGGATATGAGATTCACGGCTGGGCGATGAAACCGACCCAATTTGATCCTGCAAAGAAATATCCCGCCATTTTGCACATCCACGGCGGCCCCCGCACTGTTTTCAGCGATGTCTATCACCACGAGATGCAGGTGTGGGCCAATGCCGGTTACTTTGTATTCTACTGCAATCCCCGCGGCAGTGATGGCCGGGGCAATGATTTCGGCGATATCAATGGAAAATACGGCACAGTTGATTACATGAATATCATGGATTTTACCGATAAAATGCTGGAAAAGTATCCCGAGATTGATCCGGCACGCGTTGGCGTTACCGGCGGCAGCTACGGAGGATTCATGACCAACTGGATCATCGGACATACTGACCGCTTTGCCGCGGCAGCGTCCCAGCGCTCCATTTCCAACTGGATTGCATTTGAGCATACGTCTGATATCGGTATGTCCTTTACGCCCAACAATCAGGCGACGAAAACCCGCGAGAATGTAGAGAAGCTGTGGTGGCATTCTCCGCTTAAGTATGCGGATCAATGCCATACGCCTACGCTGTTTATCCACTCGGACAGCGATTACCGCTGCTGGATGGTAGAGGGAATTTCCATGTTCACAGCGCTGAAAATGCATGGCTGCGAGGCACGTTTGTGTCTTTTCAAGGGGGAGACCCATGAACTCTCTCGCTCCGGAAAGCCCCGCAACCGTATCCGCCGAATGGAAGAGATTCTTGGCTGGATGGATAAATATCTGAAAAAGGAAGAATGCGGAAATGAATAAAGTAGAATACAGCGATCTTTACCGCTTCCGTTTCCTATCGGACGTAGTGTTTGCGCCGGACGGCGCTCATGCGGTGTTTTCGGTGCATCAGGCCGATGAAGAAAAAAACGGCTATAAGTCTGAATTGTGGCTGCTGAATTGCGCTGACGATTCCGTTCGTCGTCTGACTGCGGGCGGTGATGAGAAAGGCGCTTTCTGGCTGGATGAATCCACAGTGGTTTTCTCTACGGCAAGAGAGAAAAAGCCCGAACAGAAGGGATCGCGCTGGTACAGGATATGCATTGACGGCGGCGAGGCTGAGTTCTTTTTGGAAACAGAAGAAAAGGTTTCATCCATCAAGCCGATCGGCAGCAACAAATACTTGGTGCTTTCTTCTCAACCCATGAACGGCAAAACGGAGGAAAAACCGAACGAAGCAAATCAGGGCAAGGATTTTTATATCTTTGACGAGATCCCGTTCTGGTTTGACGGAAAGGGTATCAAAAACGGTCAGCGTGATGTTCTTTCGATCCTGGATGCAAAGGAGAATACGCTTACACCCCTGACACCTCCGGATATGGCGGTTGAAGGTTTGCGCGTTTCGAAGGATAAACGCTATGCCGTATATAGCGCAACGGCTTTTAAAAATGTCAAGCCGAGATGCTCCGGCCTGTATCTGTATGATATCGCTTCCGGGGAGACCCGTACGCTTGTTCCTCAGGACAAAATGAGCATCGGAAGTCTTTGTTTTATGAACGGCGACAGGCTGTTCTTTACCGGAACAACCTATAAATTCCCGGGCTGCAATCCGCAGTTTTACATCATGGAACTGGTCAACAATGAAATACGCGAATTGCCCTTCTGTGATTTTGCGCCCGGCAATACCGTCGGTACGGATTGCAGCTACGGCGGCGGAAACAATATGGTCTATAAAGACGGATGGCTGTATTTCCTAAAGACGGTTTATGGAAATTCGAAGCTTGTGCGCATGGATGCAGAAGGAACCCTTGAGACCGTATGCGATACGCCCGGCGCGATTACCTGCTTTGATCTGTTTGGCGACCGGTTGCTGATGATCGCTATGCGGGGTGTGGAAGTTGGCGAAATGTGGTCTTTGAATCTGACCACAGGCAATGAAAAGCGCATCACCTGTTTCAATAAGGCGTATATGGAGAGCCATTCAGTCGTTACACCCGAGTATTTTACATTTAACAACAGCGACAATGTGGAGCTGGAGGGCTTCGTACTCAAGCCGGTCGGCTACGAATCCGGTAAAAAATATCCTGCCATTCTTGAAATGCACGGCGGCCCGAAGGTGGTTTTCGGCGGTATATTCCATCATGAAATGCAGTGCCTCGCCAATCAGGGATACTTTGTGTTCTACACAAATCCCCGCGGCGCAGACGGAAGAGGAGAAGATTTCGCCAACATCACCGGTCAGCTGGGGTATATCGATTTTCAGGATTTCATGGAGTTTACCGACGAGGTGCTTAAGCGCTATCCGGATATTGATGCAGATCGCGTGGGCATTTGCGGCGGCAGCTACGGCGGTTTCATGTGCAACTGGATGATCGGCCATACAGACCGCTTTGCCGCAGCGGCGTCGCAGAGATCGATCTCCAACTACCTGACCAAGTCGCTCTGTACGGACATTGGCTATAACCACAACATGTCTCAGCTGGAGACCGATCCCTGGCAGGATTTTGACCGCGTATGGGAGCATTCTCCGCTCAAGTGCGCGCCGAATGCGAAAACGCCTACGCTGTTTATTCAGTCCGACGAGGACTATCGCTGCTGGATGAGCGACGCCATTCAGATGTATACGGCGCTGAAAATGAATGGTACGGATGCGCGCCTGGCTCTGTTCCATGGCGAAAGCCACGGCCTTTCCCGCATCGGCAAACCGCAGAACCGCATCAGCCGTCTCACGGAAATCGGAAACTGGTTTAAAAAATACCTGAAAGGATAACAGAATTACCCTGTGCAGGCGTTTCCTTTCCTGCAGTTTTCGCGTATTTTTGTTTTTTGCACCCGGCTGGTGGACTTTCTCGTCAGGGATAACAATTCCATGGTCAAAGCAGCAACAGCCATTGCCATAGTACCGGTAAAATAGTTGTCGGCTCCATCATTTCAGAGAAATTCCAAATGATGGAGCCGATTTTGTGCTGTCGAGGATGGTATATCTGATTTCCACAAGAAAGACAAAAGCCACTACCGGAAGCACATCGTCTGAAATACACTTTTTTGTAACAGACAAGAATTTCTGATTGCTATATACTGCGAAATATGGTACACTGTTAACGTACATATGTAAGGAGTATTTGTTATGGCATTCAGATTTTTGAAGAAAATGTTTTCAAGAAAAAACAAAGGCCACATCGTACTCACCCCGGAAGAGGCTTATGCGCCGCTGCCTCCCGAAGAGGTGGAGGTGTTTAAGCCCGAAGCATTGACTGCGCCTGTTTCCGATCCGGATTCTGTCACCGAAGAACCTCAGGTCAAAGAATCGCAGGCCGAAGAACCGCAGCCCGCTTTTGAAAGCGTTGAAACGCCCGCAGAGGAAGCGGAAACGCCGGAAAAACCGGAGGAAACCATCGAAGTACAGGAAACACAGCCGCCGTATGAAATTTGGCTGTACGGCTGTCTTGACGATGCAATCACCGCAAAATCCGCTATCCGCACCTGCATTATTTCCGCCTACCGCGGTTTACAGGAGGATTCCGCCGGGTTTACCGCGCGAATGGCCAGCGGTGCAAAGGTGCAGATTGAGGTCCGAAGCGACTCCGCCTACGTATCGGAGCAGGCAGCATATCTGAAAACGCTGTACAAGGATGTATTCCTGACTGACCGCGACGTGCAAAACGCCGTCATGATGCAAATTGACCTTTTTAATGCTTTCGCACACTTTAAGCTCATGCCGCCGTATGAATCGGCGGATCTGGACGCGTTTACCGGTTCCATATACGATATCGCAGAGCCTATCCGCGCCTTTATACTGAATCAAAAAGCGGAGCTGCACCGCTGGGACAAAAAGCTGGTTATTTCCGCTGACGGTCAGACGGACTTTACGGTATTCATGCCTATCCGCAGAAGGAGCGCTCAGGTAAGTCACACCGAAACCGAGTTTGCAGATGAAGCGCGCAGAAAGCGCAGCATCGATCAGCTGGCAAAGCGGGGAATTGAAGGGATAAGCAGCGCGCCCGTACAGGTACACGAAGCGGACGCCAGACTGCGCTCGCCGGAAGAGATTATCAACCGCCTTACCGCCATTTTCGCTTGTTCTCTGAAGGCGCAGGCATTTTCCTCTCCTCGCGAGGTTTCCGCTCCCGACGTTTGGAGCGCGAACGCCATCAAGCGCCTGGATGCACAATACAGCGTAAACCGCAACTTTACCGCCAAAGAAGCGGAATACGCCAAAAAGCTCCTCCCCTCGCAGCATGCAATGCAGTTGCTTCGGTTTGAAAGCTGCCAGGTGCTTCTGTGGGCGTTGGGCCTTGCAAAACTCAGCTGGCCGGCAGAGCGGTGCGACCTTTCGTTCATCATGCGCATCATCCGCGATGCGGACACCGAGGTACTGCTCAGAATCGCCAAGCCCCGTCCGCTCAATAACATACTGGACATGCACGATATTACCTACAGACTGCACAGTCTGTGCGTTCTGGGCGACGATAAGCAGCTGGAAGCTGCAACAGTAGATCACGATGTGGTATACGAACGCCACTATGCGCTCAACTGGCTGGTAAGCGCCGATGGCATCACCGACTGGGATTTTGTCGTTCCGAAAATCTGATTCAGCATACCAACCGCCAAAGGCACGTTACAAACAATCAAACAAAAGAAACAGTGAGTCCGTCGCCCATTCGGGTTTCGACTCACTGTTTCTTTTGTTTCACGCAATCATGTCTCTGTTTTGCCGTTATTCTTTCCGGCTTGCATACAGCGTTTCGCCCGCATTAATTTCAATCTCCTCGTCAAACAAAGCGCCATCTACCGTTCGGACGAAAGTCTTTGAAGCGCCCCCGGCCAATACCCGGCCGATCTCAAACGACGTCACCAGCGCGCACAGCCTCAAACAGCCCTCAATAACCTTGAGAAGCATACCGTTCCGGTCGACTGTTACCGTGCCCCATGCGCCCTCCAGCGACCAGAAGAACGTTCCCTCGCCCCTGAGCGGCGTAAAGCCCATCTTCTTATCGGGCATATCGTACCGAATGCCTGAATAAATCAACATCAGTGCGAAGCTTGCCATACTGCGCGCATAGTTTGAACCGCATTCCATTTCACTCCACGGACTTCTGCGATAACCGTCGTAACGGTCGCGCACCGCCCGTACCATTTCAAGGCCTTCTTTTTCATAGCCGCGGGCGATCAGATGCGTCGCGGCCTGATATTCAAAGCCATGCATCGTTTCCTCGGCATACGGTACCGGTACAATGGGCTTTCTGACATACTCCGGCCACTGGCAGATTACCGTGCCCGCCTCATCGTTCAGACCGTAAACGCGGCAGGGATTGGCATGCTCGCGCAGCTCGGAATGAAAGTTGTGCCGGTAAATCGCTTTAAGCGCCAACGCCACTTTTTCGCCGTCCAGCACCTCGCCCAGCCCGCTCATATCGCTCATCCACTGCCCTAAAACCTGATCAATGCCGCAGCCTTCGCCGATCTGATACTTCAGCTCGCCGGTTTCTTCATTCCAATAGGAAAAACGCACAGAGCCGGCCATCGAGCCGCCCTCATACGGATCAAGCACGTTAGCATCATTCAGATCGACCTTCTGAATAAAGTATTCACCGTTAAACAGCTCGCGCTCGGTATATTCGCGCCCCTTGCGATACAGTTCGCGGTACATTTCCGCATCCGCGTCTCCCACGCGCTGCGCCATCTCCGAAGCCGCCTTAAGCGCCGCCAAATAGAAGGTGTTCAGCCATGCGTTTGGCCCGAACAGCTCCATATCCAGCGTATGATGCTGACGTCCGGTAATCACGCCGCTCTTTTCGGGATCCCATCTGCATGCATTTTCCTCAGACCATGCAAATTCCAGCGATTTTTTGATTTTCGGCCACCATTTTTTCAGCCATTCATCATCGCCCATGATCTTCCATTCACGGTAGGACTTGATCACGCCGCCCATCTCGCCATCCACACAGGGCATAAAGCCGGAACGTTCCCTGCCCAGCGGCAGCTGAAGGCGGAAGGCCATACCGCCGTCGGGACGCTGATTATACGTATAGTCCAGTTCGCGCATGGAGCGTTCCAGACGCGGGAAGAGAAACGGCAGCGCAAAGGCATAATTCCATACGTGCGTACAGCTGCCCTCACAGCTGCCGACATTCAAGCCGCAGCCCTCCCAGCCGTAAAATTCGCCGTTTGTCAAACGCACACATGTGGGGCTCTTTAAAACGGCAATGTTTGCACCAACCGCGTCCAGCGCGCTTTCGGGAAGATCGCTGCCGTACAGCGCGTCCGCAAAAGCTTCTGTGCGGTTCTTCAGTTCGTCCCAGCGCGTTAAAGCGCATTCGGCAACCTCCCGGACCGATCCGAACATCGTCGCATAAAAGTTCTTCCAATGCCTCTTCAGTCCTTCTTCTTCGCGCACCGGGTTCCAGTAATTGACGTAGTTTGGTATGTACCAAGCAATGACGAAACGAATTTCACGCGTCTCGCCCGGCTTAAGCGAAACATGCACGGCCATTGTCGCGGTATCCACCCAGCCCTTCCATTTCGGATTGGGCTGATACACGCGCTGCCTGAGCGGGCCGGGCGTTGTAAAATCGTGCCAGAACATGCTCAGATCGTCAAACCACGATCCGCGGAACCAGTTCTGCTGAACTGAAACCGTCTCCGCCGCATTTACCGCCATCATCAGTCGACCATAGTCCGGATGATCCGAATTCTCATTCTCCCGGTCATACAACTCAATCGCTGTTATTTCGGAATTCTGAATCCACTTCGTCTCATGCATGCCGCCAAAGGGATTGCTCAAAGACAGCGCGGCCGTATAATCGATTGTTGATGATTGCGTATTGGTCAGCGTCACGGTATAAAAGCCCGCCGGAATGCTGGAAGCGTCCTCGTCGAGCGGAATAAACGGATTGAATGCAGACAGCGCTGCACAGCCCGGAAACTTATCGTCTTTAAACGTCACCTTTGCAAAGGGAAACGCTCCTAAAAAATCACAATCCCTGAAATGCGGCATGCCGGTCAGCAATGCGCGGCCGGGGCCAAAGCCGTAATTCGAGCACAGGGTGGACTTTGCGGCACTGCCTTCTATATTTCCGAAATTGGTCGCCGCGCTCATTACCTCGCCCATGTAAGTCGGAGGCAGATCAGCATTCATGATCCGTGCATCGATCACTTTGCCGTCCTTTTCCGCCTTCACCGCGAAGTGAGAATATCCGTTCAAACTCAGCTTGTTAGGCCGGTTATAGATTTCCCAATCGCGAAGCCGCCCGTAACCATCCAGACCAATGCAGCCCGTTCCGATACCGCCGACCGGAAACGAAATTTCGCGGCGCTTATCGCCGCGGTAAATCTTACCCTTTATACGAATCCATCCCTTCCGAATCAACTTCATCCAGAATACGCCCGGAGTATATCACACATAATTTACATATGTCAAGTTTGGCCGCCTCGCCCTCCTAATTCCAAAATCGTCACGGAAGCGGCATAGAGGGACGGAAAGGCGCAAGCCTGCTTACCGTATGCATTGCATGCAAAAATCCGCTTTCAACATCGCTGTTAAAGGCGGATTTTTCAGTTTTAAGCAATAAAAGGCTATAAAGCCGCTTCACTATGCTGTGTCCATGATTTTATAAATCGTTTGGCATCTCCGTCATCATCAGACGAACGTTTCCCTCATGGGCGAAAATACGTCCACCAGCACGCCCTCGGTTTTTGCAAGTACGCCGTGCTGCGCGCCGGAAGGAATCAGGATGCTGTCGCCCTCTTTGACGAGAGTGCATTCACCTGCGACTGTGAATTCAAATTCTCCCGCTTTTACATAGCTTACCTGCTCATGTACATGCGCATGCATATCGCCGCGCGCCCCTGCTTCAAAATGAATTTCGCACATCATCAGCTTTTCATTATACGCAAGAACACGGCGGGTTACGCCGGGCTCGCAGTTAACTACGGATGTATCCTTATGAAACACTACCATACTCATATCCTCCTACAGTATATCGTTTCATCCATTGTAGCATAACTACTGAATTCCCGTCAATCGCTAAGCGTCATGCGCTTCTGACCAGAGATAACTTATCCGCTACTAGGGCGATAAATTCACCGTTGGTGGGCTTGTCATCGGGAGAAAAAACCTTATAGCCGTAGATACGATTCACACTGTCCAATCGCCCGCGGCTCCATGCCACTTCAATTGCATGGCGCATAGCCCTCTCCACCTTGCTGGGCGTGGTGGAAAAGCGCCTGGCGATGCCGGGATACAGTTCCTTCGTAATCCGGTTAATCAGGTCGTGATCCTCCATCACCATTTTCACGGCCTCGCGCAGATAAGCATAGCCCTTGATATGCGCAGGAATACCGATGGACAGGAATATGTTGGTTACGCGTTCATCCGCGCTGACGGCAAAGTCGTCGCGCTCATCCATCAGCACCGGATTGACGTCCTCGGTTTTTACGGTTTCCAGTATCCTCAAATACAGCTGCTGCATGTCAATCGGCTTGATCATATAGTAATCCGCGCCCAGACGCATAGCGCGCGTGATGAAATCGTCCCGGGTAAGTCCGGTAAGCATGATCACACGCGGGCGCTTGGGGAGGTCCATCTTTCCAAGCATTTCCAGGGTGGAAAACCCGTCCAGCCTCGGCATAACAATATCCAGAAGCAAAACATCCGGGCAATGCGTTTCAATTTGTTCAAGCGCCTCCACGCCGTCCCGGGCTGTGGCAACAATTTCAATATCCTGCTTATGTGAAAGTGAATCCGCTATCAGCCTAATCAATGCCTGATTGTCGTCGGCAATAAGCACGCTGATCCTTTCCATAGATATACCCCTTCCTGATCGTAATACTCAGCATAATATATTCACACATACCGAATTCTATGTATAAAAACAATGAAAAAACGCGAACACGCCGGTTTATGCGTCATTCGCGTTTTGCAGCTATTGTTTTTTTATTTTGGCATCATACATTTTTCCCGCAAACGGTACGCTTTTTACCTGAAAGCTTTTCCCATTCAGATAGGCAAGCGCACCGGCGTCGGTCTGAAACCGGAAGGTTAACTTATACGAATACAGCGCCTGATAATGCATATCCCCGTCCGGCCGTGCGCCATAGGCTCTGTCGCCTGCAAGCGGATGTCCCACAGAGGCAAACTGCGCGCGGATCTGATGCGTTCGTCCGGTAATCAGAGTGCATTCCACAAGCGAGTTTTTTCCGTCGTAGGAAATCGTACGGTACAGCGTCCGCGCTTTTTTTGCTCCGGGTACAAATTCTTTAAGCGCCTTTACGCGGCCTTTTCCTTCCGGGTTTACGATGAAGCCGTCAAGCGACCCGCTTTCCGGGTTCAGTTTCCCTTCCGCAAGGCACAAATACTGCTTTTCAATTTCACGCAGACGGATTTTGTCGGAAAGAACGCGCATAGCCTCCTCGGTTTTCGCGCAAATTACGATTCCTCCGGTAAACCGATCTATACGGTTTACAAGCACAGGCATAAAGCCGCCGTTTGCGCTGCCTTCTCCCTTCTGATACAGGTACGCACGAATGTGCGTAAGGAGTGTATTTACCTTTTCGTTTTCGTCCGGATGCGCAATGAGCCCCGGTCGTTTGTCGGCAAGCAGTATATGTTCGTCCTCATACACAATAGATACGTTTGCACGGAAGGAGGAAAGCAGCTTATCCTTTTTTTCCGGCTGATGAAAAAACTCATCCTCAATGTAAAGGCTCATCATATCGCCGACTGCGATATGCTCGTCTGCTTTCGCCGCTTTTCCGTTTCGCTTTATGCGCTTCAGTCGAATGTATTTTTGTATCAGCCCACCGGGCAGCGAAGGGGCCGCCGCCTTCAGCCACCGATCGACGCGTTTTCCGTCATCCGCTTTGGTTACAATAATCTCCCTCATGCATTTGCCCTTCTTTGAAGTTCCTTACCGTTGGTAAGCGGATTCCACCTGCCGCAGCGATAGCGGATGGTAAGAAGAATGCCAAGCGCAACGTTATGAGCGATCATGCAGGCCCATGCGGCGGTAAGATCCATATCAAAACCGATAACGCAGATGAACGTTCCGAGAATGCGAACGCCCCACATACCGGATACACTAAAAATAAAGGTGTGCAGCGTATCTCCAACGCCTCTGAATATGCCTTCGATGATTACGGTAACGCCGTATATCGGTTCGGAAACCGCAACCATTCTCAAAACTCTGGCGCCAAGGCGGATAACATCGCGATCGTCCGTAAACAGAGCCATCATATTCTCCGCATACGCAAACAACAGCGCGCCCGAAATAAACATAACAATGGTTTCAATGATCAGAAGCATGCGCGAGATCGCGCGCATCTTATCGATGTTTCTTTCGCCGTATGCGTTTCCGATCAGCGTCGAAGCCGCAGCCTGCATGCCGTAGCCGGGAATGTAGAACGCGCTCTCCGCCGTATTGGCAATGCCGTGAGCAGCGGTTGCCGTCGTTCCGATGGTATTGATGATGGCGGAAAACGCTACATAGCCCAGGGAAGTAGCAAACATCTGAAGCGCTGCCGGGAGCGCAATCAGAAGGCACGGCTTCAGTATTTCCTTATCAGGCCTGAGCTTAATGCCCTTGGGTGAAACGATGGGGCTTTTATAAAGCGCGAATGTCATCCACGCGCCGCCAATCACAAATGCAACCGCACTTCCGATTGCAGCGCCGATAACGCCAAGATTTGCGCCGGGAAGTGTGAAGGCATAACCGAAAACCGAAACCTCTCTCGCTTCAAAAATCAGGAAGAAGTTCAGAATCACATTGATAATATTGGTAACGACATTTACCTTCATGGGCGTTTTGGTATCGCCCGCCGCACGAAGCACGGTTCCAAAAACGATAATTGCCGCGCGGAAAATCATCGGCGTATAGATGATAAAGAAGTATTGCCCGGCGAGCACGCGGATTTCCTCGTCCGCATTCATCCAACCGGGAATATACCTGGCCAACGACAGCGTAAGCACCGTAAACAGCGTGCCCGAAAACAGCGCTGCGATCACCGTCTGCGCGGCGGCGCGCTTGGCAAGCTCTTCTTCTTTCGCACCGATTGCCCTTGAAATATAGGACAAAAAGCCGATCGCCAGTGCCGAAACGCAGCTGCCGATCAGCCAGTTTACCGTCATCGTTGCGCTCACGGCGGCGGAAGCATATTTATCAATGCGCCCGACCATCGCAGTATCGACATAGGAAACGGCAGTGGAAAGAATCTGTTCAAGCACCGTAGGCCATGCAAGCAGCAAAATTGCTTTCAGCGCCTGACGGCGGGAATAATTCAGGCTCATACATTGCCCTCCAGACAGGTATGTATGAGTTTATTATAGCATACTCATATGAATTTGGCTTTAACGATTGGCGGTATGCATCGATTTTTCCATTAGCGCCACAATAATATGCAGAAGAATTCAGAAAGAAGGGTTCATTCATGAAGCAGATTCGTACAGACCTCGCCATGGAGGCCTTCAACGCCGCCGGCAGCGTTCCGGGCGTTCAGGTGAATCACTGGGAGGAATCGGGCGTTCACGTAACAGAAGTGGTGGTTCAGACAGATCAGGCAGCCCGGACGCTTCAGAAGACGAAAGGCACATATCTGACGCTGGAATGCGAAGGCGTCCGCACGCGCGATCCGGAATCAAGGCGGGCGGTATCCAACGTACTGGGTGAAGAAATCATGCGCATGCTGCCGCCGGACGAAATGGATGCGCCCGTATTGGTTGTGGGACTCGGAAACCGTATGGTTACGCCGGATGCATTGGGCCCGAAATGCGTTGACAAAACGCTGGTAACCCGCCATCTGATACAGGAGCTTCCGGACCAGGTGGACGAGCGGCTGAAAAACGTATGCGCCATTGCGCCGGGCGTATTAGGCGTAACCGGTCTTGAAACAATGGAAACCGTAAGCGCCCTGGTCCGCGAAATTCATCCTAGGTGCATTATCTGTATAGACAGTCTTGCAGCGCGTTCGTCAAGGCGGGTAGGCGTCAGTATTCAGCTGTCGGATACCGGTATACAGCCAGGTTCGGGCGTCGGCAATCACAGACGAGCATTAAGCGAAGCGGAATTGGGCGTAAAGGTAATCGCCATCGGCATGCCAACAGTGGTATACGCCTCCACGCTCGCGCGGGACGCGCTGGAAATGATGTCTGAAGGCGAAGCGGAAACTCAGACGCTTGACGAAATCACTCGCGCGCTTTTTGAAAACGAGATCGGCGAAATGATCGTAACCCCACGCGAAGTGGACGATATGATATCGGATGCATCCGATATGATCGCAGACGGCATTAACCGCGCGCTTCAGAACGCACTGTCGGATAGTGAAATTGACGGTCTTATGCTATAAAGAATGTGTAAAACCATAATTTATATTGGAGGCTATTGCAGTAACAAGAAAGTTATTATATAATATAGTTGGATAATTTTCTGTCGAACATGGAGGAAACTCATGAGATATCGCTTACGCTTCCTGGCACTGCTGCTGGCGCTTTCCCTGTGCCTGGTTCCCGACGTTTGCGTAGCACAGACAGAGGCTTCCGATATATTTTCCATTCCAAACGGCGTATTGGAAATCGAATCGGAGGCGTTTGCATCGATCCCGGGAAACAAGGTATTCATCCCCGAAAGTGTTCGGGAGATCGCACCAAACGCATTTACAGACATTGAAGACAAGACCATTTACGGCATTGAGGGAAGCTATGCCCAGTCCTATGCTTCAAGCGTGAATTCCGAATTCGTACCCGTCGCCATTACGGACATCCGCGTGGATGCGCCGGCATGGACGTCGCCGAATACGGAAACGGAATTCCGTTTTTCCGCAAATGCAGCCCTTCCTTCCACCTACCGTCTGACGATTGAAAAGGATGGAGCCGTTGTATTTGACAGCGGTGAAACCAATCAGGAATCGTGCGCCTACACATTCACGGAGGGCGGAGTGTATTCCTACCGGCTTACGGTCAAAAATCAGTGGATGACCGAAGAAAAGCTATATGAAAACGCCATTGAAGTTGGCGATCCGATTCAGTTGATTCGGCCCGCGTGGCAAGTCAGCGTTATGGATTCCTTCGGCATTGTCGATGAAAACGAGATGCGCCCCTTCCTCTTAACTTCAAGCGGCGACGGTCTTTTGATCGAGGACGACCTCGTCACGGCGCTTAAAACCGGTTTTTATACCGTTACCGTATCAATCGAAACCGAAAAGGGCACAGTGTACGCGTTTGTACCGGTTGAGGTCATTATACCCGTATCCGAAATCATCATCGAATGCGAACAATTCTCCCTGAGCGAAAACAGCGAAATGCTTCTCACCGCACGCGTTCTTCCGGAGAACGCCACCTATCCTGCCGTCACATGGCAATCCTCCGACAACGACATCGCAGAGATCGATGCGAACGGTCTTATTCATGCGCACATGCAGGGCGATGTAATCATTACTGCCATCAATCAGGACCTTGAAGCATCCGTGTCCATCCGCATAACCAGAAACGTTCGGGCGCTTACCATTGAACCCGAAGTATTGGTAGATCCGTTCTATACCAATATGACCATGCGCTTGATTTCAAGCGCCACGCCGGAGGAAGCGGACGACCACTCCGTTACATGGACGAGCGATAATCCGGCGGTTGCTTCGGTAGACTCCGATAC
Organism: Clostridia bacterium; assembly: GCA_045538305.1. GTDB lineage: Bacteria > Bacillota > Clostridia > Christensenellales > Aristaeellaceae > SFHK01. The sequence goes on along the minus strand of JAZSRC010000013.1, from coordinate 24,704 downwards.
TGGCGTGGTATCTGCACTCAAACAAGGCAGCGCAACCATTACTGCAACGGCAAACGATGAGGGACGCGCACAGGCAGATTATGAAATTCAGGTTTCTCAGGGCGTGAGCGAAATCACATTCACGTCTCTGCCAGGCGTTCTTGTAAAGGGCGATACGTTCCCGGTGGAATACAGTCTGGCGCCTGCTGATGCGCCTGAAATCGGCCTTACCTTCACATCGGATAACGATCAGGTGGCGTCCGTTACCGAAAAAGGCTTGATCACTGCCGTCGGCCCTGGCACATGCGTGATTACCGCCGTTTCCCACAATGGAATTCAAAAAACGTTCACGGTAGAAGTAGCAATCCGGGAAACCGCCGTCGATGTCGCACTCAATAACGTATTTCTGAACCCGGGCGACACAATAAGCCCGATGGACAATTTCGTGTTCATCCAGCCCGCCAACGCCACCTATCAGAAGCTGACATGGACAAGCAGCAATCCTGCCAGCGTAAAGGTGAATGCTTCTACGGGCGTTATCACGGCTCAAACAACCGGCACGGCTGTCATTACAGGAACGACGCATTACGGCCTGAAGGCGGCCTTCACCGTCAATGTGGTAACCGACGCCTCCGTAATCAAAAAGCAGTATGTGTCCCCGACGTATGCGGTTTTGAAAACCGGCGATGCAATAAAGCTTACGCCCAGCTGCTCGCCCGTTACAAAATACGCAGCCGGCGTCTGGTATTCCTCGGACGAATCCGTCGCAGTGATCGAACAGGGCGATCAGGTATTTATTCGCGCGAAGGCTCCGGGTACGGCTACCATATACGCCATATCGTCAAGCGGCATTGCGGCCAAATGCGAGGTGCTGGTAAACCCCGTATTTATTACGAGCCTGTCTATGAGCGCATCTTCTCTGGCGCTAAACAATGGCGACAGTTTCCAATTGTCCGCATCCTATCAGCCGTCAAATGCGCAGGCCACTTTCCTTACATGGCAATCCTCCGATCCCGATGTGGCTGAAGTAAACGACAAGGGTATTGTATTTGCAAAAGCCGGCGGCACATGCCGCATTACCGCCGAAACCGAAAATGGCCTGTCTGCAAGCTGCTTTGTGATTGTAAACACCATAAAGATGACAAGCGCCACACCGGTAAACGAGGTGATTTCCGCAAGCGCAGGCGATCAGGTGCAGATTGCCTACACCTTCGAACCCGCTCATGCAACACCCGCAAAATTCCAGTTTAAGAGCGCATCGCCCTCTGTCGCGCAGGTAGATTCCAAGACCGGCCTGATAACCATGATCGCCGAGGGCGAAACCGTCATCAGCGCACAGGCCGCCGATGGCAGCGGCGTTTCGTTCATCGTATCCGTAGCGGTAACGGAAACGCCGGTTTCCGCCTTTAGGGTAAATGAAACCGACATAAGCCTTCGTCACGGCGAAAGCTTTGAAATCATATCTACCGTACTCCCAGAAAACGCATCCTGGGCAAAGCCCAGATTCCATTCAGCCAATACGGACATAGCGACAGTTACCGACAGCGGCGTGATCACCGGCGTTTCCAAGGGAACAACCACCGTATTCGCATCCGTCGGGCGCGACGCCTATGAAAAGACGCTTGAAATCAAGGTTTCCGTTACCAGCGATTCGACTACAACCTACCGCGCGCTGGTGGTAGGCCAGTTTGCCGTGCCGGGTGAAGAAGGCTTCCTGCCATTCTCTACCAACAGCACAAAGGGCGTGTCGGATGCCCTCAAGCGCTCGGTTATCGACGGAAACAAGTATAGCGTGCGCCTGATGGCCAACAACCCCACGCCGACCGCGTTCCGCTCCGCCTTAAGTCTTTTGTCCTCTCAAGCGGACTCCAACGACGTAACGGTTGTTTTCCTGCTGACTCACGGCTCGCACAATGCGACGAACGGTTACTTTATGGAGACCAGCAGCGGCACAAACATACAGTCGGGCGCGCTTCTCGACGCCCTTACGGAAATCTCAGGCGACGTAGTGCTGGTGCTTTGCACCTGTCACAGCGGGCGGATCCTTTCCAATTCGAAGGTGCAGGCCGTAATGTCCGAAGGCGGCAGATACACCGGCAAAAACGGACAAGGCCGACTTTCCATATTGTGCTCGTCCACCGATACCATCAGCAGCTACTATAAAATCGAAAACACCTCCGCTTCCTACGACTTTTTCACCTATGCCTTCCTGCGCGCGCTTGGCTGGGATATACTGAAGGATTCTTCCCTCGGCTCACCCCTGGCTGACTCTAATGGCGACGGTATGGTTACGCTTTCGGAACTTTCAAAATACAGCCGCACGCATACGCAGCGGGCCATTTCCACCTTTATACAGATGAACGGAACCAGTCAGTTCTCGGGAAACCAGAGGCAGTATCCTTCCTGGTGGTTTGGCTCGGGTGCGGGAGAACTGGTGCTGTTCGGCAAATAAACCTACTGAAGGGAGATCATCTTCATGCGATGCAGCTGTCCGGAGTGTGGTACATACATGACTCACTCCGAAGGCCTTGAAATGGGCTGCGTATGCCCTCAATGTCAGACCCGGTGCAAAATGTGTCTGGGTACAAACTCCGTAATCGGCCGCGACGAACTCAGAAAGCGCGCTGCAGAATACATCCGCAGAGACGGAGAAACAGGCCGGGAGGACGAATACCGATGAGCGTCAATATGGAAACAGAGCGGAAACTTCTGATCGTAAAGCCCGATGAGGAAATGCTTAACGCCCTGGACGGCTGTACCTATACGGATATCACACAAACCTACCTTCTGGGGAAGCCCGGCGAAACCGAGCGCGTCAGAAAGCGCGAAGGCGGCGGAAAAACCATATATACCCACACAATCAAGCAGCGCGTAAGCTTCATGAGCAGCATTGAAAACGAAGAAACGATTACAAAAGAGGAATATGAGCGCTTGCTTACCAAAAAGGATCCGGAAAGAACGCCGATTAATAAGCGCAGATACGTGCTTCCCTACCAGGGCTATCAATTCGAAATCGATCTGTACCCGTTCTGGAAAAGGCAAGCCGTAATGGAGGTGGAGCTCCCGGGCGAGGACGTTCAGCCAGCCTACCCGCCCATGCTTACCATGATCCGCGACGTAACCGGAAACCGCGCGTATTCCAATCGTTCCATGTCCGCTTGCCTGCCCGCAGAGGACGAATAAATCAACCCAACAATACGCCCGAAGCGTTTTCATTCGGGCGTATTGTCTTGGAGGCGCTTTTCCTGAAAGCGTTTATAATTTCATACAAATGAAACATAATCGTATTCTTTTTTACGCTATGAACATGGCATAATACCAGTGCCTGAGTATGTATATTGCTGTAAATACGGGGTGAATCAATTGGACACGATCAAACGACTATGCGGCCTGATGGCTCCCTACAAAAAGCGGATTCTGCTTGCGATGCTGCTGCAGCTGGTCGTAATTGCCAGCCGTCTTATTGCACCGCTGATTACGAAGTCCGTTATCAACGACGTAATCCCGAATCAGGATCTGAGAACGCTGGGATATCTTTGTGCGGGACTGCTTGGGCTGGTGCTCATGCGCGGTATATGCATGTATACGCGCGGCCTGACGCTGGAACGAGTTTCCCAGAACGTAGTATATGACCTGAGAACCGGCCTTTACAGCCATATGGAAGAGCTGCCTTATCAGTTTTACGATCATCACCGCATCGGCGAAATCATGTCCCGAATGACGGGCGATATCGAAGGCATCCGCAACCTGATCGCAGGCGGTCTCGTTACGGTATTTGACAATGCGCTGAATTTTATAGGCGCACTTGTGTTTCTTACCGTTATCAGTCCGCCCCTGATGCTGTCGCTACTTACTTTCGCGCCGATTATCGCTATTGTCGCCTGGCAGTTCAGAAAGCGAATCCGTCCGGCGTTCGTCGCGACGCGCGAGCAAAACGCAGTGCTGAATACCCGCACACAGGAAAACCTTGCCGGCATGCGCGTGGTAAAAGCGTTTGCGCGCGAACCCTACGAATACGACCAATTTGAAAAGGAAAACCAGAAGCTGCTTGGCTGTCATCTGAAGGCAACCCGGATCTGGTCCGATTTTGTACCGCTGATGGAGCTGCTTTCTTCTCTTTGCACACCCGTTATGCTGCTTGTCGGTGCGACCATGGTGCTCAACGGTAAAATGGATCTGGGCACGCTGATCGCCGTAAACGGCTATGTATGGCTGATTACAAACCCCATGCGCATGCTTTCCAACATCGTTAACATGCTGACCATGGCGGTTACCAGCGCCGAAAAGCTATTTTATTATGTTGACTTCGGCTCTGCCATCCGCGAAAAGGATACGGCTGTCGAGCCTGAAAAGCGCGAAGGCCGCGTAGAATTTGATCATGTTACATTCAATTACGGCGGCGAGGACGTGCTGAAGGATATATCCTTTACCGCAGAGCCCGGTCAGACCATCGCGGTAATGGGCGCAACTGGAACGGGCAAAAGCAGCCTGATTCTTCTGCTGGGCCGGTTTTACGACGTAAATTCCGGCAGCGTCAGAATTGACGGCGTGGATGTGCGAGACCACAAGCTTAAGCCTCTGCGCCGGGAAATCGGCTATGTACCGCAGGAAACCTTCCTGTTCTCAGACACGCTGGAGGATAATATCCGCTTTGGCCGTCCGGACGCAACGCACGAGCAGGTAGTTCAGGCAGCAAATGTCGCACAGGCAACGGAATTCATCAACCACATGCCCGCCGGCTACGATACCATCGTCGGCGAGCGCGGAATCGGTCTGTCCGGCGGCCAGAAGCAGCGAATTGCCATTGCCCGCGCGGTGCTTACCAATCCATCCATACTCGTTATGGACGACTCCACATCCGCCGTGGATATGGAAACCGAATATCTGATACAGACAGAAATGAAAAAGGTTCTGAAAAACCGCACCACCTTCATCATCGCCCACCGCATCTCCTCCGTCAAGAATGCCGATCAGATTCTGGTGCTCAAGGACGGAAGAATCTGTGAACGCGGTACGCATAAGGAGCTGCTGAAAAAGCAGGGCGAATACTACTCCATGGTGCAGGATCAGTACAAGGATCTTCAGAGCGTTATGGCGAAGGGAGGTACGTTCTGATGGCAAAAATGCTCAGACAGATTGACGACGAAGTTCTGGAACAGCCATTTGACAAAAAACAATTCTTCCGCCTTTTAAGCTATATGAAGCCCTATAAGCGGAACATTTCCATCGCCCTTATGCTGATGGTCGTTGCCTCTGCTTGTTCTCTCGGCACAACCTTCCTTTTGAGCAACGCCATTGACGCCCTTGAAAAAGTCGACCGGGGAGCCATATACCAAAACCTGATCGGCATGATTGCAACCGCCGTTATCGGCGCATTCTGTGTGCGCTATCGCGTGCGCCTGATGGATTTTGCCGGCCGAAGGGCGCTGGCAACCCTGAGAGAGGATCTATTCCGCCATATTCAGGGACTTTCCTTCTCGTTTTTTGATACCCGCAGCGCCGGAAAGATTCTTGTACGCGTAATCAACGACGTAAACTCGCTAAACGACCTGTTTACAAACGGCATTGTAAACGTACTGGTGGACTGCCTTACGCTGATCATACTGATTGTGGTTATGCTGGTGGTAAACTGGAAGCTGACGCTGATATCCATGTGCATAATGCCGTTTTTGCTTTTAATTCTTTTTAAGCTCAAGCGCATGATGCGCAAGCGCTGGCAGCGCGTGCGCGTAAAGACCTCCAGCATGAACGGATATCTACACGAGTCCCTGGCGGGCATGCGCGTTACCGAGGCATTCGTGCGCGAGGACGAAAACCTCGATACCTTTCAGAATGTAAATAAGGATATCCGCCGCTCATGGATGGAAGCCATACAGGTAAACAATGCCTTCTGGCCGGCGCTGGACTTCACAGGCACCGTGGGCACGGTTCTTGTATACTATTTCGGCATCCGTATGATGGGTGCATCTGCAAATCCTTTGGAGCTCAGCAACCTCCTTCTCATTTTGTGGTATCTGGGCCGATTCTGGGAACCGCTCAACACACTTTCCAATTTCTACAACAACCTGCTTTCCGCAATGGCGTCCATCGAACGCATTTTTGAGATAATGGACACCCAGAGCGACATTCAGGATAAACCGGACGCCAAGCCCTTGCCCCCGATCACAGGACGCGTGGACTTTAACAACGTGACCTTCTCCTACGATCAGGAAAAGATCGTGCTTAAAAACGTAAGCTTCACCGTGAATCCCGGTCAGACAATCGCGCTGGTTGGCCCGACGGGCGCAGGCAAGTCTACAGTAGTCAACCTGATCAGCCGTTTCTATGATGTAACAGAAGGCTCCGTTACGCTGGACGGATACGACGTTCGTGATATCAACCTGCGTTCGCTTCGCGAACAGATGGGCGTCATGATGCAGGACAGCTTTATATTCTCCGGCAGCATAATGGACAACATCCGCTACGGACGGTTGGCCGCCACGGATGAAGAGGTTATCAGCGCCGCCAAGGCAGTTTACGCGCACGATTTCATCATGCAAATGGAAAAAGGCTATCAGACCGAGGTAAATGAACGCGGATCCAGCCTGTCGGTTGGACAAAAGCAGCTGATTTCCTTTGCGCGCGCACTGCTGAATGATCCCAAGATTCTGATTCTGGACGAAGCAACTTCCTCCATCGATACACATACCGAAATCCTGATTCAGAAAGCGCTGGACGAACTTCTCAAAGGCCGTACCAGTTTCATCATTGCCCATCGCCTGTCTACCATCCGAAACGCAGACCGTATCATGGTTATTCAGGATGGCAACATCGCCGAAAGCGGCACGCATGAAGAGCTTATACAAAAGACAAACGGTCATTACCGCGCGCTTTGTAACGCGCAGTACAAATTCCTTCTGGAGGACTGATTCATTCCATGAAGCGTACCATCGTCATCTGGGGCGCCGGGCGCATTGGCCGCGGCTTTGTAGCGGACATCTTCAATACCGGCGACTGGCGGATTGTGTTTGTCGATAAGGATCAAGCCCTCGTCGACGCGCTGAATTGCAAGAAATCCTACCCGGTTTATAAAGCGACGCGGGACGGCGTCAGCAAATCCGTGATAACGGGCACTTTTGAAGCTCTTTATACGGACGACATCCTCCGGCTTTCGGAAATCTTCCTTGCGGACGATCTTCTTCTTGATATTGCGTTGCACGAGCCGGTGCTCCCGGAGGCGGCTGATATGATCGCCCCCCTCATCCGGCATCGCGCGGAAAATAAACCGGACTCCTGCATGGACATCATGATGAATGTGAACATGCCATCGCCGGATGAACGATTCAGGGAGCTGCTCTCCGATCGCCTTAGCGGATGCGCAAACGACTACCTGCACGCCCGAGTCGGCCTGACCGGCATATTTGCAATGTGCATATCCCCCATCGCGCCGGATGAGATTCTTAAAAAGGAGCCTCTCGCCCTTTGGAATAACGGTTTTCATGAACAGGCCATTGGTCAAAATCAATTGAAGTGCCCTCCGCCTATACTTCCGAGACTGCGTCTGACGGACGATGTCTCAAAAGAAGAAACGCGAAAGCTGTATACGCTTAACATGGCGCACGCGCTTTCATGCTATCTGGGCTTAAAACGGGGCCTCGTCACCGCGCGAGAAGCAGCGCTAGACGATTGCATTCGCCCAATGATCACGGGTGCGCTTAAGGAAGCGAGCATCGGCCTTACAGGCGCATATGGCTTTTCGGAAGAAGAAATGCAAAAGTGGGAGCAAACCATCATAGCCCTTCTGGAAAACCCGTATATCGAAGATAAGCTTCAGCGCCTTGGCGCAGATTCCCGCAGAAAACTGGGCGCATACGACCGTCTGGTTGGCCCGGCAAGGCTGGCTTATCAATACGGAAAACAGCCCGACTGCCTTCTTGCCGCCATCCGCGCAGGATTTGATTACGAAAACGACGACGAGGGCACAAAAGAGGTGCGCGCTTATTACAAAGCCAATGGGCTGTCGGCTGCGCTTACCAGGTTTTCCGGGCTGTCCGCAGATTCCCCCCTCGGCCGACTGATCATGGAGCATGAGAAAAAATAGAACATACAGCAGGAGGATATTATGAACGACTATCGTCTGGACACAAAGTGTGTGCAAGCCGGCTATACGCCGGGCAACGGTGAACCCCGTCAGATTCCCATCATTCAAAGCACCACATTCAAATATTCAACCAGTGAGGATATGGCGAAGCTGTTTGATCTGGAGGCGGAAGGCTACTTCTATACGCGCCTTCAGAACCCGACCAATGATTATGTGGCCGCAAAAATTGCCGCTTTGGAAGGCGGCGCGAAAGCCATGCTCACCTCCTCCGGTCAGGCGGCAAACTTCTTTGCGCTTTTCAACATCTGCTCTGCGGGCGACCACATCGTTTCCTCCTCCAGCATATACGGCGGCACTTTCAACCTGATTTCGGTCACCATGGCCCGCATGGGAATTAGCGTTACGTTTGTGCGTCCCGACTGTACGGAAGAAGAACTGAACAGCGCATTTCAGGAAAATACCAAGTGCGTGTTTGGCGAAACCATCGCAAATCCCGCGCTGACGGTATTGGATATTGAACTCTTCGCCAAAGCCGCGCACGCGCACGGCGTTCCGCTGATTGTAGACAATACCTTTCCAACGCCCATCAACTGCCGACCGATCGAATGGGGCGCAGACATTGTTACCCACTCCACGTCCAAATACATGGACGGCCACGGCGCAGCAGTAGGCGGCGTGATTGTGGACAGCGGAAAATTCGACTGGATGGCGCATAAAGAAAAATTCCCCGGCCTGTGCGAACCGGATGACAGCTATCACGGAATAACCTATGCCGAGAAATTCGGAAACGAGGGCGCATTTATTACCAAATGTACGGCGCAGCTGATGCGCGATTTCGGATCCATCCAATCGCCGCAGCATGCGTTTATCCTGAACCTCGGCCTTGAAAGCCTGCATGTGCGCATGCCCCGCCACTGCGAAAACGCCCTGGCTGTTGCAAGTTTCCTCGAAACCAGCGACAAGGTAGCCCGCGTGAACTACTGCGATCTTCCGTCCGATCCGTACCACGCCATGCAAAAGAAATATTTGAAAAACGGTTCCTGCGGCGTGGTGTCCTTTGAAATGAAGGGCGGACGCGAAGCAGCCAGCCGCTTTATGAAGGCGCTGAAACTTGCAGCCATTGAAACGCACGTGGCCGATGCCCGCACCTGCTGCCTTTGCCCGTCCGCCTCCACCCATCGTCAGATGACCGACGAGCAGCTGAAATCTGCCGGTATCCCGGCAGGGCTGGTCCGTATGTCCTGCGGCCTCGAAAGCAAAGAGGATCTGATTAACGACATCCGCCAGGCGCTTGAACAGGTATAAGCTCATTTTTTCGTAAAAACATCCCCATGCGGTATTCAGGAAAGCATCTTCCTGTTATCACATGGGGATGTTTTATTGGAATTGCTGTGCGGCTTTATAAAGCCGCATCGTCATTAAACTTCGGGAGCTGCGTCGTTCTCCAGAGGCGCATCTTCAACGGACTTAACTGCCCAGCGGGCCATGTGCATAGTAGTCTTCTGAGCGCCGACTGCGATAACAACCTGATCTTCACGAACCTGGGTAATGGTGCCGTAGATACCGCCGATGGTCAGGATACGATCGCCAACCTTCAGCGCTGCGAGCATGTCTTTTACGGCCTTGTCCTTTTTCTTCTGGGGACGGATCATAATGAAATACAGAGCCACAAACATCAGAACCATGATCACGAGGGACGAGATCATGCTGGCGCCGCCGGCTGCACTCTGGGCTCCGTCATTTGCAACGGTAAGAAGCGTGGAATTAGCAATCTGATTCAGCATAACAATTTCTCCTTTAACGGAATATTCTACAATACAGTATTATACATGATTATTGCCCTTGAAACAACGGCCAAACATGATTCATACGTAAAGATTGACGAAAATCACCAGTTCCCGCGGCCATGCGTGGCATAGAAGCTCTCTATAAAGTCTCTGAGCGCATCCTGCTCGATGGCGCTTCTGACGTCCTCCATAAGCTTTGTCAGGAAGCGCAGGTTATGAATGGAGCACAGGCGCAGTCCGAATATCTCCTCTGCCTTCAGCAGGTGGCGGATATACGCTCTGGAGTAATTGCGGCAAGCATAACAATCGCAGGTTTCGTCAAGGGGCGCAAAATCATGCGCATACTTGGCGTTTCGGATAACCAGTCTTCCGTTTCGGGTAAACACGGTTCCGTTTCTGGCAACTCGCGTCGCAAGCACGCAGTCGAACATGTCTACGCCGCGAATAACGCCTTCGATCAGGCAGTCCGGAGAGCCTACGCCCATCAAATACCTCGGCTTTCCCTCGGGCATAACCGGTGCGATGGCCTCCAGCATATCATACATGATCTCCTTGGGCTCCCCTACGGACAAACCCCCGATACCGAAACCGGGAAGGTCGAGCTTGGACATTTCCTTTGCGCATTCAATGCGAAGATCCTTGTAAAACGCACCCTGCACAATGCCAAACAGCGCCTGGTCGTCACGGATTTTTGCATCCATACAGCGATGCAGCCAGCGAATGGTTCGCTTCATGGCCTTTTGTGCGCGGTCATAGTCGCAGGGATAAGGGGAGCACTCGTCAAACTGCATGGCGATATCGCTTCCAAGCTTTTCCTGAATACCGATGGAAACTTCGGGCGAAAAGAAATGCTTGCTGCCGTCAAGATGCGAACGGAACATAACGCCCTCCTCCGTCAGCTTGCGAAGCCCTGCAAGAGAGAACACCTGAAATCCGCCGCTGTCGGTCAGAATCGGCCTGTCCCAGTTCATGAACGCGTGCAAATCGCCTGCGTCAGCCACCAGTTGCTCGCCGGGGCGCAAATGAAGATGATACGTATTGGAAAGTATAATCTGCGCGCCAAGTTCCTTAAGCTCCTCTGGCGATACGGTCTTTACAGACGCCTGAGTGCCTACGGGCATAAAAATCGGCGTTTCAATTACGCCATGGGGCGTATGAAGCCTGCCTCGGCGGGCGCCGGTCTGTTTGCATATGTGCAGAAGCTCAAATTCAAAGGGTTTTGCCACGTTTGAAGTCCTCCCTCAAAAAAAGTGATCCGCAGCTATTCGGCGGATCACCCTAATAATCCCGATGTTGCAATCATGCGCTGATACGGCGATGGCGAATAATCACCGCCATCATGCATACCGCAGCGCCCAAAGCCGCAAACGCAACGGCCACCGGCATAGACGAATCGCCCGATGCAGGGATAAACGTGGTGTCGATTACGCGAACATTTACGTCCACCTTCAGCACCATTTTTTCGCCCTCATAGGCCTGCATGGTGTAAACACCTGCGTCCTCCGGCTGAGCATTAATAATATTGTAAATGCGTTCGTCTGCTTCCTCTTCGATTTTCTGCCCTTCAAAGTACCACTGCCATGCCGTAGGATTTGCTCCGTCCACGCCGACTTCAATCTGGAGATCCTCGCCAACGTTCACAACCGAGCTCTGCGTACGGTTGGTTACCCTGAATGTGAGATATGTGCGGACAGCACCGGCAGCAGACGCCGAGGCCTGAACAAACAGCAATATGAGAATTGCACATAATATGCAAATCCCGGCGCGCTTGCGCATTGGTATTCCTCCTCTGCAGGTTCTTCATAACCCTGCCAACTATACACCAATTCTACGCCGTAAATACATCAAATTCAAGTTTTATCAGTAATTTATTCAAATTTGTAATCCGTTTGCAACATTCGTCATTATTTCCAAAAATATTATCGGAATGCGTCGAATCATGCGGGCTAGCTGTAAATTGTTATTGATAAATCCGCTTCGTCTCTGGAGGAAAGCACGCGCACTTCGAAAACATCGAGCAATTCGCCATTCAAAATGCAGATTCTGGAAAATCCGATTGTTGTGCCTTCATAGAAGCATACCATTTTCCCAAAATCATCCGCCTTTAATAGCTGGAAGCGCTCTACTCTCTGACCCTTTGTCATATCCTCTTTGAGAACGATATACCGGATAGCGGCCTTGTCATTCATTTTTACCCGATACGTACATTGAGAAACGGCGCCTGCGCTTTTTTCAACGGACACTTCCGTGAGTTCGTTTGAAAATGCGTCCGCAAGCGCCTCTCCAAGCTCCTTAAGGCGCTTTACATCTCTTTCGTCAAACCGGCCGTCCGGCATGGGCGGTATATTCAGGTGAAAGCTGGAATTTCCGCCTACGGACGTCATATAGGTGTTTACGAGCCTTTCAAGCGAATGCGGTTCCTCCTCCGGATGATAGAACCAGCCGGGGCGAATCGACATATCGGTTTCCGCCGGAGAAAACGAAAGACCCCGGCTATGGCGGATCACGCAGTCGCTTCCCAGATCCTGCCATGTATTATAAATAGAAGTGAGTTCGCCTTCCGGCGTCAGCGGCTGCTGAATTTCACACCGCTTCAGAAGCTCATTCGGCAGCACACACCATTCCGCATAGCGCGGCTTACCGCTTTCATTACCGATCCAATGGATATCGGGGCCGCCGTCGTTGAAGATGCAGGCATTCGGCTGGTATTTGCGGATCAATTCGATATATCCGTCAAAATCGTACTCCTGCTTTTTGCCGTTCGGACCTTCTCCGCAGGCGCCGTCAAACCAAACGTAGAATATATCTCCGTATTCGGTAAGAAGCTCGGTCAGCTGCGCCTTGTAATAATCATTATAGGCGTCGCTTCCGTAAAGGGCGCAGTTTCTGTCCCAAGGTGAAAGATAAAAGCCAAATCGGATTCCGCCCCGTCTGCAGGCTTCGGCAGCCTCCCGGACAACATCGCCCTTTCCGTTTTTCCATGGACTGTTTTTTACGGAATGCTCCGTATATTTGCTGGGCCACAGGCAAAAGCCGTCATGATGCTTGGCAGTAAGCACCATTCCCGTCATGCCGGCGGATTTGATCGCCCGAACCCATTCATCACAATTCAGGTTCACGGGGTTAAAGATCGCCGGATCCTCCTTGCCGTCTCCCCATTCCTTTCCGGTATAGGTGTTGGGCGAAAAATGAACAAAGGCATAAAACGGATCCGCCATAAACTTTTTTTGCCGTTCGGAGGGTACCACACGCGCTGCGGCTTTTCTGAAATCAATTGTCATGATAAATCTCCGTTTTCGATCAATGTTGATAAAAGAAGCGGCCGGGCGGCCGCTTCGGTAATGGTAATACTTCTTTATACGCGCTTTGCTAGCTCTTCCTTTTCGTATGCGCGAACTTCCTCCAGCCATGCATCGCCTACCGGCACGCCCTGCTTCAGGCAGTACATATCCCAGATGGGGCCGAACGGCATGGACTTGGCTTCCTCCTGCATGGCAAGGCGGGCGGTATAATCGTACTCCGCCTCGGCCTTCTGAATGGCCTTGTTGGGGCAAAGATACGCCTGCAGAACGGCCTTCTGCGCGTTGCGTACACCGATAACCCATGCAGCTACGCGATTGATGGAAGCATCGAAATAATCCAGAGCGGAGAATACGCGATCCTCCAGACCGTTTCCAATGATTTCGTTGAAAATACGGCTGGTCTCACTGTCAAGAATGACTACATGGTCGCTGTCCCAGCGAACGGGGCGGGAAATGTGCAGAAGCATTTTGGGCATGAACTGCAGCACCGCGCTGATTTTATCGCTGACAACCTCTGTGGGATGGAAGTGACCGGTATCCAGCGTCAGAAGCTTTTTGCGGCTTACCGCATAGCCCATCATCAGCTCGTTGGAGCCTACGGTGTAGCTTTCTACGCCGATGCCAAAGAGTTTGCTTTCAACGGCGTCCAGCACATGTTCCTCAGAGATATCCTTGGCATTGAAGATCTCGTCCAACGCTTCGACCATACGGGCACGGGGGCCTACGGTATCGGCGGGAGTATCTTTATAGCCATCGGGCATCCAGTGATTGATTACGCAAGGAGTGTCCTGATTCTTTCCGAAAACCTCGGCAATCTCGCGCACGCGCTTGCCGTGCTCAATCCAGAAATCGCGATGCTTTTTGATGGTGCTGGACAGGGTAAAACCATCCGCAGCATAGGGATGGGAGAAATAGGTAGGGTTAAAGTCGAGGCCCAGCTTGTTTTCCTTGGCAAATGCCATCCAGTCGGCAAATTCCTCCGCGGTATACGCGTCGCGGTCAATTTTCTTTCCGTGCAGTTCTGCATAGCTTGCATGCAGATTCAACTTTTTCTTTCCGGGAATCAGGGAGATTGCCTTCAGGAAATCCTTGCGCAGCTCATCGCCATTGCGGGCGCGTCCGGGATAATTGCCTGTGGTCTGAATGCCGCCGGAAGCTCCGCCGCCTTCACCCTCGCAGCCTACGACATCGTCGCCCTGCCAGCAATGCATAGAAATCGTAAACTTTGCGGCTTTTTCCATCGCTTCTTCTACATCTATGCCTTTTGCCGCATAAACTTCCTTGGCATACTCATATCCGCTGAGAATGAGCTTTTCATTAACAGCCATCATTATTCCTCCTATTTTATGTTTTTCCCTTGTCACATATTCTATAACATTTTCTTTGCTTTGTAAAGTATGAAATACTCATGGTTTCGCCATGATTTTTCCACGATCTGCACATAATTTTTCGAAAATTCACGCAAAAAAGTGTTGCCATAAGGGGAAACACATGGTATAATACATAGTGCTTTGTGCTTTATCGGCATGGATAACCATGCTACGTAATTTTGGGGAGGAATTCTCAATGTCTGTTATCATCAATATTGTTCTCATTCTCATCTCCCTCGTTCTGATTGTCGCCGTTCTGATGCAGGAAGGCAACAAGCAGGGCCTCGGCGCCATCGGCGGCGCAGCCGAAACCTTCCTTGGCAAGAATAAGTCCAAGAGCGTTGAAGGCAAGCTTCTTAAGATCACCAAGTTTGCAGCTGCAGCGTTTGTAGTGTTAGCCATCGTAGCAACGTGGTACAACGCCAAAACGTACGATGTTCTTTGCTATGACGAAGAAGGCAACGAGATTTTCCCCAATGTGGAAACTCTCATGATGAACGATCTTTACAACCGCATCGAGCGTGAGGAAGGCTATTACGACAACCTTTCTCTCGATGAGAAGCGCGCTTCCTTTGCCTACGGCGCAGACCTGAACGAGTATGTTCTTCCCGTTCCGTACCTTGAGGGTCACACCGGCCACTGGGATCCCGAACTTCCTGAGACGATGGGCCGCGACACCCTGACGGTAACAGCGCACTACGAAAAGAATACCTACACCATCGCTTTCGATAAGGGCATTGTTCCCGGCACAGAAACTGCCACTCCCGCCGAGGCTGCAACTCCGGTCGAAGCTGCGACGCCCGTCGAGGCAACCGAAGATCCCTTCAGCGTCATTCTTGAGATCGTTTACGGCGAGCCTGTCGACGCTTCTCTGTTCCCGGCGCTGCCCGTAGTGGAAGGCTACGAGGTAAAGTGGAATCAGGAAATCCCCGAAACCATGCCCGCTCAGAACATGGTATTCACCGTAGTATATGTAGATCCCAACGCTGTTGTAGAGGCCACTCCCTCAGAGGCCACTCCTGCTGAAGCAGTTGAAGTACCGGTAATTGAAGAGAACGCAACCGAGGACGCTGCTCAGGAAACCGCAGTTGCAGACGAAGCGGCCACCGAGCCTGCCGACGCAGCAACCACCGACGGCGCAGCCGAATAACAAATACTGATCAAAATCGAAGCGGCATTCAGCCTGATCGCTGAGTGCCGTTTGTTTTCTGTATGATGAATGAAAATGCCCCTTTTCGGGACATGAATAATTCTACGAAGAACACATCCAGCGAGGAATAACCGTCCGTGAACACACAGAATATGCTTGAATCACTCGAAACTCTTAAACGCCCGACAGAAGCCGAAAAGATTGCCCAGAATCTTGGAATCGCTCCCGATGAGGCTAAACAGGCGCTGGAAGCGCTGGTAGAAGAAGGGCGCGCCGTTTATACCAAGCAGCACAAATATGCACCGCTTCGTATTATGGAGGTCGTTCTCTGCACGGCAATCGTGCTGCCGGGCGCACCGTCCTTTGCAAGGCCAGTCGACGGTGGAAGCGATATCTATCTGGATATGCCGGAAGATGTTGCGCTTGATGGTGATAAAATACACGTGCGCCTGACCATAAAGGGCGATCAACCCAGGGGAACGCTGGTTCGGGTAATCAAGCGCGCCCATTCGTTCATCACCGCAAATCTGTACATTGAACCTGAAGA
This sequence comes from Clostridia bacterium, assembly GCA_045538305.1. Taxonomy (GTDB): domain Bacteria; phylum Bacillota; class Clostridia; order Christensenellales; family Aristaeellaceae; genus SFHK01. The sequence goes on along the minus strand of JAZSRC010000013.1, from coordinate 8,489 downwards.
AAACCGTCACAGGCGCTCCGGAAGACATCGCCGCCCCCTTCCGCCTTCTGCTCCGGAAGCCTATGCATTGGTTCCCGACAGACGCCTTCCCGCACGCATCAGCGTTGAAGGCGATATTTCCATGGCTGCGCCGGGTGACCTTTGCCTGTTTGAAGTTACCAAATGGCCTAGAAAAGGCGCTCATATGCGCGTTCGCATTTCAAGGGTATTGGGTCAAGCCTCCGATATCAATGCGCAGATGGAAGGAATTCTTGCGCAATATGGCGTTTCAAAATCCTTTTCCGAAGAAGCACTGCGCGAAGCCGCCCTGTTTCCCGCCTCGCCTTCCGAAAGCGATTATGACAGGCGAATGGATTTTAGAAGTGACGTGATCTTCACAATCGACGGAAGCGATGCGCAGGACTTTGACGACGCAGTTTCTCTGAAAAAGGAAAACGGCCGATATGTTCTTGGCGTCCATATTGCGGATGTGTCTGCCTATGTTACGCCGGCAAGCGCAATAGACGCAGACGCGCAGTCGCGCGGAACCAGCGTTTACCTGCCCGGTCTCACCGTTCCCATGCTGCCGGAGGTGCTGTGCAACAATCTGTGCTCGCTGCGACCGAACGAGGACCGGCTGACGTATTCCCTGATTATGACCCTCGAAAACGAGCGCGTAGTCGATTATACGCTAACGCCGGGAATCATTCGTTCAATTGCAAGGCTTACCTATGACGACGTAAACAACCTGTTCGCCGGGCAGGAAAACACCGTGCCGGAAGTGATTCATGAAACGCTGATAGAAATGAACGCGCTGGCCAAGCGTTTGACAACGCGCAGAATTGCCCGGGGTGCGATCGAGCTTGAGCTTCCGGAGCCCGAGTTTGTACTCGGCGCAGACGGCATGCCCACCGAAGCCCGAGCAAGGGACAGAGGCGATGCACACCGACTGATTGAAGAATTCATGCTGATTGCAAATGAGACCGTAGCCGCGCACGCCCTGGCAAATGAAATTCCTTTTCCCTACCGCGTGCACGAATCTCCCGATGCCGACCGGCTCGCCAACCTTGAAACGTTCATCGCATCACTCGGAAAACCGCGGAGGCTTGGTACCAAACCCTCTTCGGCAAAGCTGCAGCAGGTATTGAATGATTTTAATAACAGACCAGAGTCTGTTATTGTTTCACGATCCATACTTCGCTGCATGAGCCGCGCCCGGTATCACGATCAGCCGCTGGGGCATTACGGTCTGGCAGCGCGGGACTACTGCCACTTTACATCGCCCATCCGCCGGTATCCCGATTTGCTCGCACACAGGATGCTGAAGCTGCACGCCGCCGGGCGTTTGGATGAAAAAGCGCATCGCCTGCACGCGGAACGCATGGGAGAACGCACGCGGGAAGCCAGCAATCAGGAGGAACGCGCCGCTCAGTGCGAGCGCAGCGGCGACGCCATTATGTGCGCAGCCTATCTGTCTGCCCATATCGGCGAAACCTTCACAGGCATTGTCACCCACCTAAGCCGCCGGGGCGCGTTCATTACCCTCAAAAATACCGCGGAAGGCCGCGTTCCCCCGCAGCTGATGGACGATTTTTATTCTCTGGACGATGATCGGCTGATGATGGTCGGCCAACGAAAGCATCGGGTTATCCGCTTGGGCGACAAGCTAAAGGTAGAGGTATATTCTGCCAACATCCCCGCCGGAGAAGTAGAATTCGCCATGGTTGAAGAAAGATCGCCGAAAAAGCGAAAGCATTAGCGGAATCATCCGCACAAAAAAGCGCATCCGAACGTAATGGTTCAGATGCGCTTCAGATCATCAACAAACCTCAGGGAGAGGCTTGGAGAGGGAGCGCACTCCCTCTCCATTTTTCATCGATTTCGGCGGCGTGTACGGCGAAATCGTGCGTTTTTCCAAAGCGAAGCGACGAAAAACGCTTCCCCTTCCGATTTCCGCCCGGAAATCCCGCAGGATTTCAGGAGATCGGCCCCTCCCATCAAAAATGGGACTTTTTTGATGGCCTGACTCCCGTAAATCTCTAAAAGGATTTACGGGAGAGTTTTTATATTTGTCTGAAAAGAGCGATTACTTTTCCGAGCACTGTTACTTCGTCTGCGTAAATGGGCGACATGGAGGAGTTTTCCGGCTGCAGGCGAACGCGGCTGCGTTCGTAAAATATACGCTTTACCGTGGCTTCATCGTCGATCATAGCAACGACGATATCGCCGTTCTCTGCGTCGCTTTGTCTTCTGACGACTACATAATCGCCATCAAGTATTCCTGCTTCAATCATACTTTCGCCCTGAACAGTAAGTATGAATGCATCCTCAGTGCCAATCACATTTTTAGGGAGCATGAAATAATCGTCAATGTTCTGCTGCGCAAGGATCGGAATACCGGCGGTGACCTTTCCAACCAGAGGAATGCTCCGGCCTTTAGCAAGATTGCCTTCTGTGAGTTCCATTGCGCGGGGCTTCGTGGCGTCCCTTCGGATATAGCCTTCTTCTTCCAACCTGTTCAGATGCGCATGAACCGTAGAGGTGGATTTCAAACCGACAGCTGCACAGATTTCACGAACCGACGGGGGATAGCCCTTCGTTTCCAGCTCCTTGCGTATGTATTCCAGAATCATCAGCTTTTTTTCGGTCCCGTTTCTCATACAAAAATCCTCCCGTAGGATGCTATATAAGCATTATATCATACGGAAGGATAAATAGCAAACGTCTGTTCTATAAAATAGAAAAATGTAAGAATGATTTAAACATTTGAAGGAAGCGTAGTTTTCAGATTGCCCAGATGGCCGTCAAGGCTCGCTTGTATTATTGAAAACTTACCAGAATCATAATAGACAATTGTTACGGAGGCGTTTGATACCCAGGAAATATCTTTCATGCGATCAAGGTTGCCGTCTGCAAGCGCTTGACACATGAGAACTCGAATGGGCGTTGCATGCGTAGCGACGGCGATGGTTTTCCCGGGATGCCTTTCACAGATTTCAATCAATGCGCATACGACTCTGTCCTTAAGCTCTTGTACCGATTCACCGTTTGTGCATTTGGCATTGCCGATATCATTTTTCCAAATAGAGTATTCATTCTTGTACTTTATAGAGAGATTGTCAAACGATACGTTTTCCCAATCGCCGGCATAGATTTCGCGAAGTCCGGGATGCGCTATGATGGGTATGCCGCATGCCTTGGCAGCTGCCTGTCCGGTTTCAAAAGCGCGGCATAGATCGCTAGCAAAAAGAAGATCTACAGAATAGTTTTTGCAAATATAGTCGGCAGTCTTTATTGCCTGAAGCTTACCAAGCTCCGTAAGCGGACTGTCTTGATGTCCAACAAAGATATGATTGATATTCCCTTCACTTTGCCCATGACGGATCATCAGAAGCGTGGTCAATATGTACACAACCTTCCATGGATGCCGGTTATTGGTTTTCTAGCATCATATTGATAATCTCTCTGTCGGTTTCCCGCATACCGACTTTTCCTATGTAGCCAACGCAGCTGATGGTTTCGCCCGCATCGTCTTTCAGGATGCCGGAATGTGCAGCGTATGCTTTGTTCTGCATGGCGAGCGTATGCGCAAGCATCGCTGCGTCAACGGCGGAAGCAATCTTTGCGGCGCAGGAGGTTTTGGCGCCGTCACAAAGTATGCCAGGGATATCTGCAAGCGTATTTGCAACCGTTGCCTTTATCTGGGCCAGCGTACCGCCAACCAGATACGTTACGGCGGCGCCTGCCGCGCAGGATGCGGAAACCGCGCCGCAGAAGGCGGAAAGTTTACCGATGAATTCCTTTTGATAAATGGTGAGCAGGCTTGAAAATACAAGCGCGCGATAAAGGCGCTCTTCCGAAATGGCATTCTCCCTTGCAAACACAATCACGGGAACGGTGGAAGCAATGCCCTGATTTCCGCTGCCGGAGTTGATTACAACAGGCATGTCGCAGCCATCCATACGCGCTTCGGAAGCAGCAGCGGCATATGCGCGCATACGCGTGACGGTGCTATCGGGATATGCATTTTTTATGACCTTTCCGATTCCAAGTCCGTAATCGCCGCTCATTCCTTCATAGGCAATTTCCATATTGCAGCGAATCTGCTGCTTAACAAGCGGTTTGATCAGGGATATATCCACATTATCTGAAAACTCTTTAATGTTTTCAATGGAAAGTTCGCTTCGGTCGGTAAGTACAGCTTCGCTTGTTTTGTCGTTCATGTAGAGAACTGTGTCGTTTTTCTGAATACGAACGATGTTGGTGTGGCTGTAGCGCACTTCAATCTCCACAACATCTTCGTCCTTTGTAAGCGCCAGAATAAAGTGAAGCGGTATATCCGACTGAAGATATTCAACCGTACATTTTTCATTTTGGATAAACAAACGGCTTAACTCGCGAGCCTCCGGCGTAACGGCTTCCAGTACTTCCATGCCGCGGGTTGCATCACCGCCAAACGCGCCAAGCACGCATGCAGGCTCAATACCCGTCATTCCGTTGGAATTGGGAATGGAAACGCAGCGTACGTTCTTAATCATGTTGCCGCTTAAACGGGCATAAATATGCTCGGGCGTTGCACCGAGAACCTGTCGGGCGCGAGCGGCTGCATACGCAAGCGCAATGGGTTCCGTACAGCCCATTGCCAGCAGCAGCTCTTCTTTCAGAATATCCAGAAAACGATTTACAAGATGCTCGGTCACGGAGATTCACTCCTTCAAAAAGTATAGTTCATTATAGCACATTAGGAAATTCTTGATCAAGCAGATTGGCAATAAAAAAGACATCGATTGATTTACAATCGATGTCTGATTATATGGAGCATAGGAGATTCGAACTCCTGACCCCAACACTGCCAGTGTTGTGCGCTACCAACTGCGCTAATGCCCCTTGCCTTACGACTCAATTATTATATCATCCGGATGAAGAATTGTAAATATAATTTTGTGTTAAATGTGTTGTGTGGAGATTTTGTGAAATTCAAACCTTAGATAGAGCATAGCCAAGAGATTCTATTCCATTGCTTTGCACTGGCATAACGATGCTAACGACAGGAAAAGTCTTTGTTGATCGATGGAATGAAAATAGTCTACTTGCCGCTAACATCATTCTCATGACGGATAGAAGATTCGAGGAATATAAAATGTACTTTTATGAGTTGAGTAGTTTCTATATAATCAGCGACAGCAGAACGGCGAGCTCAACTTTCAAAGGTGAAATACTTCCAAGGAGAACAGTTTGCTCAGAAAATTCCGAAGCAAATCATTCTCCATCAGAAGCAGGACGATCTTATTATTCTTCAGGCCCATTATCGTATAAGATGTCTTTCGCGGCTATCTCATGGGCTGAGGTTTGCAGAGAAACTGTAAGGAATTCATGACCGTTAGATGTCTTAACAGATGATAAATCCGCAGTAGAAGTCTCTTTTGATCAATATGGCCAGTCTCTCGATCAAATCTGATCAGCGCGAAGCTGCAAAAGCAGTACGCTGTGGGGCGGCATGATGAGGGAATAGACGCCATAGACTCGATGAAGTTCGGGAGTCTGTTCCGCAAAGAAAGAGGGCGGTACTACCTGATCTGCCGTATAGAGGGAGGCGCGGAGGCAATCGCCGGTGTCCGGAATAGAAACGGGGATAGAATTGTCGTAAGCAGCGTTGACCATTGTGATGGTGAGAACGCCATCTGTTATGGTGGCGGCTGCCTGACGACTGTGATGCATGGATCGGCCGCCCAGATGATGCTTCATGATGGCAAATATCTGTCCCTGAGCAGAAAGGCAGGCGCTATACGGCGAAACCAGAATGCAGCCTTCGTTGACGGCCTCAAAATGACAGGCCAGAGCGATTCCACATCGCTCCCGCTCTTCCAGAAGCATAGTAAGTGCAAGCGCGGAAAAAATACCATCGGACACGCTGGAGGGCCGATACCACGCATACCACACATTCCACTCGTCCATGGAGATGGAAAGCTGGGGCGGTGTCATACTGCGCATTTCGTGTAATTGGCCGCGAAGAATTTCCACGCCATTGAGGGTGGCATAGTAATCGGCGGAAAACTCGCTTTCATCATCAAAATGGGGAACGGGAGCATAGTAATGCTGGGAAACCAGAGGAGCGATGGGGCTTAGCGGCGCGGCGGATTGTTCCATCCACTGTTGGTTGGGATAGGGTCCGGAGGAGCAAAGAGTCAGGTCGGGACAGACGGCCAACATGCGCTTTCCGTTTTCTTCAGCGATTTTGCGGTAGCCTTCAGGGGAGTTGTCTCCTTCCATGTGGCCATAGCCGAATTCATTACCCAGGGACCAGAGGCGTACATTGTAGGGCTGTTCATATCCACGGGCGATACGCAGACGGCCATATTCGGTGGAATCGTCACCATTGCAGTATTCCACCCATGCAGCGTTTTCTTCCGGCGTGCACCAGCAGGGATTAATGGTAATATAAGGCATGGCCCCAACTTCGCGGCAAAGGGCAATGAAGTCATCTGTGGCAATTTCATGGTAGTCATATCCCATGGAGTGGGGCTGGGTCTCGATGCCAAGGCAGGATTCCAGCGGAGCGCGCATATCCACGGGCAGAAGACCGTCCATCCAGTTATATTCCCCTGCAAAATTGCCGCCGGGCCAGCGAAGCACGCGAACACCCATTTCTTTTAGACAATCGATCACATCTTTACGCATTCCGCGGAAGTTGTCCTCCGGCATCAAAGAAACGGCGCCCAGGGTAAGACTGCCTTTCTGCGTGAAGGTAATGCGCAAGTCGGCATCGGGATCGGAGGCGCAGGGGATGAGAGTATATTCATGTTCAGTCCAGCTTCCGGCAGGAATGGTGCAGGCTTGTCTGGCATAGACGATGTGGCCATGCCGGCCGGTAAGGGAGATCTGCAGGGATATATCCGTGCGGGCTCTGGCCACCAAACGGAAGGTATATGGTTTACCGGCGATCAAAAAAAGCTCGTGCTGGCCCAGACCGCAGAGGGTATCGGGATGGATATTTACGATGCGCTGGGAATTGAGCTCATGATTGCGCTTCATATGATAGTTTTCCGCATGGCGGGTATACGACTCGTCCAGGGAAAACATAGCTGTATCTCCAATGGCATACCAGCTCATGGCATTGCCCCGGCAGGCGGAAGGTTTACCGGCGAATTTCCGGTTTTTCAGCATTTGGGCGGACAGCCCTGTGGTGATGGAGGAGCGGGTGTGCTCCAGATTCATTCCCAGCATATGGGGCGAGACTTCGGCGCCCGGAAACTTATTCAGCGTCAGCCGGAAAGATGAAGCAAAGGGCGTATTCTCTGCAGTGATGTGTTCGGCGGTATTGCTGCTTTGAATGATGTCACTCGGTTGTTCGCCCAGCAGGTCAGGAAAACTAATTCGAAGCTCAGCGGCTAAACGGTTCATAAGAGAAGTATCCGGACAGCTGAGACCCCGCTCCCAATTGAATATAATTTTTTCCGATACAGCCAGCCGCTGCCCGAGTTCCTTCTGGGTGAGTCCAAGATGTCGTCTATTTTCAGAAATGATCTGTCCCAGCTTGATAGCGTCCATGAACAGCCCTCCATTACTCTTTCCAATATGCAATTATATAAACTCTAATCGAAATCGACCAATGCGATGGATTGCGGATATAGCTACTGCCTTTATTATTATAACACATACTCACTGCCAAATAAAGGCGTGATACGGTCTTATAGGCAGTGCTGTTTCAAGCAGCTGCTGTGTTTGGGACATAAAGACCGCGTGTTGCATAGGTCAACCTCAGTATGACGACAGATTGGTAGAAGAAGGGGTCTGCTGTTTTAGGGGGCTGAATTTGCAAGAAGTATAAAAAATGGGCTCTAACTTCGTATCAAAGTTAGAGCCCAGAGATGGGAAATGACTCAAAAACTAATACAATTCCAAGCTATCGTTTTATAATGCAGCTTTCGTTTTGCAATGGGTGCATTTTGGTGCAAAATGGGTTCAGCTGGGTGCAAAAAGCTCGGTGGGTGTAACAATCAATCCTTAGTTTTGCCCTTGCATTGTTTCGCACACGCATTAACCGCATTTCACACACATATATATGTATCGAAAGAATGAAACATTGCCGTACAACACTTTGTTGACTTTTCGAATATGATCTGATATACTTTTCTAATGAAAGGAAGGTGAACAGTCTTATGATCCGTTTGAACTTCAGGAAGAAGGGGAAGCATGCTGTTCATCATGTTAGTGTAGGATAATAATCCCCCGGACACATCGTGATATCAGTAAATCTGCGCATTCTCCGCTTATTCTTGGAGGATGCTTTTTTGTTTTGCGATTTGATTTGGAGGGTTTTAGTTGAAGATTATCGACTTTTCTGATCAGTGGATCAATCAAGCGAGGGAATTGTTACTCAGTGCATATAACGAAGAAAGAAAAGCTGTTCCGCTGCTTCCGGAGAATGTGTCTTTTCCAGTGCTGGATGCCATTGCACGCAATGGACTTGGCGCTGCGGCGGTGGATGGCGAAAAACTGCTGGGCTTTCT
>JAZSRC010000054.1:0-84145 GCA_045538305.1 Clostridia bacterium | reverse complement strand
AGCCATGCGCATCCGTCAGGGCTTTGACATCAGCATCGTGAACAGTACCGTAGAGGGTATGCACTCCCTGCTGCAGGCCTACGGCTGCGCCGGCGTAACCATCGACGGCGTAACGGTAAAGGGCGGCAAGAACGGCGTATCCCTCGGAACGTCCACGAATGCGGTAGTAAAGAACAGCACCTTCGACTGCACCGGCTACGGCGTACGCGCAGACGGCACCGGCGCATACGACATGACGGTTGTAGACTGCACAATCAAAGCAGAGCTACCCATCGTGGTACGCAATGCTACCGGCGCATATACGGTGAACATTTCCGGCGCAAACACCATTACTGCCGGAAACGAGAACGGCTATGACGTCATCTTCACCAATGGTGACGATGGCACATATGTCGAACCCACCGGCGCATACAGCTATAACACTGATGAAGCGAACGAAGGACTGAAGGTATTCCCGATCTCCGATTACGTTGCCAAGATTGGCGAGAAGGGTTACTTCACTCTGGCTGACGCGATTGCAGCAGCCAATGAAGGCGACATCATCGTACTGCTCAAGAACGTAACCGGCAGTGGCGCGGTAATCAATAAGTCGATTACGATCGATTTCGGCGGCTACGCCTACACCGTTGTCGATCCGACCGTTGGTTCCGCAGGCACCGAGACGCTGGGCTTCCAGATTCTGAAGAACAACACTGTAACCCTTAAGAACGGTACCGTTAATACGGAGACCGAAGGCTGCAAGATGTTGGTTCAGAACTATGCGAACCTGAATCTTGAGGATATTACCCTCAACGGAACGGGCAGCAGAAAGATGCTCTATGTGCTCTCTAACAACAGCGGCACAACGAACATCAGCGGCAATACCAGCATCATTGCTGAAGTCGGTTGTGTGGCGTTTGACGTATACGATTACAGCGCAGCAGGCTATGCACTGCCCACTGTAAACGTGAACACTACCGGCAGAATCACGGGTATCATCGAGGTATCCGAAGGCACGACGCTGGCAATCTCCGGCGGTACGTTCTCCATCCCCGTACAGGAGAACTGGTGCGCAGAAGGCTATATCCCGAAGGATAACGGCGATGGCACCTACACCGTCAAGCTTGGCGAGTATGTAGCGCAGATCGGCGAAGAGAAGTTTGAATCTCTGGCCGAAGCTCTCGCAGCCGCGAAGACCGGCGACAAGGTAGTACTGCTTACGGACATCAGCCTGACCGAAACTCTCGCACTCGATAAGGCGATTACGCTCGATCTGAACGGCAAGACCTTCACTGGTACGGTTGTTGGCAAGCTGTCCATGAACGGCGGTACGTACATCACCAGCGATAATTACCCGATCGCCGGCCCGGCTGATGCAGCATATCTGACGAATGATGCGGTATTTGAGATTGACGATCAGAACAATATCGCAATCGTATCCGGTACTGTAACGCTTGGACAGGATATGAACACCATGCCCGGACAGACGCTGACCGTAAACAGCGGCGCGACGTTCGTAGTACCCACCGGCAAGACCCTCAACGTTTACAGCACCGTTAATGTGGATGGTACGCTGACGGTTGATGGAACCATCTACCTTAAGGATAAGGATGCAACCATTACGGTTGATGATGCAAACCTTAACGTACTGTCCGGCGTTGATGGTATGGACAAGGATTACAGGAATGGTGTATACTATCTGGTAGAAGGCTTCGTTGCACAGATTGTACGCGGCGGAGAAGTATTCGCCAAGTATCCCACCGTATCCGGCGCACTGGCGGAAGCCGGAAGCGGCGATACCGTACAGGTACTTGCGGATGTTACCGAGAACACCGTACTGGTTGTAATGGGCGGCGTAACGCTTGACCTGAACGGTCACAAGCTCGGCGCAATCGGCCTTGTAGCCTTTACCGGTAACCATGTCATTGACAGTGATACTGACAAGGCGGGCAGACTGACTGTAAATGGTCTGTCGCTCACGAAGGATAACAAGCATACGCCGATTAAGACGGATGACGGTTATCTGTTCACTGAAATGACACAGATGTGGACGAAGATGGAATCCTGCGGTCTGAATGATGATGGAACCGGAGAATTCGAATATCGTTTCAAGGCCACTCTGCCGAACAGTCTGCATAATACCCTGTTTAGTGATGGTGCTGTAGATAATGAGATTTCTATGTCCGCTATCATTGAATGGACTGAAGAGAATAAGAATGGTATGCAGATATTCGATTACAGCGATGACTTTGTCAAGCAGGTATATAGCGGTTCCGGTCTTGCGTTCTCGCTCAAGGTAACCGGAGTCAACGTTGAGAAGTATACGAACATGAAGGTCAGGTTTGTTGTTCAGTCGACTGTAACTGGCGTTGAAGCCTACTCTGACTATATGGCTGTTAACTTCTCTGCACAGTAAGTGAACGCTGAAGTAACGGAATTCGTATTGGAGGTAATGATACATGAAGAAACTCTTTGAAGAGCCTGCAATGACTGCGATCGTCATTAGCGAACAAATCATGAACAAGAATGATTTACTCTTGAAGGGAATTATTGACGGAAGCATTGGCGTTGTTCCCGATCCGGACGTTCCGGACTAATAACGAAATCTGTTCTTACAGAGAGCCGTTGGCTTCATCGGTCAATAAAGCTATCAACATAAGGCTGAAAATGACGAAAGTATGATTCGATCCATTCAGCGTTACACACAACACATCATCAAGGCAGGCTGGAATTTCCGGCCTGCCATTGGTGGTTAAGTAAGAATTATCGGGAGGAAGCAGTTATGCGCAGAAGAAACGGAAAATTGAGGTCCTCGGCGGTGGTATCGGTCGCAGTGCTAATCTCTGTATTCTGCATGGGACTTTTCTATCAGGGTCGTTTTGTTGGATACGATCAGCGGCCCGTATTTCAGGAAATCGAAATACCCCAGGTAACCGCAACGCCTGTCGTTACGCCGGAACCCTCGCCTACACCGGAGCCCACTTCGAAACCGACAGCAACGCCTGCCCCCACAACAAGGCCGCTGACGGATTTTGAAAAGTACAACAACATGTCGGAAGAAAAGCAGCTGGAGTTCTTCAATTCCTTCTCGGATCCGATGGATTTCTTTGCGTGGTACGAAAAGGCGCAGGCGGAGTATGAAGCGCAGCAGGATGCGATCATTGTCGGCGGCGACACCGTTATCGACATGGGTGAGATTTTCAAATAGTACTGAAAAATAGGATTTGCGGCGAATTGCAGACTGCAATTTACGTTTAACTGTTACCGGGAGAAGCTATGGCGTATTACAGAATTGCCGATTTGACTGTTAAAATGGAAACGTTTGGAAGAACGAAGGAGCAGGCGGAAAAATACCGCGCAGACGAATGTGTCTGCGCGGACGCCGAAATTGTTTCTTCGTGGCCGCGTATTCGTGCGGATTATCCGTACCTGGACGATGATCTGGGCGAATACTTGTTTACCGGCGTTAATTTCTACAAGCATCTTCTGAATTTTTCCGGCTTTATGCTGCATTCCTCCTGCGTTGTAGTAGACGAAAAAGCGTATCTGTTTTCGGCGGATTCGGGCACTGGAAAATCCACGCATGTGAATATGTGGTTGGAAAGATTTGGTGCGCGCGCGTTTATTCTAAATGATGATAAGCCCGCTCTCCGATTGGTTAACGGCAAATGGTATGCCTATGGAACGCCATGGAGCGGGAAAAACGATATTAGCCGGAATTTTCGCGTGCAGGTACAGGGCATTGCAATGATCGAGCGCGCGCAGGAAAATGCGATAGAACGGTTTATAGGTATAAATGCCATTACTGCCGTAATCCGCCAGTGCAACCGCCCGCGGGATAAGGAAAGCCGGGAAAAGCTGCTTGCGCTTTTGGAAAAGCTTTTTGAAATGGTGCCCGTGTGGAGGCTGAAATGCAATACCGAAAGAGATAGCGTTGATGTGTCGTATCGCGCAATGAGCGAAAAATGACGGCGTATGCATTTGACATACCACTTTAATCATGCTATGATGAAAAGGCGTTGCATGCTGTTTTTTTCGACTATAATGTTGTGAGGATATGTGTATGAAAATCAAAGAAGGATTTGTACTCAGAGAAATCGCAGGTGAAACGGTAGTGCTGCCCACAGGCGATGAATTGAACCTCAATATCATGATCACGCTGAATGGCACCGGACGCTTTCTGTGGGAAAGACTAACTGATGGCGCAGAAAAGGAAGAGCTTGTAAAAGCGCTGCTTTCCGAGTACGAGGTTGATGAAGCCACGGCTGAGCGCAGCGTGGACAGCTTTGTTCTGAAGCTTAAGGAGAACGACTTCCTTGAAAACTAAGGATATGCAGCTGGAGACGCTGCTGCCGCTGATTGAAGAGCAGCTTGCGCAGGGTAAATGCGTGCGCTTTATGCCCCACGGCGTCAGTATGCTGCCCATGCTAAGAGAAGGCATTGATTCCATAACGCTTTCGCCAGTAAAAGAAAGGCTGAAAAAGTACGATCTGCCCTTGTACAGGCGCGATAACGGCAATTTTGTGCTGCATAGAATTATCCGCTCGGGTGAAACCTATACCGCCATGGGAGACAACCAGTTTGTTCCGGAGCCCGGCCTCAGACACGACCAGATGATTGCCGTTGTTACGGCTTTTACGCGCGGGAAACGGGAGATATCGGTTACCTGTTGGCATTATCGTACATATTGCCGCTTCTGGCATTATTCCAGACCGTTTAGGCATTTTGTATGCCGAGCCATAGGTAAAATCAAAAGAACCGCCAGGAGCATGCTGAAAAGGTAATGCTCCCGGCGGTCTTTTCCTTATTATGCAAAAATGGAATTAATATACATGATCAAACAAAGGGGGGCGCAGGTATGATGACGAAGGAAAGAATAGAGGCTTCCATGAAACGCGCGCGCGCATTTATCGACGCACTTACGGTGGATGCGCCAAACGGGGATCCGAAGGCAATTGTTGAGGATGAAAACCGGTTTTTCGCATGGGATAACGAGCGCAGGTGCCCGAAAAACGGAAAAAGTTTTCTGTTTGACTGGAGCTACTATATCGGCATCGTTATGGAAGGCCTGTACTATATGTATGAAGCCGGAACCGGCGAAAAATACCGCGATTATGCGCTTTCCTATCTGAAAGCCGTCGAGACGGATGGACGCCTTAATGAATATGCGGGCTATGTACCCGATCACGGCGTGGACTGCTATAAAACGGCAAGCCTGCTGCCTGCGTTTATGGATCATGAGGAAGAAATAAAAATATTGGCGGATGCGCTGTATCACGATCTTGCGGTTGTAAACGCGAAATATGCGCCTAAAGAGCTTGGCGGAAATTACTATCATGTGTGGCGCGGCGGAAAGCCGCCTAAGTTTGCCGTATGGCTGGATGGTTTGTATATGTCGCAGAACTTCCTTGCCAGATACGCGAAAAAAACGGGAAATGAAGAAGAGCTTTCCCGAGTGGCCGGGCGTTTTTTCTGGGTAAATGAACATTTGCTGGATCCGAAAACCGGGCTTTTCTATCACGCCGGCAACCATAAAAAGGACGTCTGCCCGTTTTTCTGGCTGCGCGCCTGCGGATGGTATGCTATGGCACAGATCGAAGTGTACGAATGCCTGTCGGGAGAAAACAGGGAACGGCTCGGCGCCGGTCTTCGTGAATTCTGCCGGAATATGCTCGCCTGGCGCGATGAAGAAACCGGGCTCTGGAATAACCTGATCAACGAACCCAAGGGAAACGGCAACCGCGCGGAAAGCAGCGGAAGCGCTATGATGGCTTACGTGCTGATGAAGGGCGCAAGGCTGGGCGCGCTTGATCAGGATATGGCCAATATCGGCAGGGATGTATTTACCCGGCTTACCGAGCAGAAGCTGATTGGCTCCGCACTTACAGATGTATACCTGATGGCAACAGCCTCGGGCGAAGACAATTATCGCAGAGAGGATTACTACATGCCGCAGGAGGGAAAGGGCGTAGGCCCGTATATCATGGCGTATTCGGAGATGATACGCTGACGTTTCTTTCAAAAGGTACTGTTTTGATGGTTAAATGGAGAGGGCTTCTGCCCATTCCGTTTTTCTCTATTTTGCCAGTATGTTTTGAAGCAGTGCGTTGTATGCGTCATTTGAGCTCATGCCATGCTCAACCTCAGGTGAATAGATCATGTTCAGCATCAGCCAGTCAACCTCGCTCAGCTTCTGCGCGGTGTTGGAATGCTGGTAGATGATGCTGTCCTCGTACATATCATGGTCGTTTCCAAGCCCGATCCCGTTTATGAATTCTTCCATAATCAGGTGGTTTCTTGTCGATTGGTCGGTTGTATCTGCAGAGATTGCGATTTCTGCACGGTAGATTTCCTCATCGGTATACCAGTAGGTAACCATACCGATGTTTCCTTTTTCATAACCGCTGACATAATCCCCCATTTCGTTTTCATTTACGAAATACATGGTGATATTTGCTTTGTACTCGCTTTCGGTGCGGTAGATGTTTGGCATTCCGGGAACGCGAAGGGCGATTTCCATAATGAAAGCATCCAGCTTTTTAAGGTCTTCCCTTGTCGGGACGCCACCGGCATAAATGTAGATCGGCTGCTGCCAGCGGATGATGGAATCCCTTTCATCGCCGTATTCCGGGCTGAACGCCACGTTCATCAGGCAATTGAGCGCCTGAAGCTTTGCGTCCTGCGCGGTGTTTGGCTGAAACTGCCTGTCCGCGCATGCGGCAGGTGAAAGCAGGTATACCAATACAAGGGAAAAAACAAAGAAGGCTATTCCCTTTCGCATCATAAAAATCACTTTCCTTTGAATATTTCCTTAAGGAACTGACCGGTGTAGCTTTCCTTAATCTGCGCTACCTCTTCCGGTGTGCCTTGCGCAATAACCCGTCCGCCCCTGTCGCCGCCCTCCGGGCCCATATCGATGATATAATCGGCGGTTTTGATCACGTCCAGGTTATGCTCTATGATCACCAGTGTATTTCCCTGTTCGGCAAGGCGCTGAAGCACGTCGTTCAGATTTTCCACGTCCGCCATGTGCAATCCGGTTGTGGGCTCGTCCAGCACGTACATCGTGCGGCCTGTCGCCCTTCTGGAAAGCTCTGTGGCAAGCTTTACCCTTTGCGCTTCGCCGCCGGACAGCTGCGTTGACGGCTGTCCAAGCTTTACATATCCCAGTCCGACGTCTACCATCGTCTGAAGTTTCTGCGCAAGGCGCGGAAGCGGGCGGAAGAATTCCAGCGCTTCAGCTATTGTCATGTCCAGCACGTCAAAAATGCTTTTGCCTTTATACTTAACCTCCAGTGTTTCGCGGTTATAGCGCTTGCCCTTGCACACCTCGCACGGCACATATACGTCCGGCAGGAAATGCATCTCAATGCGGATAATGCCGTCGCCGGAGCATGCCTCGCACCGGCCGCCCTTTACGTTGAAGGAGAAGCGGTTGCTTTTATAGCCGCGGGTTTTTGCATCAGCCGTGGATGCGAAAACGTCGCGGATCAGATCAAAAAGGCCTGTATAGGTGGCCGGGTTGGAGCGCGGAGTCCGGCCAATGGGCGATTGGTCGATGGCGATGATTTTATCAAGCCGTTCAACGCCCTCTATTCCGTCGTGCAGGCCGGGGCGCTCTTTGGAACGGTTGAGCGTACGGGAAAGGGCTTTAAAAAGGATTTCGTTTATCAGCGATGATTTTCCGCTGCCTGACAGGCCGGTTACGCAGGTGATTGCTCCCAGAGGAATATCCACATCGATTCCGCGCAGGTTGTTTGCGCGGGCATTTTTTATGGTAAGCCAGCCGGAGGGGGTTCTGCGTGTTTCCGGTATCGGAACAACGCGTTTCCCGCTCAGATATTGTCCTGTGATGGACGCTGGGTTTTTCATAATCTCTTCCGGCGTACCTTGCGCAACGACAAAGCCGCCATTTGTGCCCGCGCCCGGGCCGATATCGACAATATAGTCGGAGGCCAGCATGGTTTCCTCATCGTGTTCTACGACAATCAACGTGTTTCCGAGGTCCCGCAGATGCTTAAGCGTACCGAGAAGCTTTCGGTTATCGTGCTGGTGAAGGCCGATGGACGGCTCGTCCAGAATATAGAGTACCCCCATGAGCGATGAGCCGATCTGCGTGGCAAGGCGTATGCGCTGCGCTTCGCCGCCCGACAGCGTGGCGGCGCTTCTAGACAGGGTAAGGTATTCAAGGCCTACATCGCGCAGGAAGCCGAGGCGGGAATTAACCTCCTTCAGCACCTGATGCGCTATGATTCTTTCTTTTTCGGTAAGATGTACGTTTTCAAAAAAGCCCAGCGCGTCGCGCACGGACAATTCGCTGATTTCGGCAATGTTCTTTCCGTCCACCGTTACTGCCAGCGATTCGCGCTTCAGCCTGCGCCCGCCGCATTCGGGGCAGGGGGTGTTGGCCATATAGCTTTCGTATACTTCCTTCATGGAGTCGCTTCCGGTTTCGCGGTATTTGCGCTCAAGATTGGTGATTATACCCTCAAATGGCGCCTGATAGCGGCTTTTTCTGCCGTCTCGTTCGTATTCTATGGTGATTTTTTCGTTTTTCGTTCCGTAATACAGGATGTTTAGGATCTTTTCGGGCAGTTCGCTGACGGGTGCGTCCATGGAAAAGCCGTAGTGGGCAGATAGCGCTTCCAGATACATTCTGGCCATTTGCCCGCCCTCGGTGGAGCTGTCCCAGCCGGATACGCGGATTGCGCCTTCGTTCAGGCTTTTGGATGGATCGGGTATAATGGCTTCAGGATCGATTTTCATCAGCATGCCAAGCCCCGAACAGGTAGGACATGCGCCGTAGGGATTGTTGAAGGAGAACATACGCGGCGTAAGCTCTTCAACGGAAATTCCGCAGTCCGGGCAGGCGTAGGACTGAGAAAACAGCATATCCTCGCCGCCGATGACGCTGATTACCGCCAGATTCTGGCCGATTTTCATGGCGGTTTCGATGGAATCGGTAAGCCTTTGCTGGATATCCTCGCGAATGATCAGGCGGTCGATTACAATTTCGATGGTGTGCTTCAGGTTTTTGTTCAGCTGCGGAGGATCAGACAGTTCATACAATTCACCGTCGATGCGCGCGCGTACGTAGCCGTTTCGCGCCATATCCTCCAGAAGCTTTACGTATTCGCCCTTTCTTCCGCGAACAGCCGGGGCAAGCACCATAATGCGCGTGCGCTCCGGAAGGGCAAGCACCTGATCGACAATCTGATCGATGGTCTGCTGCCGGATTATGCGCCCGCACTCCGGGCAATGCGGCGTGCCTGCGCGTGCATATAAAAGGCGCAGGTAGTCGTGTATTTCCGTAACGGTTCCGACGGTGGAACGCGGGTTTTTGCTGGTGGTTTTCTGGTCGATGGATATGGCGGGCGACAGACCGTCGATTGAATCGATATCGGGCTTGTCCATCTGTCCCAGGAATTGCCTTGCATAGCTGGAAAGCGATTCCACATACCGGCGCTGACCTTCCGCGTAAATGGTGTCGAACGCAAGGGACGACTTTCCGCTGCCCGAAAGCCCCGTCATAACGATCAGCTTGTCGCGCGGGATGGAAAGGCTGATATTTTTCAGATTGTGAACGCGCACGCCTTTTACCGTAATATGGTTGTTCATATAGCCTCGTAAATCTCCTTATCGTCAATGCGCCTTTCGGCTTCGCCTAGCGCGGCGGGATTTTTCGTTTGTTGCCATGGTTTTTTCGCCCTTGAGGGCCAGCATCTGATCGCGCAGCTTGGCGGCTTCTTCGAAATCGAGGTTTGCGGCGGCGGCGAGCATGCGCTCTTCCAGACGCTCGATCGCCATCTGCTTTTCCTCCTGATCCAGTGCGCTGTTTCCGCCGTCGGTGTCCACGTCACGGGCGATTTGCATCAGTTCCTTTACGGCGGCGCGTACGGTTTCGGGGCGGATGCCGTTCTGCTCGTTATAGGCCATTTGTATCGAGCGCCTGCGGTTGGTTTCCGTAATGGCGCGGAACATGGAATCGGTAATATTGTCGGCGTACATAATGACCTTTCCATCCACGTTTCGCGCGGCGCGCCCGATGGTCTGCACCAGGGATGTTTCGCTTCGCAGAAAGCCCTCCTTGTCAGCGTCGAGGATGGCCACCAGCTGCACCTCGGGAAGATCCAGACCTTCTCTCAAAAGGTTAATGCCGACCAGCACGTCAAACTCTCCAAGGCGCAAAGAGCGAAGAATTTTGATTCGCTCCAGCGTTTCAACGTCGGAGTGCAGATATTCCACGCGTACATTCATTTCGCGAAGGTAGCTGGTAAGGCTTTCCGCCATGCGCTTGGTGAGTGTGGTCACCAGCGTGCGTCCGCCGTTTTCGGTTGTTTTTCTAACCTCGCTCAGCAAGTCGTCCACCTGTCCCGTCGCAGTGCGGACGATGATTTCGGGGTCCAGCAGGCCGGTCGGGCGAATAATTTGCTCTACCACCTGCCCGGCGCGCGCCATTTCGTAGGGGCCGGGCGTTGCGGAAACGTATATGGTTTGTCCGATTCTTTGTTCAAACTCGTGAAATTTCAGGGGGCGGTTGTCAAAGGCGCTTTTAAGGCGGAATCCGTAGTCGACCAGCGAGCTCTTTCTGGCGAAATCGCCGTTGTACATGGCGCGGATCTGAGGAACGGTAACATGAGCTTCGTCGATAAACACCAGAAAATCCTTTGGAAAGTAATCCAAAAGCGTAAACGGCGCGTCGCCCGGCTGACGCCCGTCAAAATAGCGGGAATAGTTTTCAATGCCGGAACAATAGCCGATTTCCCGCATCATTTCAACGTCGTAATGCGTTCTTTGCTCAAGCCTTTGCGCTTCAATCAGGCGATCGTCGCGCCGGAAAGCTTCGACCTGCTCAAAAAGATCGGCTTCGATGTTTTCTATGCATGCGTCCATTTTCTCGCGCGATGTAACGTAGTGCGATGCGGGATACAATACCACATGCGACAGATGGCGTATGGCAGCGCCCGTCAGCGTATCCACTTCGCTGATTCTGTCAATTTCGTCGCCGAAAAATTCCACGCGCAGCGCCTTTTCAAATTCCGCGGCCGGGATAATTTCTACAACCTCGCCGCGTACGCGGAATGTACCGCGCTCAGATTCAAAGTCGTTTCTGGTAAACTGTATGTCAATCAGCTGCCGAAGCAGGTCGTCCCGGTCGATGATCTGCCCTTCCCGCAGGGAAACGGACAGGCCGCGGTATTCCTCCGGGTCGCCCATGCCGTATATGCAGCTTACGGAAGCGACGATAATTACGTCGCGCCTTTCGCTCAGCCATGATGTTGCGCTGTGGCGCATGCGGTCGATTTCTGCGTTTATGGAGGCGTCCTTCTCAATAAAAGTATCGGTGGAGGGAATATAGGCCTCCGGCTGATAATAATCGTAATACGAAACAAAATAGCCTACGGCGCTGTCGGGAAAGAACTCCCGGAATTCGCCCGCCAGCTGCGCGGCGAGGGTTTTATTGTGCGCAATCACAAGCGTGGGCCGCTGCATTCTTTGAATAATGTTGGCCATGGTGAAGGTTTTTCCGGAGCCGGTTACGCCCAACAGCACCTGATCGTGAACGCCGCTTTTCAATCCGTCCACTAGTGCGTCGATCGCCTGCGGCTGATCCCCTCTCGGCTGATAGTTGCTTTTCAGCTGAAACATGCGCAACCCTCCTTTTGATCAATTCCTGGGAATTTCTTCCATAACAGCGGACAGACGCGCGGCATGCCCGCGTTTTCAATGCGTGTAATCCTATTATAGCATAGAATTTTTAATGAAAACAGCCTGTGAAAAAATTAAACATATGTTCGATTATAAATGGCGTTCCATATATTACCAGGCCAAAATCAGGAACCGGAAACGCAGTTTTTCGGTCGAAGAAGTACATCCCGGAAGGAGGAGAAGGTATGAACGGAAAGAAACTTTTAGGTATGGTCCTGGTTCTCATGACGGTTCTTTGCGTATTGGCTCCGGCGTATGCAGAGATTGTCAAAACCCCGCAGGAGGATGGAAGCCTGAATGTAAGAAAGGGCCCCGGTACGCAGTATGCGGTTGTTGCGTGGGTCAAAAACGGACAGCGGATTACCGTTATTGAAAACACGAAGCCGTGGGCAAAAATCATGGTGGATGCAAACGGCAGGATCGGCTACATAAAGCAGTCCTATATCGTTTCCAATGACGATTCTTCCTGGGAAAATCCGTCCTCGGGCAGCGCATCCTACGAGCTCGGCCGCGTAAAGACGAAGTACGCGTCGTCTTATGTCAACGTCCGCAAGGGCCCCGGCACGGGCTTTGAAACCGCGTTCAAGGTCCAAAGCGGCGCGGATTTATCCATTATGGGTGAAAGCGGCAACTGGTATCTTGTAAAGACCGAAAACGGAAAAATCGGTTATATCAGCAAGAACTATACCGCAAAGGGCATTCCTGCCCAAACAAGCGCAAATGTGAACCTTAGAAGCGGAGCCGGCACCGCCTTTGCAAGCCACGGCGTAATCGCAAAGGGCGAAAAGGTGGTTATGAACGCCGTAAAGGGCAACTGGACAAACGTAACCGTAAACGGCGCAACCGGATATATCTACAGCACGTATATCAAATAAATTCAATACATCCGGGATGGAAAAAGGGCGGCTGAGGCGATTATGCCTCAGCCGCGCAGTTTGTCAAAGCACTTCGTTTTGCTGTTTTTTCTTCAGTATTTCGTTTACTCTTTTCGTTCTTTTTTTGATTATGGTATAAATCGCTGCCCAGATTGCGAAAAAACCCGCCACAAAGATGCCGGAAAAAACCAGAATGGGCGTGATTCCCGAATCCAGCCAGCCGTTCATGAGATACGTGCCCAAATAGCTTGCATACAGAACGCCGCCGTGAATCAGAATTGCAGGCATCAGGGGCAGCCGTTCCGCCTGATAAATCGCGTTCATGCCGCCCGCAATAAAGGCAAGCGCGGTTAAAGAAAAAATGCCGATGCATACCTGGTTTACGGTCAGAGTTTCAATGGCAGCCTGACGCTTAAGAACCATGTAAAGTATTGCCAGCACAATTGGGCCGATTCCGCAGGAAATCAAGCCGCGGCGAAAAAATTCCAGTATGAACTTTTTCATATTCCCTCATACCTCCTTCTGATTTCCGCAAAGCAGCGTCTGGAGACATATTCCCGATAGCCGCATCGAAATACGGCGTCTACGCCGCCGCTGAACGCCGCGTCAAAGCGCAGAATGCGATGCTCGTTGGCAAGCGCGGATTTGTTGATGCGAATAAAATAGGAGGGCAGCCTGTTTTCCAGATCGCGGAGTCTGTCCCTGATGCGGTAACGGTTTCCGTTCCGATCGATGGCTATTACCTTTCTGTCCAGTATGGTAATCAATTCGATTTCCTGAAACGAAAGCTTCCGCAATTCATCATCCGTATACCCTATTATGCTGTCCGCGCCGGAATAGCTGCAGATGAGGTTTTCGATCTGCTGCGTCAAGGAGGAAGGCGCATGAACGATGGCAATGATTTCTTCTTCTGCATTTTTGTCGATAACGAGCTTGTATTTCATTGCCTCATATCCTTATTGTTTTTTCATTTGTCCAAGGAAGCAGTACACGGCGGCCGCTGTGATCAGCGCGCTGTACAGAAGCACCGGCAGCATGTGGGATAAGGCAAGCGCAAAATCCCCGGCAAACAGCGCTTTTTCCATTTCTACTGCGTGAACGAAGGGAAGCGCATTGGCGGCTTTTTCAAAGAATCCGCCGACCAGCTTCAGATCAAACCATATCCCCGAAAGCCACGCGGAGAGGTTGGTATTCAGCGCGCCGCAGATGCCGCCCACCTGCTTAACGCCCAAAAGACTTCCGCATAAAAGCCCCAATGCAATATTGAAAACCGCCATGGGTATGATTCCGATCACCGCATATGCGATATTGATGTGAACCGTGAGGCCGAGGGGAATGGCGAACAGATAGCAAATCAGCGTCTGCCCGAGGGCGATGGGCAATATCGGCAGCATGTATCCGGCAATAAAGTCCATGCCCGTAAGCGGCGTTGTATACAGCCTCTGCAAAAAGGCGCTTTCCCGATCCCTGGCAATCAGGGTTGCTGAAAAAAGGGTCATAAACGACAATCCGAATACAGTGATCCCCGGCGTCAGCGCGTCGATTTCAAACAGACTTGCCGGGATATTTGCCTGTATGGCGCTGAGAAGCGCAAGCAGAATCAAAGGAAAGCCCAAGCCGAAAAACAGATTGATCGGGTCACGCAGGATTTCTTTGGCGCACCTTTTGGCGAACGTCGTCATTCTCATACAGCGGCCTCCTTTACAATGGAAACGAAGGCCGTTTCAAAATCGTCGGTTTCCGCCTGTTTTTTTAGTGCATCGGCTGTTCCCACCGCAAGAAGGTTTCCGTCTTTCATGATGCCGATGCGGTCGGAAAGCGCCTGAGCTTCTTCCATATAATGCGTGGTCATGATAATGGTCGCCTTGCCCTTGAGAGAGCGGATTACATCCCACAGCTCGTGCCTGGCAATTACATCAAGCCCCAGAGTGGGTTCGTCCAGAAACAGAATCTGAGGCTCGCCGATTAACGCCATGGCGATGCTGACCCGGCGCTGCCAGCCGCCGGACAGCTTGCCCGCTTTTCGGTGAAGAACCTCGGTAAGGGCGAATTGTCGGGAAAGCGTCGAAAGCCTTTCTTTCGTTTTCTCCCTGGAAAACCCGTGTATGCCGCTCATTAGCTCCAGATTTTCCTGTACGGAAAGGTTCTGTGCGACGGCAGTTTCCTGAGGAGATACGCCGATCAGCCGCTTAACCTGCTTTGGCTCTCTGGTAATGCTGAAGCCGCCTACGAGGGCGTCTCCGTCCGTTGGTTTTGTGATGCACGTCAGCATTTTAATGGTTGTGGTTTTTCCTGCGCCGTTTACGCCCAGCAGGGAAAACAATTCGCCCTTTTCGATTTCCAGATGGAGCTTATTAACGGCGGTCAGGTTTTTGTATTCCTTGACAAGCCCTATGGTCTGAATTGCCTGCATTTTCGTGATTCCCCCGTCTCATTTGATCTCTGTATGTTATCATATCAAACAAAAACGGAAAAATACGGGATTTTGTCTCTTCGGTTTCTAAAAGCGCCTCATCGGTTTACGGGCTTACGCATCGGCCCCCTTTACGAGTTTGGAAGCGTGCTTTTCCAGAATGCTTTCAGTGCTCCCTCCAATACGTTCTCACCGACAAGCGCCGGTTGATACGCGGCGGAAAGAAGCCTTCTGTATTCCGGAAACTGATATCTGTCGTCGATAAACAATACCGCGCCCACGTCGTTTTCCGTCCGGATCACGCGGCCTGCCGCCTGCAGGCATTTGCCGATGCCGGGATAGGCGTAGGCGGTGTTATAGCCGTTTTCACCGAGCTCGTCATACAATTCGGCAAGACAGTTTCTTTCAAAGCAAAGCTGTGGAAGGCCTACGCCGACAATTGCCGCTCCGATCAGGCGTTCGCCCGGAAGGTCGACGCCCTCTGAAAATACGCCGCCCAGCGCGATAAACGCCACCATGGAGCGCTGATTCTGCGTATCCTCGAACTGCTTAAGGTATTCCGCCCGTTCCGCCTCGTTCATATCGCGCGATTGCAGAAGCACGCGCACATCCGGATAATGCGAGGCGAAAATACCATATACCATATTCATGTACGCATGGCTTGGAAAGCACGCAAGGTAGTTGCCCGTCCGCGACGAAGCAAGGGTATATATCGCCTTTGCCACGCGCATGGCGCTTTCGTCGCGCAGCTTATACCTTGTGGGTATCAGTATGCGTGCGGAAAACAGGTTTTCCTTTGGAAAGGGCGATGGAAGCGATAATAAGCCGTCGCCGGAATCGGTATCAAGGCCGATCAGTCCGGCGTAATGCCGTATTGGCGCAAGCGTTGCGGAGAACAGTATGCATCCGCTCATTCGCTTCATGATTTTTTTGAGTTTTTCAGTCGGGTAAAAGCACCATAGCTTGACGCGCGAATGCTTTCCCTCGGGCGTAATCAGTACGCGATGGGTTTCGGAAGAAAAATCTTCGCTGGTGCGCAAAAACGAAGCGCAGTCAAAAAACAGCTTGGCGAGCTCCGAATGAAAACGGAAGGGCTCCGACAGGTCCTCCTTTGCGCTTTCCCAGAAATCTTTGACCTTTTTTATGAAATCGGCGTCGATCTCGGTGCGGATTTCGTTTTCTTCTACCTTGGGCAGCGCCTGAATGAGCGCGGTCAGGCTTTTATAAAGCCCGCTTTTTCTGCCCGTCTCCCGACCGACTTCGCGCCTCAGCGCCGTCAGCTCCTTTTCGCCGATTTGAGCCGAATACATTTCTCTTGCGCGAGGCACAAGGTTGTGCGCCTCGTCAATCAGAAGGATATATTTGCCGCGCCTGTCGAAAAAGCGCCTGAGCCTTACCACAGGATCGAATACATAATTATAGTCGGCAATTACCACGTCCGCCGTTTCGGCCAGCGCGAGCGACAGTTCAAACGGACAAAGCATGTATTTTTCGCTTAAACGCCTGATTTCCTCCAAGTCAAGCGCCTGTATGCGCCACGATTCCTGAACGGCGTGCTTCTGCCGGTCGAAATAGCCGCTGGAATAGGGACAGCTTGCCGGATCGCACTTGCCATCCGGCATCGGACAAACCTTTTTCTTTGCGCCGATGGTGACGCTTCGAACACACAGGCCGCCTTCGCGCATTCGCTTCAGCGTATCTTCCGCCGTTTTTCTGCCGGTGGTCCGAGCAGTCAGATAAAATATCGTTTCCGCCTTTCCCTCGCCCAGCGATCGGAGCGCAGGAAACAGCGCTGCGGCGGTTTTTCCGATACCGGTCGGCGCTTCTACAAGCAGCTTTTTACGGTTTTTAATGGCAGTATAGGCGTGTAAAGCCATTTCCCTCTGTCCGGCGCGGTATTCGGTAAACGGAAAGGGAAATTCCGCCATGTGCGGATAGGCGTTTGTTTTCCATTCGTCCTGATCGCGAAGGCGCGACGCGTAAACGGACGCGTATTCGTAAAACAGATGATTCAGCTTTTCCCTTGCGTACGTGCGCGTAAAGGCCGCCCGGTCTCCGTTCAGATTTACATATAGCAGCCGAACGGTTACCTGATTGAGCGCCTCTTTTTCCGCCATGATGAACGCGTATATTTCCGCCTGCGCCCAGTGTACGGGATAGTCGGTATCCGAAATCAGAGAGGGGTTCATGCGCGTGGTCTTGATTTCCTCCACCGTGCATTGATTGTCCCTAAGCATGAGCCCGTCAATTCGTCCCTGAACCAGAAGCGAAACGCCCGATACCGGGCATTCGTACCGCACGGGTACTTCGCTTCGGTATTCGGGCGGATAGCTCGTTTCGATCAGAAGATGACCCTTCAGCCCCTCCTGCATGCGGTCGATGGCCTTGAGGTCGGAAAACAGGTCGCCGCCCTCATAGTAGGTTTCCGCAAGGGTGCGCACGTTTACGGCGTGAAGCGTTGCTGTTTTCTTTTCCATCAGTCAAAAATCTGCATAATTGCGCATTTCAGATATTGGGTTTCGGGGCTGGCAGGCAGCTCCGGATGATCGTGGCCGGCGGTTCTGAATTCCACCATGCGCACGCGCTTTTTGGCGTCTCTGGCGGCGGTATTCAGCATGTCGATAAACTGCTGCGAGGATACGTGCTGCGAACAGGAGCAGCTTACCAGATAGCCGCCGTCCCTGACCAGCTTAAGCCCACGCAGGTTGATTTCCTTATAGCCGCGGATGGCGCGTTCCACCGCCGCGCGGGTTTTGGTAAAGGCCGGCGGATCGAGGATGACCACGTCGTATTTTTCTTTGGCGTCGGTCAGCTCGCGCAGGTGGTCAAAGCAGTTGTGCACTTCAAATTCTGCGTTGTCAAGGCCGTTGATGCGCGCGTTTTCCCGGGCAACTTCCACCGCTTCCTCGGAAATGTCTACGCCCAATACGTGCTTTGCGCCGGCCTTTGCTGCGTGCAGCGCGAAGGAGCCGTTGTGGCAGAAGCAGTCCAGTACGCGTGCGTTCCTGCAAACGCGCATGACCTCGCGGCGGTTTTCCTTCTGATCCAGGAAAAAGCCGGTTTTCTGTCCGTTTTTGACGTCAACCATGAATGTGATGCCGTTTTCGCGCATTTCAACGCGATCGGGCACCTCGCCGTACAGAAGGCCGGTGGTCTGCTCCATGCCTTCAAGCCTTCGCACCGGAACGTCGCTGCGCTCGTAAATGCCGGTGGGGTTTACAATCTCAATCAGCGCGCGCACGATTTCGCTCTTCCAGCGCTCAATACCCAGCGACATCGACTGAATGACGATGACGTTTGAAAATTTGTCCGCAATCAATCCGGGCAGGAAATCGCTTTCGGAATAGATGAGGCGGCAGCTCATGGGATCGGCAAACTGCTGCCTGTAATCCCAAGCGGTCTGAACGCGCTTTTTGAAGAATTCGTAGTCGATTTCCTCGTCCTTATAGGTAATCATGCGCAGGGAAATCTGAGAATTCGGGTTATAGAAAGCCTTTCCGAGGAACGTGCCCTTGGAGCTTTCTACATTTACCACGTCGCCGGGCATAAATTCGCCGACGACCTTTTCAATATCGGATGCAAACACCCACGGGTGTCCACTGCGCACGCGGGTTTCGCGCGTTGCGCGCAAAATGGCTTTGGTCATTTGACAGATTCCTTCCTTAATTACAGGATTTGTATATTGATGGTTTGCGTGTAATCGCCCGGGCCGATGGTGAAGTTCGGATCCTGCACGGTGGACCATGCCATATCGCCGCCAATGCCTGCGTGCGCAGCGTCGATGTGAACGACGGTTTCCGGGCGGCGGATCAGTTCGTGATCATGCATGGCGTCGCGGATGTCGCTTACGGTGTAGTGATGCGCGTCAAAGTGGAAGGGCGTTGCGGAATACATGATTACCTTCGCGCCGTTTTCGTTTTCAAACATTACGCGCCTGACGCCGTCGCGTCCGCCGTTTTCCGCCGGCGGCGTGAACGGGAAATGCATTTCGTTTACGGTGGTCTGATAAATGCCCAGCGGCGCGGACATTACGCGGTCGGGGTAGCTTTCGCCGGGGCCGCGGCCAAACCATTCCACCTTTTCAAAGCCAGCCGGAAGCGTCCATGTAAGGCCCAGACGCTCTACGCTCTTCACGCCCGCCAGCTGGTAGCGCGTGTTCATAATCAGATTTCCGTCGCCCGAAACCCACAGCCTCAGCTTCATGTTTACAGACGCGCCGGGAATCTGTCGGCTTTCCAGGCGCGTAGTGCGTTCAATCAGCGCGCGTCCGTCCGTCAGCATGGATACGTTCAGAGAAATCAGCCTTCTGGAGCAGTTTTCCTGCATAAATGCGCTCCATGCTTCGTAATCGCCCCAGCCGGGCTGCGCATTTACGCCGGACAGGCCGCGCACGGCGCATTCGCTGAGTGCGGACAGTACGTATTCCCTGTCGTTTTTCTGCATGCTTACAATGCAGCCTGTGGATTTCGATATCTGCATGCGGAAGGACGCGCCCGATACCGTGATCATGCCATGGGAATCGTCAAACATGGCGGGCACATAGCGCATGCGTCTGGGCGCGGAGAGTGTGGATAAAAGTTGGAACTGCTGCTTGTACACATGTCCGTCGGGCGTCAGAATGTCAATATCGATATAACTGTCCTCGCCCTGTATCGTTACGGGTCCGAATTCAATTTTTGCGTCCGTCATCGGCGCTACGACCTTTAAAGGCATTTCGCCTGTGGCGGTGGGCTCGCCCGAAGCGTAGCACGTCCACTGCAGAATCATCCCTGCGGTGGTAAGCGTATGCATGCGGTTTTTCAGTATATATTTGCCCTGCTCGATCATTTCAAGGAACACGGGCGCGTATACGGTTGCCGCTTCAAGGCCGGCGGGCTTCACGGTCAGATCGTGGGTAACGATACCGTTCATGCACATGAATTTGGGTTCGAACGGCTCTGTTACGGACTCAAAGAAATCGCCGCCGTAGCCGGGATAGCGCCTGCCGTTTTCATCCGTCTGCCACAGCGCCTTGTCCTGGAAGTCCCAGATGAAGCCGCCCTGAAAGGACGGATGGCGCTCGGTAAGCTCGCGGAAATATTTCATGCCGCCGCCGCTGTTGAGAATCTGATAAAGATATTCGCAAAGTATAACCGGTCTGTCATCTTTGGAATCGGACAAAAGTTCTTCTATGGCTCTGCGGGTCGGATACATGGGACAGCGGATATCGGAAACATTTTTGCCCGGCGCGCCGGATTCATACTGCACGGGGCGGGTTTTATCGTACGCGCGGAGCCATGCCGCCATCGCCGCATGATTCGGCCCTACGCCGCTTTCGTTGCCCAAAGACCATATGATGATGCTCGGATGGTTTTTGTGCGTCTGCGCCATGCGCCGTGCCCTCTGCAGATATACCTCCGCCCAATCCGGATCGTTGGACAGCATTGCGCCCACGCCGTGCGTTTCCAGATTGGTTTCGCAAACCACCATCAGGCCGTACTGATCGCAAAGATCGTAAAAATACGGATCGTCCGGATAATGGCAGGTTCGCACGGCGTTTATGTTCATGTCCTTCATGAGAAGAACTTCTTTTTTCATTTGTTCGCGCGTTACATACCGGCCGCTGTCCACCGAATGTTCGTGTCGGTTTACACCGCGGACGATTACGCGCGTTCCATTAAGCGTGAGAATGCCGTTTTCAATCTTCACGGTTCTGAAGCCAAAGTACACGCGCTCGCGATCGGCGGCGTCGGCGGAATCGGGCGTAAGCAACGCCAGATGCGCGCGATACAGCGTGGGCGATTCGGGAGACCAGGGCTTAACGCCGTCAAGCTTTATGGTAAAGCGCGCATGGCCCGGCATAACGGCGTCCTTTTCGTGAAGAGGAGGTACGTTCGCTATCGGCGCGCGCTTTTCTTTATAGATGATTTTTCCGTCGGGGTCGTAAATGTGAAGGCGAACGAGCGTGTCGGCAAAGCCGCTTACGCGCATGACCGATACATCCATGGTCATTTCGCCGTTGGCTTCCGCCTGAACGAATACGTCCTGAATGTACATTCTGGGTTTTGCAAGCAGGCTGACCGGGCGGAAAATGCCCGACAGATGCCAGTAATCCTGATCTTCCAGCCATGTGGCGTCCGTAAAGCGCATAACCTGCACCACTACGCTGTTTTCGCCGGCGTATACATAGCGCGTAACGTCAAATTCGGCGGCCAGCTTGGAATCCTGTGAATACCCTACGGGATTTCCGTTTACCCATACATAAAAGCCCGATTCCACGCCGCCGAAGCGCAGAATCAGCTTTTTGCCTACAAAATGCTCGGGCAGGGTAAAAATGCGGCGGTAAAGACCCGTGGGTATTTTGTCCGGAAGGCGCGGCGGGTTCTGAAAGGAGCCGTAATTGGTGTCCTCATGATAGCTGGGCAATATCCGGTGCGCGCCCGGCTCATCCGTAAAGGGGTACGCCCAGTTGGTGTAAACGGGCGAGGAAGCGCCCTGAAGTTCCCAGTTTCCGGGTACGTTGATTTCGCGCCAGCCGGCATCGTTGAAATCGGGATGGTAAAAGGCGGCTGGAAGCATACTCGGATCTTCGCACAGCAGAAAACGCCACACGCCGTCCAGCGACAGCGTATGGGTATTTCCCCACGGGCTGTGCGCGCTCATGCGATTGATCGACTGAACCTCAATGTTTTGCCATTCGGGTTTAGTGTGAAAATTCACGTATTTTCCGCTCCTTCCGCATGCATATAATTAGTATTATTTTATCATGACGGCACGGTTTTGTCGATACTGAAATGGCGGGAAATCAGGCGGCTCTTCCCTTTGTTAAGCGCTGACGGCAATAGGGTCAGCGTGTTTTTTCATTCCTGCAAAAAAGTCTTCATCATTCAAATTTCAACGGAATTTTGCTTTTTCTGGCACTATTTTTGATCATAATTGTAAAATTCGGATTGACTCAAACGGGAATTGCATATATAATGTTTATGATAGACGTATATAAGGTAAAGCTTACGTTTTTTACGAAACCGGAGTCAGGAGGAATTCGAATGACGCTCCCTGGGAAATTGACGATCTGTTATCTGGAAGAGGACGTGCCGCAGAAAGCATATTTTCGCATTAAACCCCTGTTTGTAAAGGGAGAAGGCGCCTTTGAGCACATAGAAAATGCACAGGATGCACTTCCCGATGAAGGCGGAATTCGTATTGTTCCGGATAAAAACGAATCCAGCCGCTTTAAAGCGCGTATGCGCACGCTTGGCAAATTTTGTATGCTGGATTTAACCCAACACCCCAATGAAAATGACAAAATCCGGCCGAATAAAAACTACAGCCCCGAAAAACTGGAAAACAACCGAAATATTGTGTACTCCGACGTTATTGACCGCTGCCCCGAAGATTGGCTTCTGGAGGTTGTGCGCGTAGACGAAATTCAAAAAGGACAGGCGCGTGCGGTTCTCGCAGATAAACCCGGAACGCCGCTGATTGCGCTGATTACCGGCGGAAAGATTTACGCGCCCTTTGTAATGAGCGAGGGCGAAGAGGAAAACGAGTGCGTGTTTACGCAGAGCGAAAATTATGAACCGCGCGTTTTCGATGAAAATGCATACACCCGCCTTTTTAAAACGCAAACGACGGAAGATCAGTTTGTTGAATTTATTGCATGCTCGAATGCGGCTCCGATTTTTCAGAAAAAGGAAGCAGCTGCGCCTGTGGTTGAGGAAGAAGCAGAGGCGCCTGCGCCCAAGGCCGAGCAAGAAAAAATACCGGAGGAAAAACCCGCTCCCGAAAATGATGAGCCGGTAAAGCAGATCGCGGAAAACGTAACGAAGGAAATTGAAGAAGAAAAAACCGAGCAAGCAGAGGAAAAGCCCGCGGCGGAAGAGAAAGCCGCACCCGTTTCGGTAGGCGAACCCCTGCGCCCCGCAGTGGAAGAGAAGCCGATCTCCAAAGCCGCGGAAGCGGAGCCGGTCGTTAAAAAGCCGTCCGCCCGTGCATATCAGCGCGATGCTGCCTATTCATCGCAGACGGGCCTGAATCCCCGCAGAGGCCGCAGTCTTCTGGAGATTGTGGACGACGGCTGGCGCAAATCGCGCCTGGAGCAGCTCGGCTCCCCCGTGCCCGGCGACGTTACGGGACAGCCGGTAATCAGTCCCATCGAACGCGCAGCCGATACCTTAAAAACCGCATGGGCGCTTAAGGAAGCCCGCGGCGCGCTCATTGATGAAATCCTTGCCATTGAGGATATGCCGCAGGCGCTGGCTCCCCGCTTTGCTGTGAGCGGCGGCACGCCCGCAACCGAAGCCCAGCTGGAACAGCTGAACGATCTGGAAGCCGAAAGGCTCAGGTTGCTCGGCGAGATTGACGAATTGCGCCGTCACCGCCTTGAAAAGCGCACGGAGCTGATGGATGAAGCGCGAAAGGTACATCAGGCGGAAATTCAGAAGCTGGAAAACGACATTCAGCGCCTGAAGTCGGAGGCGGAAAAGAGGCTCAGGCAGGCAGAAGCCGCCAGAGACGCGCAGAGCAAGGCCGCTAAGCTGATGGATAAAACCATGCGCGACGTTATGAAAGAGGATTTCATAAAATACGCGCTTCATGCGGGCATTATGGCTCAGGCAAATCCGGCGCCGGAAATTGATGAAGCCGATTACATGCACAGTCCCAAAACCTATGAGCCCACGGCAGCTCAGCTGGTAAGCGACGTGCGCAGAATATTTGAGCAAAGCGGAAAAAGTCTGACAAACGACGAAGCGGTAAACCTGATCGCCTGTCTGGCGCTTGGAAAAATCGTAGTAGTCTCCGGTGAAACCGGAGCCGGCAAGAGCTCGCTCGTTCGCGAAATGGCGTCGGCATTGGGCTTGAAAGCGCCCGGCGCGCGCCGGTTTGCGGAGCTGAACGCCTCTATGGACAGCGCGCTTGACGATCCAGCTTTCCGGGCCCTTACCCGGTATGAGGATATGAACACGCTGCGCGTTGTAATGCTGGACGACGCCAATCTGCTGAAAACCGATGATCAGACGCGCGGCCTCATTACGTGGGCTGAAAACCGACAGAGCTCGCTCAGAGTGGTTATGACGGTAATGGACGATCAGATCGGTTATCCGGTAAATCCGAGAATTCTGGACAGAGCTTTCATGATCCGATTGAATAAGCAGGCGCCCGGCGCGTGGGAAATGGAAAAACCTCTCGTAAAGAATGCAGAAAGAAGCGTATCCCTTGCCGCATTTGAAAAGATGTTCCGACAGGAGCAGCATATTCCCGGCGAGGTTGTAAACCGCCTGCAGGTACTCAGGGAAAATCTGGCGCAAATGAACGTATCCATCTCCGGCCGCGCGCTCAGCGATATGTACGCCTACTGCGCCGCCTGTATTCCGCTGATGACCTGCCCGCCCAAGGCGGTTCTGGATTATGCCCTTGCCCAGCGCGCAATTCCGCACATTCTGGCAACGGCGCGTCTGGAAATCATCGAAAAACTGCCTGAGCTTCTGGCCGACATGCCTATGTGCCTGTCGCTTATGAGCCAGCCGCTTCCCCTGCCGCCTGTATAAAGAGAATTTCGATAATAATTATAGAAGGCTGCCGCAGTGATCTGCGGTGGCCTTCAAAAGTATTGGGGTCCGGTTCTCTCATGTAGTTGGACGCTGAATGGATGGCTTTTTATTCTTTGGAGTATATGATCGGGGCTTATGCAGAATTTTTGCTTCTGCATAAGCCCCTAAGTATTTTTCTTCGGTTTATATGAGCTGATATTCCTTTTACGATCTTGCCGATACGATGAATGCATAGTTTCCGCGCATGCCTGCGTTCATGGCGTCGATTTCTATACGGTAGCCGCCCCGGATGGGCTCTACCCTTGAAGGCAGCGCTTCCTCCCAGGAAAGGCGGACGCTGCCGATATTATATCTGCCTTCGCCGTCAGCTTCGGGTTTCACGGGGGTTATAAAACGGAAAATGATGTGCTCCGCCGGGCTCTTCAGGTCAAATGCTTCGATGATGCGCACGCGCCTTTCAACCGGCGACAACATGACGGTTCTTTGCCACGATAGCACGCCTGCGGCTTCGTCAAAACCGGGCGCTATATTGATGGAAAGGTAGGTAAAGGCGTCTTCAAACTTTGCTTCAATGTCCTTTGCGCCGCCAAAACCCTTGAGTATATCAAATCCGTTTACGCTGGGAAGGCCGTGCATACTGGCCTGAAACGCGCCGGAGCATACGTCCGTAAATACCGGCTTTCCGGCGTAGTATAGGTGCAGGCTTCCGGCATCCGCATGACCGCGGGTGAAAGAACCGCCCGTGAAGCTTGCGCGAAAGGACGACGCCTCGCAGGCGCAAAGCATGCTGTAGGGCAAAAATACGCGGCTGCGCACGGGGTACACGGCGGCTTCCGCCATGAACGCACGGCGCATAAGGATATCAAATACCGCGCCTGTTGCGGATTCAGGCGCCTGCGCTCCTTTTCCCATCGCCGCACCCAGCCGCTTAAGCGCCCGGTTATCGGCGCATTCGCCGATGCGGAACAGGATCTCGCCCGAAAGAGCGGGCGGGTTTTCTCCGTCCGGATTGACAAAGCGCCCGTTGGCCATGTGCGCGTTGACGGGGTATTCCGATATGCGCTTGAATTTTTTGTCGCCTCTTGCGTCTACTTCGCCGCCGGTTGCCATCAGCATCAATGTTGCCGCATCGGAAAGGGCCTGAGCATCCGTCTGCCATGCTTCAAGGCCGTATGGATGAACGCCGTCTTTATTCATATCGCGAAGGGCATCCTCCATCAGCATCAGGCAGCGCCTTACGCCGATCCAGCGCCGATGATCGTCCTCATCCGCCAGAAGAATGCAGGAAAGAAGCGCTGTTAGCCTTTTCAGGCGGTGTCCGTCCTTTTTCAGCGCCCATGCAGGCGTTTCACGAGCCGCGAAGGGCGTCAGTACGCGCCTTGAAAGCGCTTCCTTCGCAAAGTGATATACATCCGTTGATGTGCGGTCGATTTCCGTTCCCAAAGTCTGAACAGACCATGAAATCAGCGACGAGGTTTCAAGCGCGTAAACGTCGGTTGCGTGTTGGGCGGCTTCGTGTATGCCGCCTGCGCTGCGCCACGTATATTCGTTTGAAAGATCCCAGATCAGGTCGACAATGCGCGCGATATACCGCGCCGGGTTTATCGCCACTGCCCCCATCATCAGGGAAAACAGATGCCTTCGCTTTTCATCTCGCAGCTTCTGAGCGCTGTCAGGCGAATGCAGCCAGTCGCTGGCCTTGATGGCGGGAATACTCTCGGACAGCGCTTTTTCGGCTGCGCGCTGAATTTCAGATCGCGTACCGCTGTCCAGATCCTGAAATGCGCCTACGTTTATCAGCTGCCCGGGTCTTGCCGGCAGCAAATGGTACAATATATCGTTCAGGCGGTCGGTAAACATGCCGGATCACTTCCCATTTTTTTGTCA
Organism: Clostridia bacterium; assembly: GCA_045538305.1. Classification (GTDB taxonomy): domain Bacteria; phylum Bacillota; class Clostridia; order Christensenellales; family Aristaeellaceae; genus SFHK01. The sequence goes on along the minus strand of JAZSRC010000054.1, from coordinate 57,752 downwards.
AATGTCCATCCAAGCGCCGCATTTTGCGGACATGGAAGCTTTTTCCAGTATCAGCTGCAGCCTTGCGCCGTCGGAAACGGAGGGCGAAGGCATTTTGTCGCTTGCAAGCGCCTGTAAAAACGAATAGTAGCAGTGAATATGCCCGCGGTCCCAGCCGACCACGTTTTTCGGCGGAAGGAATTTTCCTGCCGGCGCTTCGTAGCGCCCCATGCACTCAATTCTGGTAAAGCCGCGCGTTCCGCCAAGCGGCTGTTCGGGTACGGTATTGTCAAAAAACCACAGCCAGCCGGGCTCCATCAGGTCAAAGCGGACGGCGCCCTTTTTGCCGTATATTTCAAAGGACAATTCGTCGTTCGTACCGGTTGCAATTTTGCTGGCTTCAATGGAACCGATCGCGCCGTTTTCAAGGCGCATCGTCATGATTGCATGGTCTTCGCTGAGCGCCTGCGTCGTGCCGCCGTCTGCCGTCGGGCGATTTGCGTACAGCGTGTTAGCGGCGCACATGACGCTTTTGGGTTCGCCTGTAATCATCATTACAAGGTCCAGCGCATGGCTCATCAGATCCAGTATGACGCCGCCCTGCATGGTCTGCTTCCAGCCGACGGGCTTATTTTCATCCACCGAGCCGGAATGCAGGTATCTTGCCTGAAAACCGATAATCTCGCCAAGCTTCCCTTCGTCCTTGAGCTGCTTTGCGCGCATGGTGGCGGGCAGGAAGCGGTTGTTCATCACCATCTGCGTCTTTTTTCCGCTTTCAAGCGCCGCCTTTTCAATGCGCTTTGCGCTTTCATAGGTAACGGCCAGCGGCTTATCGATGTATATGTGCTTTCCTGCCTGTAAAAACGCGATGGCCATTTCTTCATGCAGCTCGTTTGGCGTGCAGATGGAAACCGCATCCACATCGTCCATGGTCAGTATGTCGCGCCAGTCGGTAGTATATCGTTCAAAGCCCATATCCTGCATGGCTTGGCGTGCGGGTGCTTCCCTGCGGGAGCATACGCACTTCAATTTTGCGCGGAAGTCAACGCCCGGATACATCAGCGGAATTGCCCGGAGCGCGTGCGTATGCGTACGCCCCATAAAACCCCAGCCAACAACTGCAATACCAATCTCTTTCATGTAAGGTCCTCCCAAACAACAGGCTTTTTTCAATTATAGCATACATATCCACTTCAAGAAAGAAAAAGATGCGCCCATAATCAATCAAAGCAGCTGTAAAACAGCCGCTTTGATGATCAATTGTTCTGAGGAATGCGCGGAGAACACGCTTTTCCTTATGCGTTTGTATTTATTCGTCGCGTATGTCGTCAAAGAACGATTCGCCGTCCAGGTTGTTTTCAATTCCGAATGCATCCAGCACGGTTTTTCCTACATCCGCGAAGGAATTTCTGGTTCCGAGGTTTACGCCCTCCTTAAGCCCCAGACCCCACACGATCAGCGGAACCTGCTCGCGGGTATGATCGGTGCCGGGATAGGTGGGATCGCAGCCGTGGTCGGAGGTGATGATCAGTATGCCGTCGTCGCCCAGCAGGCCCAGAATTTCGGGAATGTAGGAATCGAACGCCTCGAGGCACTCGGCAAAGCCGTCCACGTCGTTTCTATGGCCGTACAGCTGATCGGTATCAACGAGGTTTACAAACATCAGACCCTTCCAGTTGTCCTTGCGCAGCGTTTTGATCATGGAATCGATGCAGGCGTCGTTGCCCGATGCGTGGTCGGATGCGGTCAGACCTCTGTGGTTGAAGATGTCTTCAATTTTACCCACGCCGATAACGTCCATGTGGTTTTTCTTCAGCACGTCCAGCATGGTCTCGCCGAAGGGCTCTACAGAGAAGTCGCGGCGATTGCCTGTGCGCACATACGAGCCGGTAGATCCCACGAAGGGACGGGCGATTACGCGGCCTACGCAATGTTCGTCCTTGAGTATTCTGCGTGCGGTACGGCAAATGTGGTACAGCTCCTGCACGGGAACGACGTCCTCATGCGCGGCGATCTGGAATACGCTGTCGGCCGAGGTGTAAACAATCAGCTTGCCCGTTACGTAATGCTGGTCGCCAAGCTCCTGAATGATCTGCGTGCCGGAAGCGGGGCGGTTGCCGATCACTTCCATGCCGGTTTCATTTTCGAATTTTTTGATAAGCGCTTCCGGGAAGCCGTTGGGGTAGGTGGGAAACGGTTTATCAAGCGTTAATCCTGCCAGCTCCCAGTGGCCGGTGGTCGTATCCTTGCCGGCGGATTTTTCCTGCATGCGGCCGTAGCAGCCGACAGGCTCCTCATCGTCAATTCCGAGTATGCTGCCAAGACCCAGCTCCAGCAGGTTCGGAATATCCGGCTTTTTCTTTTCCCATACATGCGTAAGCGTATTTGCGCCTGCGTCTCCGTACTTTGCCGCGTCGCTTGCACCGCCGACGCCGCAGCCGTCGAGAACGACAACCACTGCTCGCTTGATTTTTTTCATATTTTCAGCCCCTTCCATGCGTAGTATGCCGATAGATGGCGATATCATCCGCCCTTTATGGCACTTGCGCTGCATGCCTTATCGTTAAGACTTCAGGTGCGCGCCTGTATATGGGATAATCCCCCATGCGCGCTTTTCACAGCCCATCCAGTTTTTTTCGACACTTATGTCTAAATTCCTGCAATCGGAAAGATATTTTCACAAGTTTTGTTGAAAAAGCAAATTCCGCTTGAATTTAAAACAGAAATGGAGTATATTGATGATCGTTAACGCAATTGCGGTTCCCGGATTGGAGGAGTTTTTTATGGATAAAAACGCTCTGGCACTGGCTTTAGAGTTTCGGATGCAGCCTGTTCACGCGGATAATGTAATTCGAATGCTGGATGAAGGCGACACCGTGCCCTTTATTGCCCGCTACAGAAAGGAGCGTCACGGCGCAACCGACGACCAGACGCTGCGCGCATTTTCCCAGCGCCTGGAATATTTACGGTCGCTCGATAAGCGCAGGGAGGAAATTTCTTCAGCCATTACTCAGCAGGAAAAAATGACGGATGAAATCGAAAAGGCCATAGAGAAGGCTCAAACGCTTTCAGAGCTTGAGGATATCTACCGTCCCTTCCGCCCCAAGCGCAGAACCCGCGCGACTATCGCCAAGGAAAAGGGCCTGGAGCCGCTTGCGCAGGTTATCTACGCGCAGGAAATCGTCATCAACGACCTAAACGCCCTGGCCAGAGGATATATTGACGAAGAAAAGGGCGTTTTTACAGAGGAGGAGGCCCTTGCCGGCGCATCCGACATTATTGCCGAAGCGATTTCCGACGATGCATCCATCCGTACGCGCCTGAAAGCGCTCATTCGCCAGACCGGCGTTCTCAGAAGCGAAGCCGCGAAGGAGGGCGACAGCGTATACCGCATGTACGCCGATTTTCGTGAAAGCCTGAAAAATGCCCAGTCGCACAGAGTGCTGGCGATCAACCGCGGCGAAAAGGAGGGCTTTTTGAAGGCGTCCATCGAGGCCGACAGCGAAAGCGCCATATTCGATATTTTGAGAAAGCGGGTTAAACCCAACCGCACAACTACCGAATTTCTGGAAAAGGCCGTTCGCGACGCGTATTCGCGGCTGCTGTTTCCGTCCATCGAGCGCGAATTCAGAAGCGATCTGACCGACGCCGCCAGCGAAAACGCCATAGGAACATTCAAAATGAATCTGAAGCCTCTGCTCATGCAGCCTCCCCTGAAGGGCCGCGTGATACTGGGCTTTGACCCCGCATACCGCACCGGCTGTAAGCTTGCGGTTGTGGATGAAACCGGTAAAGTGTTGGAAACCGGCGTTGTGTACCCGACGGCTCCTCATAATCGCACGGAGGAAGCCCGTGCGAAGCTGACCGCCATGATCAGAAAGCACAATATTACCGCAATCGCAATCGGAAACGGAACCGCTTCCAAGGAAAGCGAAATTTTTGTGTCCGACATGCTCAAGGAACTGCCCGGCGTCAGCTACATGATGGTAAGCGAATCCGGCGCAAGCGTATACTCGGCGTCGAAGCTCGGCGCGGAGGAGTTTCCGGAGTACGACGTATCCCTGCGCTCGGCCGTGTCCATTGCAAGGCGGCTGCAGGATCCGCTGGCGGAATTGGTAAAAATCGATCCGAAGGCCATAGGCGTAGGCCAGTATCAGCACGATATGCCTCAGGCGAGTCTGGGTGAAACGCTGGGCGGCGTGGTCGAGGACTGCGTAAACGCCGTAGGCGTGAATCTGAATACCGCTTCGGCTTCCCTGCTTTCATATGTGTCTGGCTTAAACAGCGCTTCCGCCAAGGCGATCGTTAAATACCGCGAGGAAAACGGCGCGTTTGCCACCAGAAAAGCCGTACTGAAAGCGCCCAGAATCGGCCCGAAGGCCTTTGAGCAGAGCGCGGGCTTCCTGCGCGTGCCGGACAGCGAAAACATACTGGACAATACCGGCGTTCATCCGGAATCGTATAATGCCGCCATCGCGCTTCTGAAGGCCTGCGGCTATGGACTTGACGATGTGAAAAACGCAAACGTGTCGGATCTTAAGGCGCGCGCTGAAAAAATGACAAGCGAGCAGCTTCAGGAAATCACCGGCGCAGGCATGCACACCGTAAACGATATCATTTTAGAACTCATGAAGCCCGGCCGGGATATCCGCGGCGAATTGCCTGAAACCATGCTGCGCGCGGATGTTTTGAGCATAAAGGATCTGACGCCCGGCTTGGAAATCAAGGGCACCGTCAGAAACGTAACTGATTTCGGCGCATTTGTGGATATCGGCGTACATCAGGACGGTCTGGTTCATATATCCGAGCTGGCCGATAAATTCATTAAACATCCATCCGAGGTAGTAAGGGTTGGCGACGTGGTAAACACCGTAGTCCTGAACGCAGACGAAAAAACAAAAAGAATATCCTTAAGCATCAAGCGCGCGGGAAAGAAAAAATAGACAGCGAGGGGGCCTGCCGGATAACACCGGCAGGCTCTTCCGCGCTGCGTATGAGATATAGGTAGGTTTAAGGTAAATATCGGTATGGCAACACCAGATACGTTGACATGTAAACGGACCGGTGATAGAATGATATGAGTAATGTAAATGGTGGAGTAGGCGCTGTTTGCAAGTGTTTAGCGTGATAAACGGTTAACATCAGGCCTTCACTGAAAGGATCGTGTTGACGAAGGCCGTGTACTGCACAGGTTTTCTGGTACACGAATGTAGGAAATGGTTTTTGAACCTTGGCGCGGAGCATGAAACGGGAGATTATTGCTGTATAAATGTATTTGTCATGACTAGCTGAAGAGCGCCCGTTTTGTACTTGATTATGAAGGTGCTGCTGATATATCGGACTTTAAGAATGGTTCGTTTCTCTAATTGCGTCTCATCGTGTGGTATCCGATGAAGGTATAGCACAATAGATGTTAGAGTGATTAAAAGTATAAGTATTGTTCAGCTATGTAGGTGAATATGTCAATGAGAAACAAGAGTGGGATATGTATCGTTTCTTTTTCAAATAACTCGGATCATCAGGAATATATTTATAGTCTATATTATGTGCTGAAAGAGAAGATAAACACCTGGACGATAGGGATCAAGAACCCAAAGGCTTTAAATGCTTGTAATGAAGAACACAATCTATATGTTGATTGTCCTGAAAGACCCGGTTTGCAAGGCGATACATTCCGTTTCGATCGCGTATTAAAAATTGCTTCGCAGATTCGAAAAATGAATGTACGATTTGTGTATTTTGAAAGTATTCATGTTTGGAATATTTTATTAATGGTACTTTTGCGCAAAAGCCATATTTGCATAGAAGGGGTTCATGATGTTGTTCCTCATGATGGAAATAAAAAGGTAGCAATGGCAACAAATGCTGTATGCAAACTATCCCATTATGTATTGATACATAATAAGAAATATATTGATGAAGTTCAGAAACTATACGGCGTTCCCCAAAGCAGGATTATTGTCATAGGCTTATGGAAAGAATTCCCTCCGGAGATAAAGCCTTCTTACAGCGGTATATTCATGAATTTTGGTAGGATCAGGAAATACAAAGGCCTTGATTTGATGGAAGTTATAATCAAAAGAACGCCTTCTATGAAGTATATGATTGCAGGATCTCCGGATAGAGAGTGTAAACCGGTCGTTGACAAAATCAAGAAATATGAAAATGTAAATGTGATTGATCGCGAAATCTCTGTTGAAGAAATGGGAAGCTTATTTGCGGAAGTTGATTGGGTTGTACTGCCATATGCTACAGCAACCCAGTCGGGGGTTATTATTGACGCCTATCGCTATTCCCGCCCTGTTATTTGTTTTGATGTAGGCGCTTTGTCTGAACAGGTAAAAGACGGCGTCTCCGGAAAATTGGTTGAGCCGAAAAATGCAGAGTTCTTTGTTCAGGCGATTTTGGATGCAGCGAATCTTTCTTTGGATGAATATAGTGAATATGCGCATAATGCCTATCAATTCGGTAAGGCGCTATACTCGGCTGAAACAGCAGGAGAAAAGTTCTTGTCCGCGATGAATAGGATAGATCGATCTGACATGTAGGGAAAATAGAGAGAATTTCAATGTGTAGGGAGCAGATGAGCATGAGGTGTTATGGGGTAATCATGGCGGGAGGTGGCGGTACACGGTTTTGGCCGTTGTCACGTCAGGATAAACCTAAACAGCTTTTGAATCTATCTGGGAATGATTTGCTGATTAATGAAACGATTGATCGGCTTAACAGGGTTATAGGACTGGATGATATTTTTATTGTGACCAATAGAGAGCAGGCTCAAAAAACACTTGAGCTGACGAATGGAAGAATTAAGCCGGATCATATTCTGGTCGAGCCGTGCGCCAGAAATACATGTGCATGCATTGGTTATGCAGCTATGGAGATTCTTACGAAATATGACGATGGATTAATGGTTGTATTACCGGCGGATGCATACATAAAGGATGTTGATAGCTATGTTAAAAACCTTCGGTATGCAATAAAAGCCGCAGAAGCTCAGGATAAGCTTTTTACAATAGGGGTAGAGCCTTCTTTCCCTTCAACCGGTTATGGCTATATTCGTTATGATAGACGACAGGAAGGCATTGTAAAGCCTGTGCTGGAGTATAAAGAAAAACCGGATGTAGCGACGGCAGCGCAATATATATCCACCGGGGAATATCTGTGGAACTGCGGCATTTTCGTTTGGAAAGCAAGCACGATTTTGGATAAAATCAGACAGCATGCAGAAGACATTGCCGATCAACTGACTCTGCTGGGAGAAGCTATGCTTACAGGTCAAGAAGAATGTGTTAAGGAAAATATTTACCCGCAGCTTCGAAAAATATCGATTGATTATGCGGTTATGGAACCCAGCGCATCAGCGGGTGACGTTGTAGTGATTCAGGGGTCTTTCGGCTGGAGCGACGTCGGAAGCTGGGATATGCTTCAAACAATCCATCATGCAGATACCTCCGGGAATATTTTGTTTGGCGATGCGCTGACCCTTGAAACGGAGAATTGCGTAGTATACTCGAAGAAAAAATTAATTGCTACGTTAGGCGTAAATAATATAGTTATTGTAGAAACCGACGACGCCATTTTTGTTTGCAGTAAGGATAAGGCGCAGAATGTGAAGAGCATTGTAGATGTATTGATCCAGGAAGGAAGAAATGATTTACTGTAAGATGATAGTCGGTGTATTGATAGCATGAGGAGAGAATAACTGTGCACTTGATGTACTTTGTACAGTATTTTAAACCGGAGAAAGCATCGGGTTTGAATCTTGTCGATGATTTGCTTGAGGGCTTTATCAATGAAGGCTGGAAAGTAGATGTCTATACACCGATGCCAACAAGAGGTATTACTGACGAAGAAAGAAAAAAATACAGTAAAAAGAAAACGGAAAGCTTGTACAATGGTAAACTTACAATTCATCGTATGGCGCTGTATCGTGAAGGAAAAGGATTTATACCCAGAGCGCTGAGATACATTTTTTTTAGTATTGAATGCTTCTGGAAAGGCCTGACTGAACCGGCAGATGTGGTTTTTACCGGCAGTGGGCCGCCCACACAGGGACTGGTGGGTACTTTCATCAGGAAACTGACGAAGAAAAAGTTTGTATATAATTTGCAGGATGCTTTTCCGGATTCGATGATTGCAGCCGGAATGGCGACGGAAAGATCGCCTCTGGTGAAAATCGGGCGCGTGATGGAGCGCATCATATATAAAAATGCCGATTTGATTATTACAATTTCGGATGACATGAGTAAAGGGATAATAGGTAAAGGAACGAATCCGGAAAAGGTTTTTGTTGTGTCGAATTGGATTGATATGAAAACTGTCAAACCGATTACGCGTGAAAAGAATCCACTGTTTGATGAATTGGGCCTTTCCAGAGATAAATTCTATATAGTTTATGCCGGCAACATCGGTTATGTGCAGGGTATTGATGGTATTATCGAAGCTGCGTTGCAGCTTAAGGAATGGACGGATATTCATTTTGTTATCTTCGGGAATGGAAGCGAAGAGAACACGATTCGGGATATGATTAAGGATTACGGGCTTTCGAATGTAAGCATGTATCCGCTGCTTAACGCCGAACGGGTATCGGAAGTATACAGCATGGGGAATGTATCATTGGTAACATGTAAACCTGGAACAGGCAGTTCGGGAATGCCCAGTAAAACCTGGACGATTATGGCAACCGGTACTCCGGTTCTCGGCGTTTTTGATAAACCCAGCGTGTTCGCGGAATTGCTTGCTTCGTCAAAGACCGGCTGGTGCATTGAGGCCGGAAAGACTGACGAGCTATGCGCTATGATTACAACGTTGTATCGCAACAAGGAACAGTGTGAGCATTATGGTCTGAACGCGCGGAAATATGTCGAGATGTATCTGCCAAAGAATAAAGCAGTCGCCAGATATATTGACATTATCGGGAAGTGCATTGGTAATCGGGATTGAGGGTGACTCTGTCCGGCAGTCAACGCAACTTGAAGGGGATAAGTGTGTGAACATTATTGTCTATAACACAGCTGCTTCGGGCGGCGGGGGCATAACGATCCTGAACGAGCATATCGAAAGAGCTGAAAAAGATACGGATCATCAATGGTGGTTTATCGTTTCGTTCCAGGGGCTTAAAGATTCCGATGCGGAGAATGTACACATACTTTATCGGAAAGAACTGGATAAAACCGGTATTCGTCGCTGGGTGAATCGCATTCTGTTTGAACAAATTAAGCTCAAGAGAATCATTTCAGAAATAAACCCCGACAGAGTGTTGTCGCTTCAGAATATGACAATGCCAAAGGCCAGGTGTCCGCAGACGGTTTATCTCCATCAATCGCTTCAGTTTGCACCGGTGAAATTCAGTTTTTTGAAAAAGGAAGAACGGGCGCTTGCGATCCGGCAAAGGATCATTTGCGGTCTGATCAGACGTAACCTTAAAAAAGCGGATGGGATTATTGTTCAAACGGAGTGGATGCGGGAAGCAACTGCGAAATGGGCAGGAATTTCTGCTGCAAACATCAGCGTTCAGACGCCAGCGGTTCCTTGTGTTCCGGTTGATGAAACCATGATCGGGAAAAGGCGAAACAATGCGTTCTTTTATCCTGCCGGGAATGGTATATATAAGAATCATCAAGTGATTATTGACGCATGCAAACTGCTGAAAAAGGAAGGAATCACGGAATATTCTGTAGAATTTACGCTGAATCGGGATGATAATCTGTTGACAAAAAGAATGTTTGAGGAGATAAAGCGGGAACAGTTACCGATTTCTTTCATTGGCTATCAGTTGCAGAAAGTTGTTTATTCAAAATATGCGGAACAGGCGTTGTTGTTTCCCAGCTATATAGAGACATTTGGCTTGCCACTGCTGGAAGCACAGCAATTTGGCACGGAGGTTCTTGCCAGCGATTGCAAATATGCGCGTGAGGTTTTGGGCGAGTATGATCACTGCAGATTTCTCGAGTGGAATGATGCCGCTGGATGGGCTGAAGCGATGAGGAAACTGATTTTTTCATAAACCGGGATGAAAATAATCATTGGAGGTAAGTCGATGCGCATCGTGTTTGTCACGAATTACTATAATCATCATCAGGCTGCTATGGCAGAAGCTTTTGATGTGATGACAAACCATGGATTTACCTTCATCGAAACAGAGCCGTTGTCAGCCGAACGCAAGAGCATGGGATGGTCGAACGCTGATGCGCCCGTATATGTAAAAAAGGCCTACGCCGGCCAGAGGGAACTATCCGAATGTCAGAAGACGATCAATGATGCGGATGTAGTGATTTGGGGCAGCTGTCCGTTCCGTATGATTCAGCCAAGGCTGAAAGCGAAGAAACTGACCTTTTGCTATTCGGAGCGGATATTCAAAAAAGGCTTTGGCCCCATTGCTTTCGGTGGACGCGCAGTAAAGTATTGGCTGATGCATTGGCGTTATCAAAAAAACCATTACCTGCTTTGCGCCAGTTCCTTTGCTGCGAAGGATTATGCAAGGATCGGATTGTTTAGGAACAGGGCTGTTAAATGGGGGTATTTTCCGGAGAGAAATGTGCAAAAGCCGCTGGAAGAAATTCTTGCAAAAAAATCTCCCGCTACAATCCTGTGGGCCGGGAGAATGATTTCGTGGAAGCATCCCGAGGCTGCAATCAGTATAGCCCAGCGTTTGAAGAAAAATGGCGTGCATTTTAACCTGAGCCTGATCGGGAATGGGGAGTGTTTCGCTTCTATACAAAAACAGGTTCAGCAATTGAAACTGGAGGATTGCGTTCATCTTTATGGCGCAATGTCTCCTAAGCTTGTACTCCAACAGATGGAAAATTCAGAGGTGTTCATGTTTACTTCTGACCATAATGAGGGGTGGGGCGCCGTGGTGAATGAAGCGATGAGCAGCGCCTGTGCAGTGGTGGCCAGTAATGCAGCAGGTTCGGTCCGGTACTTGATTGAAAATGACAGAAATGGGCTGGTATACGAAAGCGATCAACCGGATGATTTGTATTATTGTGTCGAATCCTTACTGAAGGATAGAGATCGGTGTCATCTGTATGGTCAGCGCGCCTTTGAAACGATGACGAATGAATGGTCGGCGCATAATGCAGTGGAATGTTTTATTGGATTGGCTCAGGAATTGATGAATGGGCAAAAGAGCTTTTATTCTCGAGGGCCCTGCTCGAAAGCATAGTAAGGAAGTCGAAAATGAAAAAAGTTCTTTTTTTGGGATATATGGTTCCGACAAACTTAGAAGAGGAACTATCCGGGCTGTCTGTTGCGGGAAACAGAATGCAATGGAATTTGATCCGCCATTTATCAATCCACAAGGATATGGAAATTGAGTGCCTGTCGGTTTTGCCGGTCGCTGCATTTCCCAAGGATAAGCAGGTCTATGTAAAGAGCCGGAAACTAGATTTTGAAAGTATGTTTCAGGCGACAGCAATCGGCTTTTGTAATCTGCCGGTGATCAAACAAATCTGGCAGATTCTGGCTATGTATCGCGCTGCATGTAAGGCTGTGAAGAGCAATCCGGTTGATACTGTTTTTTGCTTCAATTTATTTCCGCAGATTGGGATCCCCATGCGATGGCTTCAGCGAAAATACAGGGAGCTTGATTCAGTGGCGATTCTTGCGGATCTTCCCATTGATGACAATACAAAAAGAACGGGCTTTTCGGCGTGGCTGAGAAAACGTTTCGATGCGTCTACATGGAAGAGTATTGCGGCTTGTAAACGTTTTATAGTATTGAATCGGCATGTTGCAGATACTTACGCCAAAGGAAAACCTTATATTGTTGTGGACGGCGGCATTGATGAGACAAAGATAGAAAAAAACAATCCGAAGAAAGAAATTCCTCAGCAAAAAAACATTCTGTATTGCGGCGCATTAACGGAATATAACGGAATTCTGAATCTTCTTGAAGCAATGAAGCAGGTGAAACCTGCTGACCTGGTCCTCGATATCTATGGAGGCGGGTATCTTGAAAGTGAGGTAATCAAGGCGGCAGCCCTTGATTCCCGGATACGTTACCATGGTCATGTATCCAATGAAGCAGCTCTTAAACTGCAAAGAGAAGCATGGCTGCTGATAAACCCCAGGGTGACAGGCGATCCGATTTCTCAATATACATTTCCGTCGAAAACATTTGAATATTTGTTGAGTCGGACGCCGGTGCTGACAACTCGACTCAACGGATATAGCGAAGAGTATGAGGATACCATGCTGTTTATGGAGGATTCTGCTCAAGGGATTGCCCGGGCGATCAATTCTGCGTATGAAAAGCGTTATGACGAACTGTTGGAATACGCAGAGCGCGGGTATCGGTTTGTAGTCGGTAAAAAATTATGGAAATATCAGGCAGAAAATGTATCGGAGTTTTTGGCGGGCGATGCCGGGGAGTGAAAGGCTGCTGTTGGGCTTCAGGATTTGAACGTAAGGGTGTATATGTATTACTGCCTAATGAAACTTAGCAATACCAAGACCTTTACTGTAGCGAGTATCCGATATAGGAAGGAATGTCTTATAGTATTGCAAGGAGGGATAAATGCTTGCGAAGAATATTGTTTAACAGAATGCTGATAGTGATTGCGATGTTTATTCCGTATGCTTGCGGGATTTCGACGCAAATGAAAAATATTGTCTCTTTTATCGAACTGGCAATCCTTTTATGGCTATATAATGATGATGAATTCTGGCTTCTGACGCCGGTTTTGTTTATATTCTTTCCTCAGTTTCTGTTAATCGGAACTTCAATATCCTTATACAACGTATACTGTGGTCTTTGCGTATTTAAGTTAATCACAGAGGTACAAAAATTTAGCATTCGCGGTAATGAATCGATTCTTTGGATGACGGTGCTGATTCTTTATTCTGCTGTTGTGTGTATGTGCTGGCGAACGATTTGGGAAGGCGTGATATTGGCCCTGCAAGGCCTTGCACTGATTTCGGTAACGCTATCAATAAAGCGGCGCAAGCATTTGAACTCAGACATGAAGAAGATCTTTATTGTTACCTGTCTGAATGCAGCGTTGTTTGGGCTGATATTTAAAAATGTCAGGGGTAATTACGAGCTTACGGATAAGTTTGTGCAGATTAACGTTCGATATTCGGGTACGACAGACGATCCGTCGTATATGGCGTTTTTTTATTGTATAGCGATATGCTACGTACTGTTTATGAACGGTACGAGCGGAATCAAGAAAATCATCGGTTTCCTCCTGCTCTTTGTGGCTACGGCGCTTACAGGGAGCTTAACGGCATTGGTTACAATTCTGATAATTGTGGGATTGTATATTATTCTGGAGAAAAATCTTAAACCGCTTGGAAAAATCTTCAGTATACTTTTGGTTGTATCTGCCGGTATATTCTTTTTTACGTATATCACGACAGATTTTATGCAAATTGATGTTTTGGAAACGTATAAGACCCGTATACTGGAGAAAACAGTCGATGTGGGCACGGGTGAGTTTTTTAATACTATGACATCTGGACGCGCTAACTTACATTCAAAGTATATTGAATTCTTCTTCCAGCAGAATATATTCAGAATACTGTTCGGAGGATATCAGATTAACACTCATGGAGGAAACGGAGCGCCGTTTATATATGCAAATAATAGTATGCCGCACAACACGTACATCGATGTAATGTTTACATGTGGCTTGGTGGGGCTTGTGATTTTCTTATTTGTTCTTGCCAGCAATATCCGGCAGCAATGGGTAGCCTGGAAGAAGGGAAACAGTGATGCTCTGACAAATCTGGTTTATGCATGCTCATGCACGGTCTTTATTTATGGATTGAGCGTATTCCCCGGTACAAACTATATGTATTTTTTGATGCTATGAGGTGTCGACATGAAGTGTCTGTTTCTGAAGGAAGGATGTTTGACGGGCGGAACAACTTCAAGTTTTTTGAATTTGCTTTCTGCGCTCGATCAAAGCGCCGGACAATTTGATGTATGGATACGCAAGGATGCAGAAACAGATATTGAGCTTCCCGGCTTTATCAACAGGGTTTCGATCCCTGAATTGGACGATGCATTCTGCATGGGGGAAACGAGACTGAAAAGGCTGTTTTACTATATTCGAAACGGTATGATACTCGAGCGCATCTTGTCAAGGTTTCGTTCAAAAAACAGAAATGCATTGATTCATAATGTGCAGAAATTCAGCTTGAGGCGTTTAAGAAGAGTAAAACGAATAAATCTGAGAGAATATGATGTTGTGATAGCTTGGGAAGAGTTTTTTCCATGCTATTTACTGGCGGAGAAGATTGATGCAAACCGAAAAATCGCATGGATTCATCCCGACTATATCCAATGCGGCTTTGATAAGACTCTGGATCAGCCGCTGTTTGATAAATTGGAGCGTATAGTTGCAGTCAGTAAGGCCGGCTGTGAATCTTTGAAACAGACGTTTCCTGAGATGGCAGATAAATTCAGGGCTGTTCGCAACAATCTCAACATTGAGGCAATCCGTTTATCTGCTGTCAAGCGTCCTACCGATATGCCGATTGACAATTGTCCAACTTTTGTTACGGTTGCGAGAATGCAGAATGTTTCAAAAGCAATTGATCGTGCAATCAGAGTAGCGCAAAGGCTTGTGAAGGAGAAAAAAACTTTTAAGTGGTATTTTGTTGGCGATGGAGAGAATTTTGATGAAATGAGATCGCTGGCAGACCGGAAAGGCTTAAATGAGTTCATGGTTTTTCTGGGTTATAGGAACAATCCTTATGGATACATCAGATATGCCGATCTGTTTATTCTTCAGTCTTACTATGAAGGCTGCCCTGTGACAGTTGATGAATCATTGGTATTAGGTACGCCGGTTCTTGTAAGCGACTATAAGTCGGCCAGAGAACAGGTTGATCCGCGCTATGGAATCGTTGTAGATAATGATGAAGAGAAGATTTATTCTGCATTGAATAACATTCTGGATCACCCGGAACTCCTATTATCCTACAGAGAGAATCTGAAAGGATTGGATACTGCTGTTTATCGAAGCAGCAAGGAATTTGATTTGATGCTAAAGGAGTTAAAACCGTGATCGTCAGAATGATATTGAGCTTCAAGTCACGCGTGATCGATCGCATCGTCGCCCGGTATTTTCTTAAACATGTCAAAGAACATGGAGAGAATATTTCGATATGCGATTGAGATATACGGGCGATTGCCGGGCTTGAAAGAATTCACTTGGGATCGAATATTTCTATTGGGTCAAAAGTGCGTATTATGTGTACGGAAGCAGATCTGTATATTGATGATTATTGTATGATAGCGCCGGAGGTATTGATCGTCACGGGAGACCATCGCATAGACTGTCCGGGTATGCGGATGTGCGAAGTTACAGAGAAATTACCAGAAAATGATCAGCCCGTACATATCCACAAAGATGTATGGATTGGCGCAAGAGCCATAATCTTGAAGGGAGCGGAAATAGGAGAGGGATCTGTAATAGCAGCCGGAGCTGTTATGATTGGGAAAGTTCCGCCCTATAGCATTTATATCAGCAAAAACAATATTCTGCCGCGCTTTACTGAAGAACAGATGAAACAACACAAGATGGAGCTGTCAAAACGTGAAAGCAAGAATTGTCTGCAGAATTAAAAATAGGGTAATTTCTGACGGCCGGAAGTGCTGGGAGTATGTACGGCTTCTGACGCTGTTGCCAATAGCCAAAGCGGTATATGGAAAAAGGGACGTATATTTGTTTGCTGAACGTGGTTCTGACGCAAGGGATAATGCATATCATCTGTTTAAGTATTTTCGGGAGCATTATCCGGACCGCGAAGCCTATTATGTAATCAATAAAAATTCGGCAGACTTCGGGAAGGTAGCCGCAATAGGTGAAGTGGTTCAGTATAAATCAATGAAGCACTATCTGTTGTTCATTGGTGCAAAGTATAAAATCAGCACGCACATAATGGGTTTTTCGCCGGATATGAATACCTATATGAGCGTGAATAAGCGCTTTCGAATTCCGGGATTCCAGATTTTTTTGCAGCATGGCGTAATAAAAGATAACTTGGTTGGCTTATATCAGAAGAATACGAAACTTGATTTGTTTATTTGCGGCGCAAAGCCTGAATACGACTATGTTTCTGAGAATTTTCAATACTCGAATGGAGAGGTACAGTATACCGGATTGGCTCGCTTTGATGCATTGCACCTAAGAGAAAGCAAAAACTATATCCTTTGTATGCCTACCTGGCGTTCTTATTACAGGAACCTTTCAGAAGAGGAATTCCGGTCTTGCGCATACTATAAGAACTGGACAGCGCTCATACAGGATCCCAAAATCATATCAGCGCTGCGCGAACGGCAGATGAAGCTCATCTTTTATCCGCACTATGAGATGCAGCGTTTTGTTCACCTGTTTCATAGTCAATGCGATGAGATCGTTATTGCGGATTTTGATCATTACGACGTGCAGCAATTACTTAAGGAAGCGAAGCTTCTGATAACGGATTATTCCAGCGTTTTTTTTGATTTTGCATATATGAAAAAGCCGTGCCTGTATTTTCAGTTTGATCAGCAGGAGTTTATCAGCAAGCATTATCAGCGCGGTTATTTTGATTATTCGAAGCATGGTTTCGGACCGGTTGTTGAAGCCCTTCCTGAAGCAGTAGATGCGATATGCGAGGGAATCAGGAATGGATGCAAAATGGAAGAAGCATACGCAAAGCGCATTGAAGGATTTTTTCTTCTTTCGGATGAGAAAAACTGTGAAAGAATCATGCAGGCGATTGAGAAGTTGAAATGAAAAAAGCGATCAAAAACATACTTTCGGGTATAGGCGGCCATCTGATCATTATGGCATTTGGGATCATTATTCCAAAATTCATATTGATTAGCTATGGCGACGAGACAAATGGGCTGATCAGCGCAATTGGTCAGTTGTTTACATATCTTGCTTTGATTGAGGCCGGAGTAGGGCAGTCTGCGCTTCAGGCACTATATAAGCCGCTTGTAGAAAAGGATCATGAACGGGTCAGCGGAATCATAGGGGCAACACGGGACACGTTTGCCAGATTAACGCGGATTTATTGTCTGGTTGTAATAGCCTTTGCAGCAATATATCCGGCTGTCATTCAGATTAATGAACCCGATAAAATTTCCTTCATAGGTTCGACGTACTTTGCGGTATTCATGCTGATTCTTTGTCAGGGATTGTCCAATGCTGTCGGATTTTATTATTCTTCAACACTGAAGCAGCTGTTGGTCGCCGATGGATATAACTATATCATCGTCAATATTACAACAGTTATCCGGCTCTCGACTTCGATACTCAGAATTCTGCTGATCAATATGAGAGTAAATGTCGTTGTGCTGCAGATGATATATATTGGCATGGCGGCAGCCGAGGCGATCATTTATCGGCTGATTATTCAAAAAAAATATCCCTGGCTTCAGAAAAATGCAGCGTTGGATAAAAGTGCATTGTCGCAGAGAAGCGCTTTTCTGGTTCACGAGACAGCAAATGTTATATTCAGCAGTACGGACATTCTGGTATTGTCGGTTTTCTGTGATCTGAACGCGGCGAGTATTTATTCGGTATACAATCTTGTTTTTGCTGCTTTGAGTACAATAATTTCCCAGGTTCACAGCGGATGCTTTTACATTCTGGGACAAACATATCATAAGTCAAAGAACTGGTATCAAAAAATCCATGATGCGTATGACACATATTATATGGCGTTCGTATTCACCTTGATATCGGCTGCGTATGTTTTGATCTTGCCGTTTATCAGACTGTATACGGCGGGCATATCGGATTTGCCGTATGTGGATGGGAAACTGGCCATGCTTTTTGCTATGATCCAATTGCTGTCTTGCTGCCGAATAACAAGTTCAAACCTGATAAAAATTGCCGGTTATGCAAAAGCAACGACTGGACGAGCGATAGCAGAATCGATTATCAACTTACTGGCATCTTTGATCTTCGTAAAACTTTTCGGGATTTACGGCGTTTTGATGGGAACGATTGCTGCATTGTTATACAGAACGAATGATATGATTTTGTATGCCAACAGGAGAATACTTAAAAGAACCGCAAAACGCACATACGCTGCGATATTGATTAACTACGGGCTGTTTATACTTACAGCTTATGCACTTTCGGCTGTCAGTATGGATTTTATATCAAATTATGCCGTGTTTTTTGCTGCGGCTTTGGTTGTTACGGCATGCATGTTTGTTGTTTTCTTCGGAGTGAATGCCCTGATGTTCAGAAATTCGTATAAGTGTTTGATAGAAGCATTCAGAGGAAAAACGGAAGAACTGTAGGTGAAATAAACGCTTGTGCGCTAATATATGGAGGAAAAGTTGATATGTCCGTATTTACAAACGCAACCCTGATGATCACCGGCGGTACCGGCTCGTTCGGGTCTACCGTTCTTAAGCATTTTATGAACACCGATATCGGGCAGATTCGCATTTTTTCCCGCGACGAGAAGAAGCAGGACGATATGCGCCACGAGCTGCAGGCGACCATGCCGGATCTGGCAAAAAAGGTCAAGTTCTTCATTGGCGATGTGCGAAATCTGCAGTCGGTACGCGATGCGATGCCCGGCGTCGACTATATATTCCATGCGGCGGCGCTTAAGCAGGTGCCTTCCTGTGAGTTCTTTCCCATGGAGGCTGTGCGCACCAACATAGAGGGCACGGACAACGTTTTGCATGCCGCCATTGCGGAGGGCGTCAAGCGCGTGGTGTGCCTGTCCACCGACAAAGCGGCGTACCCCATCAATGCCATGGGCATTTCCAAGGCCATGATGGAGCGCGTCATTTACGCCAACGCGCGCGTAGCGGCGGAGCGCGGTCAGGGCACCGTCATTTGCTGCACCCGTTACGGAAACGTCATGTGCAGCCGCGGAAGCGTCATTCCACTGTTTATCGACCAGATCAGAGCCGGAAAGCCCATCACGATCACCGATCCCAATATGACGAGATTTCTCATGAACCTGGACGAGGCCGTGGAGTTGGTTAAGTTTGCCTTTGAGCATGCCAACCCCGGCGATCTGTTCATTCAAAAGGCGGACGCCTGCACCATCGGCGATCTGGCGAAAGCCGTACAAAAGCTGTTCGGCGATACCGGTACAAGCATTATCGGCACCCGCCATGGTGAAAAGCTGTATGAAACCCTCATGACCCGTGAGGAAAGCCTGCGCAGCGAGGACATGGGCAGATATTATCGCGTTTTAGCAGACAACCGGGATTTGAATTACGATAAGTTTGTGGTAAAGGGCGAAGTTCACACCATGGCCGACGAATCCTATACCAGCCATAACACTACAAGGCTGGACGTGGATGGAGTTATCGAAAAACTGATTTCGACCGATTATGTACGCAAGGCGCTGGAAGCCGCAATAACGGCATGATACTTTCTGTGAGGAAAAGGAAATGAAGCAATTTCTCAAAGAACTGCTTGCGCGAGATTCTGCTTGGGTCCGGATTATGATTAAGGGATTTAACAGAATTCCCATTGTAAATTGCATTCGCATGAAACGGGTAAATGAATTCTGTGATGAAGGTATCCTTTTTCGCTCCGTTATTTCGATCAAAGGTCATAATAACAGGGTCGTTATTGAACGCGGAGCAAAGCTGCGCAGGTGTCGGATTCGGGTGTTTGGCAGCAATCATACTGTGCGTATCCGATCCGGCTGCAATCTCATAGAAGCGGAACTGCACGTTGAGGATTGTTCAGGCGAAATAACAATCGGCGAAAAAACAGCGATATGCGGCAAAACGCATTTGGCCTGCATTGAGGGAAAGAAAATCGTTATTGGTGATGATTGCTTGTTTTCTTCAGATGTGACGGTTCGAACCGGAGACAGTCACAGCATTTTGGATCAGAATGGAGCCAGAATCAATCCTTCTGCCGATGTGGTGATAGGAAACCATGTATGGATTGGCAATCACACAATTCTTCTGAAGGGAACCGTCATATCTGAAAATTCCATTGTCGCGACAGGGGCTGTTGTGACCAAGCCTTTTCATCAAAAAGCTGTCATTGTTGGAGGGAATCCGGCGCGGATTTTAAAGGAAGATATCAATTGGTGTGGAACGCGCATTTGATTAATCGGAGGGGTCACTTATGAAAATCCTCATCACCGGCGCGAAGGGCTTTGTGGGTAAGAATCTCGTTTGCAGCCTGAGAAATATTCAGGAAAACAAAAACCGTACCCGTCCGTATATCGTCATTGAGGAGATTTTCGAGTACGATATTGATACAGATCCGGCGCTGCTGGACGAATACTGTGCGCAGGCGGACTTCGTGTTTCATCTGGCGGGTGTAAATCGTCCTAAGGAAAACAGCGAATTCATGGAGGGCAATTTTGGCTTTGCGTCCACCCTGCTGGATGCAATGAAAAAGCACCAAAATACCTGTCCTGTAATGCTGTCCTCCTCCGTTCAGGCCACGCTGATCGGCCGGTATGGGCAGTCCGATTACGGCAAAAGCAAGCTGGCCGGCGAAGAGCTGTTTTTTCGGTATGCCGAGGAAACCGGAGCGAAGGCGCTGGTGTACCGTTTCCCGAACCTGTTCGGCAAGTGGTGTCGTCCCAATTACAACAGCGCCGTTGCTACCTTCTGCCATAATATTGCCCGCGATCTGCCAATCGTCGTCAACGACCCCGCTGCTAATTTGGAGCTGCTTTATATTGACGATCTTGTCGAAGAAATGCTGGATGCGCTGGAGGGCAAGGAACACCGCTGCAATTATGACGGCTTGACGCCCGTTTTTTGCGAGGACGGGCGCTATTGCGCCGCTCCGATTACCCACAAGGTCACGTTGGGCGAGATTGTCGAGCTTTTGAATTCCTTCAAAGCGCAGCCGAAAACGCTGGTTATGCCGTCCATTCCCGACGGTTCCTTCGCAAAGAAACTGTATTCCACCTATCTTTCCGATCTGCCAAAGGAGAAAGTGAGTTTTCCGCTGAAAATGAATAAAGACGAACGCGGCAGCTTTACCGAGCTTCTGCGCACTTCCTCCTGCGGTCAGTTTTCTGTGAATATCAGTAAGCCCGGCATCACCAAGGGCCAGCACTGGCACAACACCAAGTGGGAATTCTTTATCGTGGTATCCGGTCACGGCCTTATACAGGAACGGAAAATCGGTTCGGACGAGGTGATCGAGTTTCGGGTGTCCGGAGAGAAGATCGAAGCGATCCACATGCTGCCCGGATACACGCACAACATCATCAATCTAAGCGACACGCAGGATCTTATTACGGTCATGTGGGCGAACGAACCGTTTGACCCGAATAAGCCGGATACATTTTTTGAAAGCGTGTGAAGCAAGATTTTATGAGGATCAGGGGACTCCCCTGCTAAGGGAGCAGGAAAAAAACTGATACCCAAAGACAAACGGAACCTTTGCGAACGGAGGCTTTCCCATGGCTGCATTCAGGAATAACGGAAAAATCAAGCTGCTGATTATTGTCGGTACTAGGCCGGAAATCATCCGTCTTGCGGCAGTTATCAAAAAATGCCGCAAATATTTCGATACCATTCTGGCGCACACTGGCCAGAATTACGATTATAATCTGAACGGCGTCTTCTTCCGCGATCTGGAGCTGGACGATCCCGAGGTGTATATGAACGCTGTCGGCAAGAATCTGGGCGAAACCATGGGCAACATCATTGCCAGATCCTACGAGCTGATGGAAGAAATTCAGCCCGACGCCGTGCTGGTACTGGGCGATACCAATAGCTGTCTGTCCGTTATCGGCGCAAAGCGGCTGCATATTCCGATTTTTCATATGGAAGCCGGAAATCGCTGCAAGGACGAATGCCTGCCCGAGGAGACCAACCGCCGCATTGTGGATATCATTTCAGACGTCAATATGTGTTATTCCGAGCATGCCCGCCGATATCTTGCGGACTGCGGCTTGCCTAAGGAGCGCACGTATGTGACCGGCTCTCCAATGGCGGAGGTGCTGCACATGAACCTTGACAAGATCAAAAACAGCGATATTCATCAGCGTCTGGGCCTTGAGAAAGGTAAATACATTTTGCTGTCTGCCCATCGCGAGGAAAATATCGACACCCAGAAGAACTTTACGTCGCTGTTCACCGCCATTAACACAATGGCGGAAAAATATGATATGCCCATCCTGTACTCCTGCCATCCAAGAAGCCGAAATCGGCTGGCGGCGTCCGGTTTTCAACTGGATCAGCGCGTGATTCAGCATGAACCGCTGGGCTTCCATGATTACAATTGCCTGCAGATGAACGCCTTTGCGGTGGTGTCCGACAGCGGTACGCTGCCTGAGGAAAGCAGCTTCTTTACTTCTGTAGGTTACCCTTTCCCGGCAGTGTGCACCCGAACCTCCACCGAGCGTCCCGAGGCGCTGGATAAGGGCTGCTTTGTGCTTGCGGGCATTGATGAAAAGAGCCTTTTGCAGGCGGTGGATACGGCGGTTGAAATGAATGCAAACGCTGATTTGGGCGTTCCGGTGCCGGATTATGTCGAAGAGAATGTTTCGTCCAAGGTTGTGAAGATCATTCAGAGCTATACAGGCGTAGTCAATCGGATGGTTTGGAGAAAGTTCTGAGTGTAGTAAAAGACTCAAAAATGCATGTAAATAAGCCTAAGGCGGCAGATACGGAATCTGCCGCCTTTTGTAGTATCAATATGAGAAGCTTGCCTGTGAAACCTTTGCTGTTTTTAAGGAAGATTACAGAAGAATCGGGTTCGACCAGGCGCGTTTGCCGTTTTCGTCAATCAGCATTACGCGCATGAAGCGCATGGGCAGCGTGGGATGAACGGGCATTTCGGCATAGGTCAGGCCCTCTGCGCATTTGGAGCGGCCGGCCATCCACGGAAGGTCGGAGAAGAATACGATGGCGTTTGCGGGCGAGGTCCATACGCGCAGTACTTCGCCGTCGAACTCGATTTTTTCGAATCTGGGGCCCTGGGTGGCGTAGAAGTCGCCCTTGCGGAGCGCATCCTTGATGGCTTCCTCGGTGTTTTCCTCGGCGGCCAGCATGATGTAGCTTTGGCACTGCTCGCCGTTATAGAAGTGTGTATCGTCGGTGGCGACAAAGTTCAGGTGGGTGCCGTTTGCACCGCATACATCCAGAATGGAGGAGGAATCCGCGCGGTCGGCGTTCCACGGAATTCCGGATACGGTATTGTAGATTTCAACGGCCGTCAGCCCGTACAGCGAGGAAATGATCGCGGGCGTGTTCATGGACCATGCGGGGTGGGCCAAAATGGCGCAGCCGCCGGCTTTATTGATTTCGTTAATGGCGCGCTGGGGGCTGAAAAAGAGCTCTACGGCTTCGCCGACGCCTTCCTGCGGGCCGACGCCTACGATGTGGATAACCTGACCGGGTAGATTGAAATCGAATTCAATGCCCTGAATGACGGTGAGAGACTTATATGTCGTCGACTTTACGGATACCTTTCTGTGATCGGTGATTGCCAGAAAGTCGTATCCCGCCTGATGGTATATTTCCATCGCCTCTTCGGGCGTTTTGCGTCCGTCGCTTAAAGTGGTATGCAGATGAAGATTTCCCTTTAAAAGTTTGCGGTTTCCGTCCCAGATAATCATTTGCATCCGCCTCTCCATTTCGTATTCTACATAACTTTCTATATAAATATACTGCCGGAACGTGAAAGGCTTACGGAATGGAGATTAAGATTGTTTAAAGATGAACTTCCGACTATAGTTTTTAGCAATGACGCGCCGAAGAAAAGCGCCCTTTCATTTAACTTTACTTTTTCACAATTCCGTTCTATAATGGATAAATCCGGGTTTATACGGAAAAAATCAATCTATAGAAAGGGGTAAAGCCATGAAGAGCGTCATCGTTCGCGAATTGTTCGCGTCCGTTCCCACCGAAACCATGCATGATATCCGCGTAAGCGGCTGGGTGCGCACTTCCCGTGAAAGCAAAAGCTTTGCTTTCATCGTCATTAACGACGGCAGTTGTTTCAACAATCTTCAAATCGTCGTGGAGGAGAGCGCCGTCAATAATTATCAGGAACTGATGAAGAGCATCACCGTTGGCGCGTCCATCGAGGTTACCGGCCGCATTGAGCCCACGCCCGGTATGCAGCAGCCGTTTGAAATGAAGGCGGAAAGCCTCGTTGTGCTTGGCGAAAGCCCTGTTGACTATCCGCTGCAGAAAAAACGCCATACGCTGGAATACCTGCGCACCATCCAGCATCTGCGTCCGCGCGCCAACCTGTTCCAGTGTGCGTTCCGCATCCGCTCTATCGCCGCACAGGCCATTCACCGCTTTTTCCATGACCGCGGGTTCGTTTACGTACACACGCCGCTGATCACCGGAAGCGACTGCGAGGGCGCCGGCGAAATGTTCCAGGTCACCACGCTGGATATGGAAAACCTGCCCAAGACCGAGGACGGCAAGCTGGATTACGATAAGGACTTTTTCGCAAAGCCCGTATCCCTCACCGTTTCCGGCCAGCTGAACGCTGAAATCTTCGCGCTTGCGTTCCGCGATGTGTACACCTTCGGACCCACCTTCCGCGCAGAAAACAGCTATACCGCCCGTCATGCCGCTGTGTTCTGGATGGTCGAGCCGGAAATCGCGTTTGCCGAGTTGGAAGACGACCTGCGCCTGGAAGAGGACATGATCAAGTATATCATCTCCGCCGTGCTTGAGGAAGCGCCCGAAGAGATGGCGTTTTTGAACAGCTTTGTGGATAAGGGTCTGATCGAGCGCCTCACTGCCGTGAAGGACGCCGAGTTTGCCCGCGTAAGCTATACCGACGCCATCGAGATTCTGAAAAACAGCGGCGCGCAGTTTGAGTATACGCCCTACTGGGGCTGCGATCTGCAGACCGAGCACGAAAGATATCTTACCGAAAAGCATTTTGGCCGTCCGGTATTCGTTACCGACTACCCCAAGGAGATCAAAGCCTTCTACATGCGCATGAACGACGACGGAAAAACCGTTGCGGCGGCGGACCTTCTGGTGCCCGGCATCGGCGTACTGTGCGGCGGCAGCCAGAGAGAAGAGCGCCTTGACGTACTGAAAGCCAGAATTGAAGAGCTGGGCATGAACTGCGAGGACTACTGGTGGTATCTGGAGCTTCGTAAGTACGGCTCCGTCAAGCATTCGGGCTTCGGCATGGGCTTTGAGCGCATGATCATGTACCTGACCGGTATCGCCAACATCCGCGACGTGCTGCCCTTCCCGAGAACTACCCGCAACGCGGATTTCTAAAATTATCATATTTTGCACTGTCCCGACGGTACGCTGTGCCGCCGGGACGGTTTTTTTTGATCATGCAAGGCGATAAACGGCGCGGATTCCAAATTCACGGAACATAAATCCCATTGTAAAATGCGTTTGAAGATGCTATAATTTAGAAAACATAGGTAAAGGCGGTTAAGGCTATGAGATTGGTATCTTGGAACGTGAATGGCCTGCGGGCGTGCGCGACGAAGGGTTTTTTTGAAAGCATGGCGTCGCTGGAAGCTGACGCGATTTGCCTTCAGGAAATAAAGCTTATGAAGCATCAGTTTACATTTGATATGGAGGGGTATGAAGTCTTTCTGAACCCCGCCAAGCGCGCCGGCTATTCCGGCACTGCCATATATACAAAAAAAGCGCCCCTGTCCGTTTCCTATGGCATTGGCATCGAGGAGCATGATCAGGAGGGCCGCGTCATTACGGCGGAGTTTGAACATTTTTTTCTCGTGTGCTGCTATACGCCCAACTCGCAGGACGGCCTGAGAAGGCTTGAATACCGAATGCAGTGGGAGGACGCGTTCCACAATTATCTGAAGGGGCTTGAAAAGACGAAGCCCGTTATATTGTGCGGGGATCTGAACGTGGCGCATAAAGAGATTGACCTTAAAAATCCGAAGACCAACCGCATGAATCCGGGCTTTACCGATCAGGAAAGGGAAAAGCTCTCCCTTCTGCTGAACGACGGGTTTATCGACACGTTCCGCCATTTCTATCCGGACGCCGTCGGAGAATACAGCTGGTGGAGCTATATAGGCGGCGCAAGAAGCAGAAATGCCGGCTGGCGCATAGACTATTTTCTTGCCTCCGACAGCCTTAAGCCTCGCCTTTTGGACGCGCGCATTCACCAGTCGATTATGGGTTCGGATCATTGCCCGGTTTCGCTGGATATAGATGTCTGATTGCGGTTTTCAAAGGCAGAGGTGCGGTTTTTGTGAGATTCTGCTTGTGATGATACTCAAAAAGGTATAAAATAGATCATGCTGAAGGAGGGGTTCGCCATTAATACAAAAACAAATAAAAAGCATGTGCACATAAAAAGCGCCGTCCCTATATATGCAGCGGCGTTGGTATTTCTGCTGTGGGGTCTGTTTTCACCCATTTATCGGGGGATTTTCATTTTCCTTCAAATCGTTTCGTCCGTCGCCGTCTATTTTGTGGTTTCGCATTTTGTGCCGGGGCGCATAGTTGAAGTAGAGGAAAAAACCTCAACGGGCGACGCCGAAATCGATAGGCTGATCGAGGAGGGGCGCGAAACCGTGAAGCGCCTGCGTGAAGCGGCTCAGGTAATGGGCGACGAGCGCCTGAAAAATGCGCTTACCAGGATTTCAAACGCGGGTGAAGGCATACTGAACGAGACGCTTCGCGACGAATCCGAACGCAGAAGCATATATACGTTTTTAAGCTATTATCTGCCTACGGTTGAAAAGCTGATGAGCAATTACGTAACCTTCGCCGGCGCGGGCGAAAACGTTCAGGAAAGCCGCGCCCGCATCGAAGACAGCCTCGATATGGTGGCGCAGGCTTTTGAAAAGCAGCTGGACAAAATGTACCGAAACGAGGCCGTCGATGTAAAAACCGATATCGCCGTTATGGAAGCCATGCTGAAGGGCGAAGGGCTTGTACAGAATCAGGGTAAGTAGAGACAATTGAACCATAATATACCGACAATATCTTGAAAGGGTGGGAACCATGTCTGAAAACAGAGCATATGCTGCGGCAACTCCGATCATTCCCGAATTTGAAGAAGCGCTGAAGAGCGTGAACATTGAAATTGACGAAAAACAGGACGCCGATATGGTGAGCAAGGAGCGCAAGAGCATTTATGACGCCATGCGCGATGTGGAAAAAGCCGATATCCGCGAAACAACGGATGTGTTTGCCTATGGCTCCGCCGTTCAGAAGGACCTTACCAAATTTTCCGATGCCGCGCTGGACAAGGTTCGCATGAAGGATCTGGGCGAAACCGGCGATATGATCAATAAGCTCGTTGTTCAGCTGAAGGGCTTCAGCGCCGAGGAAGAGGAAAAGAAGGGGCTGTTCGGCTTATTCCGAAAGGCGGTTGACCGCGTAGCGACGCTGAAGGGCCGCTATGACGAAGCATCTGCAAGCGTGGACGATATCGTAAAGGTATTGACTTCTCATAAAATTCAGCTGCTGAACGATATCATTCTGTTAGATCAGCTGTATGCCGAAAACCTTGTGTACTTTAAAACGCTTTCCGTGTACATTGAGCTTGGCAAAAAGAAGCTGGAGGAATTCCGCGCCAAGGATGTAGAGGAAGCCCGCGCACTTGCTGAAAGAACCGGACTGCCCGAGGATGCGCAGGCAGCGAAGGATCTGGCGGACAAGGCCGACAGGTTTGAAAAGAAGCTGTATGATCTGGAGCTTACCAGAAATATTTCCATTCAGATGGCGCCGCAGATCCGGCTGATTCAGTCCTCTGATACCGTTATGGCGGAAAAAATTCAGTCTACCATTGCCAACACCATCCCGCTGTGGAAGAGCCAGATGGTTATGGCGCTGGGCATTGAGCACAGCCAGAGGGCTATGGAGGCGCAGCGCGCGGTTACCGATCTGACCAATGAGCTGCTCAAGAAGAATGCCGAGAAGCTGAAGATGGCTACCACCGAAACCGCCCGCGAAGCGGAAAGGGGCATTATCGATATCGAAACCCTGACGTACACCAATCAGATGCTCATTCAGACGATGGACGAGGTAATGGCTATCCAGCGCGAGGGCCGTGAAAAGCGCCGCGCTGCGGAGGCGGAGCTGACCAATATCGAAAATGAGCTCAAGAAAAAGCTGCTTGAGTACCGCTGACAGATGCGGAAAGGAATGGATGCATGACTGTAAAGCCGAAGAATATTTGGGAAAATCGTAAAATTGCCTGGCTCGCACTGGCCGTATGCATTGTGTTCTCCCTGTTTGTTATGGGGCCTGTAAAGCTGAATTCGCTCAGAAATGAAGCGCTTGAGGTGTTCAGAAGGGGCGTCCACGAGAGCGGAACGCTATCCGTATACACGGATCTCCGGTCCGCCGCGGAGAATGCGAATATACTTTCGGCCGTCGCCGCGCCCGTGATTGGCGAGGATGATGAGGACATCCTTCAGCTGGAAACGCTCTGTGAAAAGCTTTTGTCGGCGTCCGATCCGACGGACATGTTTGAGGCGTATTCCACGCTGCCGCTTTTGGCTGAAAAGGTGTATCAGAAGCTTGCGCAGTCGTCGCCGCCGGAGGAAGCGCTGAATACGGCGCGCGCTGCCTCGGCGAATATCCGAAGCGCTTCAAACACCATTGAAAAGGACGAATACTTTTCTTTGGCAGATGAATTCAATCAAAGAAGGAGCGCTTTCCCGGCGTCCCTGTTTGCGGCATTGACGGGAGCGGATCCGCTGCCCACCGGAGGAGAAAAATGAAAAAATTCGTGATGCGTGCATTGGTGTTATGCATTTCCTTCATGCTGCTGTCTGTCTGTCAGGCTTCTGTGAAGCTGCCGTCGCCGGGCGAAGAATTCTATTATCTGGATCAGCCGGGCGTATTGACGCGGGAAACCGAAGCATTTATTCTCTTTAATAATGAATCGCTGGAAGATGCCTGCGGCGCTCAGATTGCAATCGTTGTGGTCAATAATCTGAGTGGTATGCAGGTGGACGACTATGCCTATGCCCTCATGAACGAATGGGGTGTGGGTGACAAGGACAAAGACAACGGCATTATGCTGGTAATGGCAATTCAGGAGGATACGTATTACGCTTCGCGTGGTACGGGAACGGAGCGCATCATAGACGCCGGTACCCTTCAGCTGCTGTTGGACACATATCTGGAACCCGATTTTGCCAAAAAGGATTATGATGCAGGCGCCGGAAAGATCTTTGGGGCGCTGTTTCAGAAAATCAGCAGCCATTACGGGCTGAACCTGACGCTCACGGGCGGAGAGCAGCTGCTTGATTCCTTTAATGAGCAGCAGTCTTCCGCTTACAATTCTGATAAAAACGCGCCGGCAAAAGAAAAGGAGCACGAACTCGGTGATTTCATTCTCGGCGTTTTGTTTCTCGGCGCTATTTTTCTCTTAATGGCATTAGCGAAAAGGGCAATGATCGAGGCGAGGGGCGGCAACCCTGTAGGGCGATCAATCTGGACGCACCGCTCCTTTGGCGGACATCATTATCCGCATAACAGCTGGGGCAGAGGCTCTTCCTTCAGAGGAGGATCTTCATATTCATCCCGGTCAGGCGGATATTCGGGCTCCCGGAGCAGCTTTGGAAGCTCCCGGGGCGGAGGAGGCAGCAGCAGAGGCGGCGGCGCCGGACGGCGATAAAAACGAATATATATAATAGTTTCGGGAGGAAAAATCAATGAAGCGAGAAGCCTGTATGCTGGAAATCCGGTTTGGCATGGCGGAAACATTTGCAAACGCCGTGCGCGACTACCGATTTGGCATTGAAAATCGTTTGAATAAGGTAGGCGCGAAAAACGCGTCGATCTGGGCGGTTGAAAGCTATGCGTATATATATGCCGAGTTTGAGGACGACAGCGAGTATTCCCTGAAGGACGTTATCTCTCCCTTTGAATATGAGCTTTATCAAGCTGCGGATTTTGTCGCCCGACCCGGTGATATGCGCCTTATGTATCATGATATCGGCAAAGTGCATGACGACAAAACGGAAATCCGCCGCCGTGTATTCGCTACGCGCCTGAAGAACGGCTGCGCCGAGGAATACAAAAGGCGGCATCAGGATTTGATCGATGCCAGAGAAGCGGAGGGCGTCGATCATGCCGAGAGCAATTTTACCATCTGGTGCGCGAAGGACACGTTCATTTTCGGCTATTGCGAGCTGGTGCGCGCATTTGATCATGAAGAAACCGAGGAAGAGAAGCAATCTACAATCGCGTGGGAAACCAGACAGCTTGAAATTATGGACTGGCTCACCGACGATGTAGACTGGATTACCGGACAAAAACATTCCAAAATGAAAAATCTGTTTATACAAAAAGGGTACGAAGCCTAAAAAATCGGGTGAATTACAGGGCATTTTGTCGGTAATTTGATGATTTTTATAAAGATAATTCATTTTCAGTATGGCTTTTTTATTAAGTTTCGAGTATAATGGTAGTAGGTTTATGAGTATAATAGGCAGGGAGTGATCGGTAACATGGGAAAGAAACAAATGATCGCAATGTTGCTGGCTGGCGGACAGGGCTCGCGCCTTGGACTTCTTACGAAGATTATGGCAAAGCCGGCTGTTCCTTTTGGCGGTCGGTATCGCATTATAGATTTTCCGCTGTCGAACTGTACAAATTCAGGCATTGATACCGTAGGCGTGCTTACGCAGTATCAGCCTTTGGAGCTGAACCGATATATCGGCTCCGGCCAGCCGTGGGATCTTGACCTGTCGGGCGGCGGCGTATTTGTATTGCCTCCGTATGTTCGCGGCAAGGAAGGCCGGTGGTATTCCGGTACTGCAAACGCCATTTACCAGAATCTGGCGTTTATCGAGCAGTATGATCCCGAATATGTTCTGATCCTTTCGGGCGATCATATTTATAAGATGGATTATGCCAAAATGCTGGATTCTCATATCGCGAACGAAGCAGATATCACCATCGCCGTGCGTCCCGTTCCGTGGGAGGTTGCGCCGTCCTTTGGCATCATGAACACCGATGAAAGCGGCCGCATCACCGAATTTGAGGAAAAACCCGCCAAGCCCAAGAGCAATCTGGCGTCTATGGGCGTTTACATCTTCAACTGGCAGATTCTGAAAAAATATCTTGTTGAGGATAACGAGAATCCCAACAGCAAAAACGACTTCGGAAAGAACATCATTCCGAACATGCTGAACGACGGCTGCAGGCTGTTTGCCCACGCCTTCAAGGATTACTGGAAGGATGTAGGCACCATCGAAAGCCTGTGGGAGGCCCATATGGACCTTCTGAAGAATCCGCCGGAGTTTGATCTGGATGATCACAGGTGGAGCGTTTATGCCAGAAGTCCCATCATGCCGCCGCATTTCATTGGCGAAAAGGCGGTTGTTGAAAACAGCCTCATCACCGAGGGCTGCGAGGTATACGGAACCGTCAAAGGCAGCGTCATTTTCGCGGGCGTATCCGTTGAAGACGGCGCAGTGGTGGAAGACAGCGTGATCATGCCCGGCTGTGTTGTAAAGGCCGGTGCGGTCGTGCGCCGCGCAATCGTTGCGGAGGGCACCACGGTTTCGGAAAACTGCGTAGTTGGCGAAGAAACCGGCCTGATTGCTCTGGTTGGACAGGATACAGTTTTGCCCGCGGGCTTTGTGGTTAAGGCCGGCGAGCAGGTTGACAACGATTCACTGAAGGAGGCGCGCTGAAATGAAGGACGTAATGGGCATTCTCTACACCTCGCGCAGCGAACTGAGCCTGCGTGAACTGACCGCCAATCGTTCCGTAGCGGCTCTCCCGGTAGCGGCGCGCTATCGCCTGGTGGACTTTCTGCTTTCAAGCCTTGTAAACAGCGGCGTGAGAAACGTTGGCGTACTGATGCAGGGCAATTATCATTCCCTGATGGATCATCTGGAAACCGGTAAGGCATGGGATCTGCATACCCGCAATAACGGCCTTTTCATCCTGCCGCCGCGCGGAAACGACGGCGCAAACGGATATCAGGGCGTTATGGATGCGCTCCGCGAAAATCTGGATTACCTGAGAAGATCCAAGCAGGAACTGGTGCTTCTGATGGGCGGCCGCATGATTTTCAACGCCCGCTTTGATGATATGTTTGAAAAGCATATCAACAGCAATGCCGACGTTACCGTTATGTACACAAAGTACGATCCCGTAACGTTCGACTATTCCGCCTCTTCGAAAGACCCCCGCGCGTTTGTAAACGTGAATGAAGAGGGTGTCGTCACCGATATGGAAATTAACCCCAACGCCGCCAGTTATCCTAATGTTCTTATGGACGTCGTGCTCATGAAGCGCACGCTGCTTATGCACCTTGCCGATCAGGCCTTCTCTCACGGTATGCACGACCTGAACCGCGACGTTCTTCAGGAATATGTCAAAAGCGGCATGATGCGCGTAATGGGCTATCCGTTTAACGGATATTGCCGCCGCATCGAAACCATCAAGAGCTATTACCACATGAATATGGATCTGCTGAATGCGGATGTGCGCAAGGAATTCTTCAGCGTAAACCCCGTTTTCACCAAAACGCGCGACGATGCGCCTGCCAAGTATCTGCCCGGCGCAAAGGTAACGAATTCTCTGGTTGCCGATGGCTGCGTAATCGAGGGCACGGTTGAAAACTGTGTGCTGTTCCGCGGCGTACATGTAGCAAAGGGCGCAACGCTTAAGGGCTGCATTATCATGCAGGACGCCGATATCGGCAAGGACGTCGAGCTGGAAAACGTCATACTGGATAAGGACGTAACCCTGTTAAACGGCGGACGGCTGATCGGACCCAAGCAGTATCCCATCGTAATCGGTAAAAACGTAACGCTGTAGTTTCCCGAAGGAGGGTATTTTCTATGAAAATTCTGTTTGCGGCCTCCGAATGCATGCCGTTTGTAAAAACCGGAGGCCTGGCGGACGTAATCGGCGCGCTGCCGCTGGAAATGATTAAAACCGGCGTCGATATCCGCGTAATTCTGCCCCTGTACCGTGCCATTTCGCAGGACGTAAAGGACAGGCTGGAGCATGTAACCTATTTCTACATCAATCTCGGCTGGCGCCGCCAGTATGTCGGCATTGAGAAGCTTGTGCAAAACGGCGTAACCTTCTACTTTATCGACAACGAGCAGTATTTCGGCCGCGACTATATTTACGGGAACGGCGGGGATGAGGGCGAAAGATTCGCGTATTTCTCTAAGGCGGTTCTGGAAAGCCTTTCCAAAATCGACTTTGTGCCCGACGTGCTGCATTGCCACGACTGGCAGACCGGCCTGATACCGGTGCTTTTCAAGGCGCAGTATCAGTCGCTCAAGCTGTATAAGGACATTAAAACCGTATTCACCATTCATAACCTGCAGTTCCAGGGCATTTATCCCATTGATATGACCGAAGAGCTCCTGTCGCTGGGCGATTGGGCGTATACCGCCGACAATCTGGAATTCTACGGACAGGCTTCCTTTATCAAGGGCGGTCTGGTATTTGCCGATCGCATCACCACCGTTTCCCCCACCTATTCGCAGGAAATTCTGTCGCCCTATTATGGCGAACGCCTGGACGGTCTGCTCCGTTCCCGCGCACAGTTCTTAAGCGGCATACTCAACGGCATTGACACCGTTGAATATAACCCCGGAAACGATCCGCTGATCGATGTATGCTATACCGCCGACACCTTCGAAAAGAAGCTTGAAAACAAGCTGGAGCTTCAGAAGGAGCTGGGGCTTGACGTGGATGCGAACGCGCCTGTCATCGGTATGGTTACCCGCCTTTCCTCCCAGAAGGGGCTGGATCTCGTAGAGCGCGTGCTGGACGGCATCATGGCCACCGGCGCACAGGTGGTTGTGCTGGGCATGGGCGAAAGTAAGTACGTGGATCTGTTCGGATGGGCGCAGTGGAAGTATGCCGGCCGCCTTGCCGCCTGCTTCCAGATGAACCATCGCCTTGCGCACCGCATTTATGCGGGCGCGGACATGTTCCTGATGCCCTCCATGTTTGAGCCCTGTGGCCTTTCGCAGCTGATCTCGCTCAGGTACGGCACGCTGCCCATCGTTCGCGAAACGGGCGGTCTGCGCGATACCGTATTGGCTTATAACGAATTTACCGGCGAAGGCAACGGATTCTCTTTCTTCAATTACAATGCGCACGATATGCTGTTTGTCATTGAGAAGGCCGTTCAGATGTATAAGGAGCAGCCGGAGCTGTTCAAGTCCATTGCAAAGCGCGCCATGACGGGCGAATATGGCTGGGATCAGTCGGCGCTTAAGTATGTGGAAATGTATGAAAACCTGCTGGGCATTGAAAAGCCCGCCGCAGAGGAAAAAGCGGAAGAGGTAAAGGCAGCGGAGGAACCCGAAAAGCCGAAGCGCAAGCCGCGCGCCAAGAAGGCGGAGGCCGCTGAGGGCGAAGAGAAGCCGAAGCGCAAGCCCCGCGCCAAGAAAACCGAAGAGGTAAAGGCGGAATAAATCGCGCCTGTATGGCTGCTGCGGAAAAACACCTTCCGCAGCGGCTGTTTTTGTTAGAAACACGGCACAAATATGGATTGACGAATTGCGGGCGTTTGTGTACACTGAAATTGCTTGATAAGCGGATATGCCCGCAATAAAACGAGGAGGAACATACATGAAAAAGGCGCTGATCGGTTATCAGATTTATTCCGCGCGCGAAGAAGCGGAGAAGGATCTTAAAGGCGTTTTAAAAGCTGTAAAGGAAATGGGCTATGACGGCGTGGAATTTGCCGGTATGTACGATTATACTGCCGAGGAAATCAGGGATGCGCTGGCAGAGGTCGGTTTGGTAGGCATTTCCGCACACGTACCGCAGGCGGTAATCGAGCAGGATATGTTCAAAACCATTTCGGATTATAAAACCATCGGCGTTAAGTACATTGCCGTCCCCTACACGGACGATAAGTGCCGTCCCGGCGGCGAGGATTTCGCCCGCACGCTTGCGGTTATGTATAAATTTGGCCGCCTTTGCCGCGAAGCCGGCATCCAGCTTCTGTATCACAACCATGATTTCGAGTTTATCAAGATTTCCGGCATCTACGGCCTCGACTTTATCTATCAGGCCATCGATGCGGATACCCTCAAAACGGAAATCGATACCTGCTGGGTAAAATACGCAGGCGAAAATCCCGCCGATTATGTCCGTAAATACGCGGGTCGCTGCCCGGTTGTTCACCTGAAGGACTATGTGGGCGTAAAGGGCGGTAAAAATCCCTATGCGCTGATCGGCATGGAGGATGATTCCGCGGATCCCAGCGAAATCGCCTTCGAATTCCGCCCTGTCGGACACGGCAGCCAGGATGTACCCGCCATCGTAGAAGCCGGCCTCGAATCCGGAGCCGAGTGGTTTATTGTCGAACAGGATCTGTCCGTTGGACGTCCGCCGCTTGAGGCCTGCAAAATGTCCATTGACTATCTGAAATCCATCGGACTTTAAGAGGCACTTGTAAAAATATCCATTGGCATATTTACCGCCGCATATCCATGCGGCGGTAAGTTTTGTCCAAAAGTAGACAGTAAAAGTGAAATATGATAATATATGAAGTAAAGTAGTGTCAGCTTTTTCAGCTGAGAATACGGAAAAATACAGGCAGGAGGAAATGCGCATGGCGAAGGCATATCGACCGGGAGTTATCTGCCTTATGTTGTTTGTGCTTGTCATTGCGTGCGCGGCGTCATCTGCATATGCGGATGGCATTCTTCATTTGCCTTCCGGTACGAAAGAAATTGAGGCTGAGGCGTTTATGGCTACTGACGCCCTTACCCGCGTGGTACTTCCGGAGGGAATTGAGAAAATCGGTGCTCGTGCATTTGCGCAAAGCCCGGTTTCTGCCATTAATCTACCCGTTTCGCTTACCGATATCGATAAAACTGCATTTGAAGGCGCGCGGGAAGTCACTGCGACAGTTGCCTATGGAAGCTATGCGCACGAATTCTGCGCGGATAACGGCGTGTGCTATGTATACCGGCCGGAGGACAGCAGGTACCTTGAACCGCCGGTTCTGACCGGATTTTCAAACGGAAGAACCACCGTTCATCTGGATTGGACACGGGCCGAAGGGGCTGCGGGCTATATGGTGTACATGGGCTTGAGTGCGGATATGAGCGACGCGAAGCGCTATATGAATGTGTCGGATGCGGATGTTTTCTGCCGTACATTTGGGGGCTTCACGGAAGGGAAAAACTATTATTTTGCAATCTCCGCCTATGTTTTTGGCAACAACAGCGAAATGCTGGAAAGCGCGCGCAGCGGCGCGGTTTCGGTAATTCCCGTTAAGATTCCAACGGCCGAGATTACAGACGTTACCTATATCGATGCGGATCAGTCGCTGATTGAATGGACAGCCTGCGAGGGCGTTACCGGCTATGAAGTTTGTCGGTCCGAACACGGTGCTTTTATCAGAGACTATGTAACCTATTATGTCGATGATCCTTCGGTTACACAGTACCTTGACAGCAGTCTTATCGCCAATGAAACGTATTATTATCGCGTGCGAGCCTATAAGGGAGGCGCCAGCTGCAGCCCGTATATGGGCGAAAGCAGCAGTATATGGACATATGATCACAAGCCGGACAATCCCCTTCCGGACGAAACGTGCGAGATTATATCCATAGAAACGGTTGCCGGCTGCAGACCGAAAATTCGTCTGTCCGCGGTAGAGAATGCGGAAGAATATCGCCTTACCAGGCGGGCGATTAAGGACGGCGCCGTTTTGAACGAAAAGACCATTGTTGTCGACAAGGATACCCTTTTATATATCGACAAGGACGTCGTGGGCGGGGTAATCTATTTGTACACGCCATATGCCTGCGCGTACGGAACAAAGACCGGTATCTTGTACGAAACCGATGCCGGAACCGGCTTAGAGTACCTTTGCGAATTCAGCGATATTGAGGTTCCTGAAATTCTGAACGCATCCTTCGCCGCGCGCGGTCAGGCGCAGATAGAATGGACGAGGGTTGAGGGCGTGGACGGGTACATGGTAATCAGATCCA
This sequence comes from Clostridia bacterium, assembly GCA_045538305.1. Taxonomy (GTDB): domain Bacteria; phylum Bacillota; class Clostridia; order Christensenellales; family Aristaeellaceae; genus SFHK01. The sequence goes on along the minus strand of JAZSRC010000054.1, from coordinate 20,924 downwards.
CCGATCCCGATTTTGCTGAAAATACTGAGGATTTCATCCTTTGGCAAGACGAAAGCAGATTTACCGATACAGGCCTTCAGGACCAGCAAACCTATTACTACAGCGTCGCCGCAGCGATCATTTCAGATCAGGTAATGTATGCCGGAAGCTTCAGTGAAGCGTATCAGTTTGAGTTTGTCGATTTTTCCGTAATCAGGGCTTCTTTTGTGATGGAGGATATATACGGAAATCAGACGGTGTACGACAGGAATCACCCCATTGATGCCTATGTCGGAAGCCGGTATGTGTTTACCCTCGCCATTGACGTAAACGGCGCAGAAAATGTGGATTATCAACTGTATTCTGATTATTGCTCCGTCCAGACCTATATTGACGCTGACGGATACGCGCATGTAGATGTGCTTTCGGATGAAAAAGCCAATATCTACATCAGCGCTTACGAAGCATCCTCTTTTGAAGATGTACCGGAGGATCAGCTGTTTTTGGTATGCGCGGTCAATATGCCGGTATATCGGGCGCTGATCATCGGAAACGACTACAAGGGCAATACTGCGGGTATTTCCGTGCTGGAATGCTGCGAGGCGGACAGAAATGCCATGAACAGCATGCTTTCCGGTATGGGCTCCACCAATTACGACGTCACCGTCGCAGGGAACCTCACCGCTTCCGAAATTCTGTCCGAAATCCGGTCGACGTTCTCTGAGGCGAAACCGACAGATGTATCTTTGTTCTATTACAGCGGGCACGGCTTCTCCGAAAACGGCAGCTTTGTTGGAGTAGACAGGAGCGCGCTCAGCGTATCGGTGCTTAAGGACGAGCTCGATCAGATTCCCGGACGGAAAATTGTCATTATCGACTCTTGTTACAGCGGCAATTTTATAGGAAAATCTGCTACGTATGCGCTTTCGCCCGCAGGAAGCGAGAATGAATATATCATTTCTGTTTTTGCGCCAAAAGCAAAAAGCGGAAATCTTGCTGAAGCGCCCTATTACGTCATGACAGCCTCCAGCAAGGACGAGCAGTCCTATGGCAGCTATATCAGCCTATTCACAAGCGGCATCACTACCGGAAGTCAGGGCGATGCCATGCCGGCTGATACCAACCAGGACGACAGGATCTCGCTTGAGGAATGCTATACGTATGCCGGAGCCTATGTTCTTGAAAGTTATCCCGATCTTGAGCAGCACGCGCAGGTTTATCCGCTGAATTGTTCGTTTGTGATCTGGGCAAAATAGACGGGCTTTTCGAAGCTACCCTCGCGTATAGTTATATTTGTTTGTGGAATGCATATACTGGTGTGTATGCATTCCTTTTTTGCGCCTGAAAATGCTGACGAACAGCGGCGAAATGCATACGGGAAAAAAGGTGCAGGCGGATAAATGGGGCGTGAACAATGGCGAATCAGATGAAAAGGCGGTGAATGTATGATTGTCAATAAGCATGGAAGAACTGCGCCGGTACTAACGCTTACGGAGGGTGACAGCTATACGCACATACTGAAGATGCAGGTTGCGAGAAACGACAGCGGTTATGACCTTTCCCCTTTATCCTGGACGGTGAACGTCAAAAACGCAGAGGATGAAACTGATATTTATCCCTGTACCGTCACACAGATAACAGACGATCTGATTACGATCGACTGGCAGATTTTCGGAAAGGCCACTTCTGAAGAGGGCGTTACCCAATTTCAGCTGCAGGGATTTACGGATAACGAAACCGGCGGCGATCCCATGTGGACAAGCGGCATTTACGCTTTGCAGGTAAAGGAACGGCTGAATGTGTCGGCAAGCGCCGATGAAGAGTCGGAGCTCAGCGCCGTACAGCAAATGATTGTTTATCTGAACGGAGAATTATCCACGGTTCTGAGCGCACGCGACAGCGCAAATCTCTCGGCTGAAAACGCAGATCGGGCGGCTGCGTCAGCAATCGCGGCAGCTGACAGCGCCAATCAGGCGGCAGCGGGATTCCGTACCGCTGCAAAGAAAATGCCGTCTGTAACGCAGAACGGCACCTGGGCGGTATGGGATGATGAATTAAGCGCGTATCAGGATACCGGTGTTTCTGCAACCGGCCCGAAGGGAGATGCGGGTCCTGAGGGTCCAAAGGGAGATACCGGTGCAGGCGGGTTTTCCCCTGTCGCATCTGTTTCGCAGAATGCCGAGGGGGCTTTGATTACCATTACCGATGAAAACGGCACTACCACTGCGCAGATTAATAACGGTGCTGACTCTGTTCTATATACCGCACAAAGCCTTACCAGCGCGCAGAAATCGCAGGCGCGTGATAACATCGGAGCGGGTAGCGCAGAGGACGTTGAAACGCTGATGGAGGAAGTTGAAAATCTCAAAAATGATAAGCTGGTAGAAATACCATACGAATTGCTGCTTGGCAAACGCTGTAATCTAAATGGAATACATACGCAAAATACTCAAATGCTAGGATTATCCGAACATATGCAAGTTATAAAAGGCATGAAGATTATTGCGCCTGACCCGTCAACATATAAATATATGTGTGAAATAATGGACGAAAATAAAACGTCTATTGAGTATTTGAATTGGATGACTATTGATACGACAATAACCCGAGGCAGCTATTTTTATATAAACGTAGTAAGACAAGATAATGCCAATGTAACAGAAACAGACATGCAGGCGGTTTATAGCAGTATGAAATTTGTCGCGCAATCTGGAATTGAAATAGACAGGCTTAAAGCTGATGTAGAAGCGCTGAAGCAGACGGCTTTGAAAGATCTTGGCGGGAAAATTGAATATGTAGCCGTAACCGGCAACGTAGGCGGGCTGGTTTCCAACTGCGCAGAAAGTTTGCTGCTTACCGCTCATTGCGGATTGCATGCCGCTGAAGTTGATATACGGCTTACTTCAGACGGGATTCCCGTCCTTGCGCATAGTGAAGATCTATCAACGTTTACCGATGCGCCCACCGGTACGCTGATTTCATCCGTTACGGCGGTGCAAATAAAAAATTATCAATATAATATGTATGAATATATGTATAATTTTTTTACGCAGCCTGTAAGACTGACTACCCTTGCAGAGTGCATAGATATATGCAAGCGGTACGGCATGCGCCTATATTTGGATATAAAAAACGACGGGTACGATGGCACACACCAAACCGAGCTGCTTGACGCTGTTATTAATGCAGCAACGCAGGCGGGTATCGATGGTTCGTGCTGCTTTATCAGCACAAATCAGGATTCCCGGCTATACATACGCGAAAAGCTCCCGCATGCAATTATCGGATATAAAACATATGTGGACAGCACAACCGCAGAAAGCGATATACAGGGCATAAGCGAGATCGGAGGCAATGTTATGCTGCAGGCGGAAACGCTTGATGGCAGCACGCAATCTGTGCTGGCTGCTTTGACGGCAAACAGAATTGCGGCGTACCGGGAATATAACCTGCCGATTAAAGACATAGATTATTGCTTTACCTTTACTAAGCCCGACGAATGTCGAAGTGGAATTCGATATACGTTTTATTTTACGACAAGCGACGGCGGAACTACATGGACGCTGCTTCCTGCTCAGTCAAGTAGTATTGCGTCTACCTCCGGAGCTACGCTCACGAATGAAGGGGCGTCCGGCTATACGTCATATTTGTTTACGTGTCCGTTGCTTAACGGAGATTTGCTGCGCACAGCAAGACCGACATGCGAATTTCGCAGCACCGGGAATAATTCGTTTGGCGCATGGTACACAGATACAGGCATACGGTTTGTAACAAATACAACCAGTACGCCAACGCATGAAAATGCGCGTATTTATGTCAATTTCTAAACAGATCCTGCCGATGATATCTTTTGCTTCACAGGCTTTGCGCATAAACTACAAATGCAATCGGCATACAAAAACAGGGAAAACAAAAAACGCGGTGAACAGGTGGAATTTGTTTCCGCCTGTTCACCGCGTTTATGGGATAATCTATGACGGCTTCTTGTTTTACAATGGTCAGGTAGTTTCGTCTTCCGTCTGCTTCTTGATATATTCCTCTTCCGCTTTCTGAAGCTGTTCGATTCGCTCCATGCGTTTCTGGTGAAGGAAAATCAGAAGGCTGGGCAGCGTTGCCATAGCCCAAAGCAGTACGCCCAGATGAAGGTTGATAAACAGGCAAACAATGCCGGCTGCATACAGAAGCGTGAGCGTCAGAAGGATGGCGATTTTTCCTTTGCGGGAGGTGAGGAATTTTGTCAGCAGGTTCATAGCGAGTTCTCCTTATTCTATTTATTCTTCCGTTTCATCAATACATTTGGTAATCAGGATGGATGCTTCATCCATTCCCGTTGTCTTGGCGTATATAATGCCAACGCCTTCGCCGCTTACCGGCTGCGCATACACGGCGATTTTTCCCATGTACATTTTGCGAACGCGTGACGCCGGGGGAATCGGATCGGCAGGATCGGAGCCCGTTCCTATGATTTTGACAGGCCCCTGCGTACGGAATACGACTTCGGGCGATGCGTCCGGCACCGGATTATCCTCTTCGTCTACGCATTCCAGCGTGAAAAGCCATGCGTCCGGATCGTTTCTCGTGAAGCGCAGCTTAACGGGGGCGCCCGTGGTTTTTACGGTAGTCCCGCATACGGGAATCCCGTTATTTATGCCCATGGCGCGGATTTCGCCCGCCTTATACGGCACCAGCCATTCGGCATGTATGCCGTCGCGCGTGCGCCGTGTGCCGCAGCTTTCTCCATTTACGAAAAGTTCTGCCTGATCGCAATTGGTATAGGCCCACACATGGACAATCTCGCCTTCCTTAACCGACTGATTCCAGTCCGGGAGCAGGTGAATCATCGGCTTTTTCAGCATGTGCGATTGGTTCTGGTAGAATGCGTCCTTTTTGAACAGGAACAGATCCAGCGCGCCTGAACTGCTGGCAAGGCGCGGCCAGAGGCTTTCTCCGCGGTATTCGATACCCGACCACTGGAACCCGCCGGCCACCCACGGGCGTTTTGAAATGAAGGTATGGGTAAACTCGCGGGTTGCCGAAAAGCCGTTGTCGGGGGCGCTGTCGTATGCGGATGTACGGCCCAGCGCGGGATTGTCCGCCTGGTACCATCCGCGCGTGGTAGGCGCGGCGCACCATTCGCCGGCAATCAAGGCTTTGTCGGGGTACTTTTCGTGTATTGCGTCGTAGGAAGAAAGGTTGTAGTTTACCGTAATCACGTCGCATTCGTCAAACAGCGGGCACGATGAGGGCTGTTTATCGACGGCGGCCGTGAGGGGACGGGTGGGATCGATTGCGCGGGCGCGGGCGAACATTTTGCGGGCAATGCGCACGCCGCGATCCTCGGTAAACAGGGCTTCCTCATTGCCTGCCGACCACAGAATAACGGATGGATGGTTTCTGTCGCGGCGAATCAAAGCTTCCCACTGCTTCATGCTTTCTGCGTCCGATGAAAACCAACGCGTTTCCGCAAGAACAAGCATGCCCTCTCGGTCGAGCGCGTCCATTTCGTGAGCGGCATGGGGATAGTGCGCCATACGGCAGGCATTTACGCCCATTTCCTTTAACAGCTTCAGCCTGTATACGCTGATATCCTCTGGCATAACCTTACCGGTAAGGGAGAAATCGCCGTGCAGATTCACGCCCTGCAGCTCAACGCGTCTGCCGTTTAAAAGGAATCCGTCGTTCGGATCAAAGCAGAAGGTTCTAAAGCCGAAGTGCGCCGTCATTTCATCAAGCAGCGTATCGCCCAGAGTCAGGCGTACGCGCGCCGTATACATATGTGCGTTCCATACGTCCCAGATTTCCGGATTTTCTGCGGTGAGGCTGAAGGGAACGACGGCCTCGGAGTAGGGAGAAACGGCGCAGGCGTCGCGTACGGAGTCGATAACGACGCCGTTTTCATCCTCAATTTCGCAGGTAACCTCCACGCATCCGGCGTGATAGCCGCCGTTTTCTATCTCCACATGTACCGGAACCGCCCATGTTCCGTCATCTTTCTTGACAGGGGTTACGAAAATACCGTCGCGGCGGATATGTACGCATTCGGTATAGGTCAGGGTAACGTTTCTGTATATACCCAGACCCTGATACCACCAGCATTCCACATTTGAAGTGGAATCAAGGTATACGCTGATGGTGTTGTCCTCTCCAAACAGTACAAAATCGGTAATGTCCAATTCAAACGGCGCGTATCCGGAAAAACTGCGCCCGGCCAGGCAGCCGTTTACATAAACGGTAGCCTGTGTGGCTGCGCCTTCAAACAAAAGCGAAACCACACCGCCTTTCCAGTCTGTGGGGATCAGAAGATGCTTTCTGTACCATGCGTTGTGATACCGGTAATACCCCGTGCCCGGATTTTCGTCGGGCGAGGGCGTATCCTGAATCAGCGCGTCGTGCGGAAGATCAATTCTCTGAAAGGCGCTTTCGTCAAAACAGCGCGCGGCAGGCCCATACAGGCGGCGCTCCGTTTTGGCCTGATTGTATACGGTGGCTTTATTATTAGGCGGGGTTACCTGAATATCATCTCCGTAATACAACCAGTCCGTAAGGATTTTGATCTCCTGTCTCATAAAAAGCAGCTCCTTTGCATGTCGCCGAAAATCTATCAGGGAATCATTTCTTCGGTAAAATGAATCAAAACGTTTTTCTCCATAAGCGCCGCCTGAAGCGCGGGAACCGATACATTGTAAGCATATGCGCCTTCGTCAATTGCGTGAGAAGAGGCTATGCCCGCCGCCTGTCCGGTCAGTATTGCCGGAGGGATCACGCGCAGAACGTCCCATGCATATCCCTGTGCGCTGGCTGCGCGGCCGGCGGCAAACAGGTTTTTCATTTGTCTGTTCACAAGACAGCCGAAGGGAACCTCATACAGGTTGTCCCGGTTGTCAAAATCGTTGATCAGGCAAATGCTGTCCTCTCTGTGCGTAAAGACGTCTTCGGTTTTCAGCGTGTATTCGCCAAGCAGATGCCGGGTGGTTCTGAACTGCGCCATGGCGGGAAGGGTCGTAATATCCCTTTCTTTTGGATTTTGTCCCTTGATGTTCTCAAGCAGTTTCAGTTGATTCAGCGCAATGAATTCGCTTACTTCTTCGCCGCTGACGCCTGAAAATGTCTTCATGCCCGCCGGATGATTTCCGCCGTATAGATTTGCGTCTCCGCCGTACGTATGGCTTGTAAGGAGGCTGATGTCATTTTCCTCCACCGCGCGGCGGCAGCTGTCCAGCGTGGCTTTGTAGGCCACATAGGTAAAGTAGTTTTCGCCCTGTATGGTCGGAGCGCCGGATACATGGCAAAGGTCGGCGTCGCCCGTCGCGTCGATAAACATACGCGCGCAGCAGCGTTCGCTGCCGGATTTATTGAGAATCGTTACGGAAGTAATCTGGCCGTCCACTACGCATGCGTCTGAAACGATGCTGTCAAAAAGTATATGGACGCCCGCGTCCGTCAGCGCTTCCAGCAGTGAAAGCGCAAAGGGATAGGGCGAATAGCGGCAAATGTAGCGCGCGGACGCGCCGCCTTCGGGCTCGCCGTTTTTCCATTCGTCCGGAACCTGCGCCCAGCCGTATTTTTGAGATAAGCGTACAAATTCATCGCACATGCCCTTGATAATCTGCTTTCCGCGCCCGTTGCACATGGGCACAAACAGATTGATCAGACCGATCGTTGCAAGACCGCCCAGCGTGATCGTTTTTTCAATAAGCAGTACGCTCTTGCCCTCGCGTCTTGCGGAAAGGGCCGCCGCGCAGCCGGAAACGCCGCCGCCCGCGACGATGACATCGTATTGTTCCGCCATATTTCAGGCCTTCCTCTCCGAATAAAAAATTAGATCATTTCCGTTACGCGCGCATACAGATCCGGAAGGATATCCGGAAAGCGCATGATTTCGGGAAGCTCGTCCATTAGCCGTATTTCCGCCATTTCGTAATCCGGCAGCTCGTCAAACGAGCGAATATGCGCCAGAAATACCTGACCGTTTGCCCATTCGTTCTTTCTGTCTACCGCATAGTCGAAAAAAAGCCGTATATCGTAATCCTTCGCGCCGGTTTCTTCAAACAATTCGCGCTTTGCGGCCTGAAGCGGCGTTTCGCCGTTTTCAATATGTCCGCCGGCGGTTTCAAAGCCCGGCCGGTTTTTGGCCCGGCAATACACCCACTTGCCCTTATGCTTTGCAAATATCACAACGTACCTGTATGCTTTCAGCGTTCCCGGCTCATAGGTACGCGTACCGGTTACGGGGCCGGGGTTCATCATATCCATAAGAAGCGGATCGGTAAACTGCATGCCGGCGCACGCGCCGTTATGGAAGTACATTTTGACGATCCACGGCTGGGTGTTAAGGATGTTCAAAAACGATTCCACGCCGAACAGCGGATAAAAGTGGTGAATGATCACCGAAAGCATCAGCCCGTGCGCGCCGATTACGGCCGATTCGCTTTCGCCCAGCACTTCGTTTAATGAACGGAGCGCACGGTTTCTTACATCCGCGAGGCATTCGCAGCCGCCCGTGCGGCGGGAAAAATCCGCCCACAATTCGCGCATGCGCGATGCGAATTCTTCCGGTTGAAACGGTTTCCCGCCCATCCATTCGCGAAAGCCGGACAGCCTTTGTATGGATAGCCCGCGCTCATCCGCAAGGGGACGAATGGTTTGAGAAGCTCTTCTGTAGGGGCTTGAATACATGCGGTCGATTTTGATGTTGCGGAAGTATTCGTTCACATACGCCCGGTCGCTTAAACCCTTTTGGGTAAGGGGGCGGGCGGAGGAGGATATCACAGAGGAATCCGACTGCGCGTGCCTGACAAAATACACTGATTTCATGGGATTTTGAGATCCTCCCGAAGGCGGATCAACTGCGCCGCCGTTGCAATCATGGCGCTCATGGTCGGCTTGCCCCGCCTGTCATCGATGGTGTTTCCGAAAAACGCATACAGCTTGTCTATATCGCCCGTCATCCATAATCTGTCGATTGCGCGCCGGATTGCGTCTGCTGCGCGCCTTGGCGTTACGCAGTATGCGTCCGCCACTTCCGTCATCAGCTGCTTTGACAGGTTCTGGAGCCGTTCGCCGTCCTGTACGCAGAGCGCAATCGCACAGGAAAGGTAATTTCGCGCCGGACAGTCGTTTATGCCCATATGGGAAATGAGCGCTTCCGCACGGGAAAACAGCTCTGCATTTACGGGAAGCGGCCATGCGGACGAGAGAACGTCAGAAAGCGTTTTTGCATCAGGCGATGTGGATAGATGGTTTCCGTCCGGCATTGGCATACCGCCGGGGTATGCATAGATCATCGCCGGATATCGGTACAGCGCCATAGCGGAGAGAGATTTGGCAAGCGTCTTGTCGTCTGCGCCCGGCAAAAGCGCGTGAATAATTGCGACATGAGGCAGCTCCGAGCGCACGCAGGCCAGCAAACCTTGCATTGTGTCCGCCTGATATACATTGGCGATACCAATGTCATTCAGCGCATTTGCCATGCGTTTATTGGCGGCGGGATCCGGCATTGCAATCAGGCATCTGAAATCCTCGGGGAAGCGGTTTTCGATGGACACATCCATTTCAATACTCCCCCCTTTTATCATAGCTGTATTATATCATCAAAAAGCAATACAGGCAATCAACATTTATACAGGGATATGTGTTTTCATGGTTATTTTATATGTATGCAGGAATTTTTCAATGATCAGTCGAAACAATATACAGATATATGAATGAGGTGCAATATATGAACGATGCGCATTTGATGGAAATTATCGGTACGAAGGAAAGAATCTATAAAGGCAAAATCCTGGATGTTCAAAAATGGACGGTCACGCTTCCAAACGGCGAAAGCTCCCTGCGTGAGATTATGATTCATAACGGAGCCAGCGCGATTGCGCCCGTGGACGACGAGGGCAATGTGTACCTTGTACGCCAGTTCCGCACGCCGTTTGAGCGCGTTCTTCTGGAGGTCCCCGCCGGAAAGCTTGACTATGCGGGCGAAGACCGTCTTGAAGCCGCCAAGCGTGAGCTCAGGGAGGAAACCGGATTCACCGCCGAGCACTGGACGCACCTGACCGATCTTCTTACAACGCCCGGCTTCTGCTCGGAGGTCATTTCGCTGTACCTTGCCAGAGGGCTTGAGAAAGGCTCGCTCGATCTTGATGATGATGAGTTTATCGATCTGGTCAAAATGCCGCTTGACGAAGCGCTGCAAATGGTGTATGACGGAAAAATTGCCGACGCAAAAACCGTTTCCTGTCTGCTGCTGGCGAAAAAGCACCTGAAATAGAGGAAAGAGGAACTATCTGATATGCTTATAAAAATTCCGTGCGATTGGTTTCTCACGGACGATATTCTTACAAACGTTCGGCTGGGCGCGCCGATGCGCGTAATGGACGCGCTTACAAGAACGGGGGAAATTCAAACCGATCCGCTGCTCGTTTCCCGTCAGAAAAATGAATGGGCGTACAGGCGGATATGGCGCTATTCGGCTGCGTTTATGCTGCCGGCGCTTGAAGGAACGCGTTCTTACCTGATTTTGGAAGGACTTTGCGGGCGCTGGAACTGGATTGTGAACGGCATAAGCATACTTTCCGGCGATTCTTCCCGCGCTGAGGCGGAGGTTACGCGCGCGCTGAAAGAGGGCGAAAACTGCGTGGAAATCGAGTTTATGCCGGAGCCTCACAGCGTGCTGTTCTCCCAGAGGGGATTTTGGGGTCAGATGCTTTTCAAAAGCACTGGAGGCAGATCGATATCGTCCTTCATGGCGGAAATTGATGATGAAGACAGTGTACGCTGTCTCGTCCGGCTGGACGCCCTGTGCTCTGCCGATGTTTCGCTTGTATATACGCTGAAAACCGCGCAGGAAACGAGAACAGAAACGGTTTTCGAAGCCGTATCGCCCGGTGTGAACCATTTTGAGCACCGCCCGTTTGCGGGCATGTCTAAAGGCAGAAAAGCGGAAATGCTCGTTGAGATTTTCTCGGAAAATGAGAAGGAGGACGAAGCTGCTTATCCGTTGTTTACCCCTGAAACGCTTGCCCCGCTTCGCGGATTTGCGTCGGGCGATGTGTTTACCATGGCGCTGATTCAGAAAGCCGGCGGCAACTGCGCCCTTTGCGAAAGCTCGCAAAGAAGTCGCATGCTGGCTGCGGATCGCGGGCTCGTGGTCGCGTGGAATACCGACTTTGTGCGAACGGCGCTTCCCTGCGCGCAGAGGTGGGAAACGGTTACGGAAATGACCGGCGGCCTTCCGATGCTTTTTAAAAACGGCGCAATTTTTGCAATGAGCGGCCTTAAAAAAGACGCGCTGGATCATGCCTATAAGGCAATTCAGGAACCCGGGGATGATCACGAGGCGGCGTTTCATGTAAGCCGGTATCTGCAGGCTGTTTCCCTTCGCGCGGATGCGGAGGAGGCCCGAAGGAAGAATGAAGCGTTTTTGCTGAAGGATGTGCGCGATATTTCGCCGGTAGCCGTATCGTGCGCGCTGTTTGACGCCGACGATCGCCCGCGGCCTGCGTATTATGCGCTGACGGATGCATGGAAAAATGAACATGCCTATGTAAAAATGCCGTCGGAGGAACCCCGGGACGAAATCGCCGTACTGCCGGTATATTATCTGACCGATAAAGATATGGGTATCGCCACCGTTTCTGCAAGGGCGTATTCGCTTGACGGACGCGAGCTGGTCAGCGCCAATTTCCCCGTGCTTGGAGGAAACAGGGAGCCCATCGGCAGGCTGCTTGCGGAAATTCCCGAAGATGGAAAGCTGGTTGTACGCACCGCAGTGCTCCGCGAAGGTGATGTGATTTCATCATCCGACGCGCTGATGGTGTTTGATGATTCCGCGCTTTCGGATATTGATAAGACACAGCTTCTTTTCCGGAACGGCGCCATTGAGAACGCCGGGCGAACTGCCGCCGTCGGCGTAACCATTCCCGGGGCGGAATACTTCGGCATACTGCTTCCCGGAGAAAGCATTTTGATTCCCAAGGGGAAACCCAATCGGGCGGAAGGCCTGAATACCATATATTAGGAGGAAACCGAGTTATGGAAAAAATCAAAGTGGCCATTGTTGGCGCAGGTAACATTGCACAGAACGCGCACCTTCCCGCCTATCAGAAGCGAGACGATATTGAAATTACCGCCATCGTCGATTTGAATCTGGAACGCGCCCAGCAGGCGGCAGAGAAATTCGGTATCCCGAAGGCATTTGCCTCTATTGAGGAAATGCTGGCCAACGCAGAATGCGACTACGTAGATATCTGCGTATGGAATCGTTCTCACTCCTCCTGCGCAATTGCCGCGGCGCGCGCCGGCAAGCACATTCTGTGTGAAAAGCCGATGGCGCTGAACCTTGAGCATGCGCTTGAAATGAAAAAGGAAGTGGAAAAGGCCGGCGTACTTTTCATGCTGGCAGTGCCCACCCGCTATTCCGCTGAAGCGCAGCTGCTGCGTGAAATGGTGGATGCAGGCAAGCTGGGCGATATATATTATGCGAAAACCGCTTATATCCGTCGCCGCGGCACGCCGGTCGGCTGGTTTACCGATACCACGAAATCTGGCGGCGGCCCCGTTATCGATATCGGCGTTCACTGCATTGACCGCACCTGGTTCTTGATGGGCAATCCGAAGCCGGTTCGCGTCAGCGCGTCCACCTCATATGCCATCGGCGATTTCAAAACCCGCGGCGTAGACCGTTGGGTTGCGCTGGACAGCGATGTAACCGCCTTTGATACCGAGGACAGCGCGGCAGGCGTTGTACACTTTGAAAACGGCGCCTGCATGATGTTTGAGGTCAGTTGGGCGCTGAATGCGCCGGGCGAAAGCTATACGCAGATTTGCGGCAGCAAGGCCGGCGCAAGGCTGGATCCCTTGACGATATACGGCGAGGAAATGGGCTATCTGACCGACAACCAGCCCACGACGGAAAGCAAAGATATCTTCTCTGCCGAGATTGAGCATTTCCTTGACTGCCTCAGAAATGGCAAAAAGCCGATCAGCGATCTTGATCAGGCGGTAACCATGCAAAGAATACTTCAGGGCATTTACGATTCTGCACGCCTTGGCAAGGAAGTCGAAATCTGATGTTTGACGATTGTTTGTTTGATACGATGCCGGTGATAGAAACCAAACGGCTGGTGCTCAGAAAGCTGGAGATGAAGGACGCGCACGATATTTTTGAATACAGCCGCGATCCGCAGGTAGCCAAGCATGTGCTTTGGGATGCGCATACGTCGCTCAGCGAATCGCGCGGCACCATTCGCTATATGATGCGCAAATACCGCGGCGGCGAGCCCTCCAGCTGGGGCATACAGGAAAAAGCCTCCGGGAAGATCATCGGTACCATCGGGTATATGTGGTATCAGCGTGAGAACAATTCCTGCGAAGTGGGCTATTCGCTTTCCCGCCAGCACTGGAATAAAGGGTACATGACGGAAGCTTTGAAGGCCGTAATCGATTACAGCTTCAGAAATCTGCACCTGCATCGCGTGGAAGCCCAGCACGAAACGGAAAACGGGGCCTCCGGCAAAGTCATGGAAAAGTGCGGCATGAAAAAAGAAGGAACGCTTCGTGGAAGGCTGTACAATAAGGGCAGATATGTGGATGTGAATGTCTATTCCATACTGCGCGAGGAATACAAACTGTGAGTCCGGGACTCTTTCCGTTAAACGGGGAGAGTCCTTTTTCTGCCGGAAAGCCGCCGTATTACAGGCTTGCTTTTTTTCTATAAAAATGTATAATAGAATCAGACGACCGAAACCAGTAACAGGAGTGATATCATATGATTCAGGTAATTGCCGGTAATAAGGGCAGCGGAAAAACCAAGAGACTGATCGATATGGCGAACGAGGCACTGAAGGTTGAGCACGGCGTTATCGCCTTTATCGACGATGACAAGCGCTATATCTACGATCTGCGCCATGAAATCCGTTTTGTGGATGCCAGCGATTATACGGCCGTAAAGGGCTGCGAGGCAGATGTTTTCTTCGGCTTCCTCAGCGGAATGCTGGCTGTAAACTATGACCTTACGCTCGTTTGCGTGGATGCTTTCCTCAAGCTTGCAAAGAAAACTCCGCTTTGCGAAATGGAAGGCTTCTTTACCCGTTTGAATGCGCTTTCCGAAAGCAGCAAGTGTTCCTTCATCATCAATATCAGCTGCGATGTGGAAGACCTTCCCGAGTTTATCAAGGCTTACGTAATCTGAAACGAAAGACTGTCGGAATATGCGTAATCAGGGCAAAATCTGGGCCGCGCGGTTGATCGCGCTGATAATTGCTGCCGTCCTCTGCTTGTTGGCGTGCAGGCTCTGGCTGAAAAGCGTTCTTGGCTGTGCGGGCGCAATCGACTACGCCACGTATGAGGATGAGGACGAGCTTTCAAGAACGCCCGTTTCGGTTCCCTTTGAAACGCGTCCGATTTTGGATGACTCCGCCTATGATCGGGTGTTTCCCGACCTTATAGAGCCGTCGATTGACGGATAGAGATATGTTTTTTTACGGCCGCCGCGGTTGATTCCGCGCATGCGGCCGGTATTTTGTTTTCGTATATTTCTATGCATATAGCAGTGGCTTCAAACGGCGAAAAAGCGCTTTTTAACACAAAAAATGCGTTAAGATTTGACGATTTGATTGACAAATGATGTCTTTTTCGTATAAAATATAGCTTGTGTCAATCCGCTCACAGCCCCGAGCGTTTGATGTTTTGCTAGGCATGCTGACCTCATGCCGGATGCATCAGTATTGATATTGATTTGGAGGAATACCCAATGAGCACGTATATGGCGCAACCCAAAACCGTCGAACGTAAGTGGTACGTAATCGATGCAGAAGGTCTTGTGCTGGGCCGTCTGGCTTCCCAGGTCGCCCTCATGCTTCGCGGCAAGCATAAGCCCACCTTCACGCCCCATGTTGACACCGGCGATTACATCATCGTCGTCAATACCGACAAAATCGTTCTGACCGGCCGCAAGCTGGACCAGAAGATTTACTATCACCACACCGGCCATCCCGGCGGACTGAAGGAAACCAAGTACCGCGTTCTGATGGCTAACAAGAGCGAGTTCGCCCTGAAGAAGGCCGTTCGCGGCATGCTTCCCAAGGGACCGCTTGGCAACAAGATGTTCAAGAAGCTGAAGGTTTATGCTGGCGCCGAGCACGAGCATCAGGCCCAGAAGCCCGAAGTATACGAAGTAAAGTAATCGGGGAGGAGGACGAAAAATGTCTGAAGTTAACATCAATGCCGTTGGCAGAAGAAAAAAGGCGATCGCTCGCGTTCGTCTCGTTCCCGGTGAGGGCAACATCATTATCAACAAGCGCACGCTCGACGAGTACTTCGGTCTCGAAACCCTCAAGACCGTAGTTCGCCAGCCCCTCGCAGCTACCGAAACCGCAGGCCGTTACGATGTAATCGTAACCGTAGTTGGCGGCGGCTTCACCGGCCAGGCCGGTGCGATCCGTCACGGCATCGCCCGCGCACTCGTTAAGGC
The DNA here is from genome assembly GCA_045538305.1 of Clostridia bacterium. Classification (GTDB taxonomy): domain Bacteria; phylum Bacillota; class Clostridia; order Christensenellales; family Aristaeellaceae; genus SFHK01. Next base: position 5,479 of record JAZSRC010000054.1, on the reverse strand, counting down.
GGATGAGGAACTCAAGGGCACGGTCAAGAAGGCCGGCTATCTCACCCGCGACCCGCGCATGAAGGAGCGCAAAAAGTACGGCCTCAAGGCTGCACGTCGCGCACCCCAGTTCTCCAAGCGCTAATTTGGGAACAATCAAAAACCTCGAAACCACAATGGTTTTCGGGGTTTTTCTTTGTCCTCGGGCGGGTTTTGTCGTGAATTTGTCGTGACTGGATGCAAAAATGAAGGGGCCTCTGTTTTGAGATACCCCTTCATTTGTTATTCAGCCAACTTCAATTCGACCAACTGGGCAGTTTTCTGCCTGCTGGATGCAAGAACATCAGCATAGATGTTTCCGGTTATACCAACTGTTTATATAAATTCCAATATGCCGAACGGACGGCAACAGCGAGTTGCTTGTGTACCTGAACATCCCGCATTATAATAATATCGAGGTGATGATTCCATGGAAACAAAAGATATCATTCTTGAACTGAGAAATAAAAGAGGAATGTCGCAAGAAGAACTTGCAGAAAAAGTGTTTGTAACACGCCAGGCAGTTTCCCGCTGGGAGACGGGAGAAACCATTCCGAATACGGAAACTTTAAAGCTGCTATCGAAACTGTTTGATGTTTCGATCAACACTCTGCTTGGCTCGCCAAGACAGCTTGTTTGTGAGTGCTGCGGTATGCCCATTGATGATCACAATGTCAGCCACGAAAAAGATGGCGCTTTTAACGAGGAATACTGCAAGTGGTGCTATGCAGATGGTGAATATACCCTTGACTTTTTTGAAAAATACAGGATGCTCGGCGGGAAGGAAAAGTTTGAAGAGTTCAAGCAACAGCTTATCCGCGAGTTTAATACTTTGCTTCATGTTGAGGGCTTGCCAAGGGTGGAAAACCTTAATGTGTTGTCGGGTAGTTTTATCAATTTGGAATATCGCCTACCGAACGGTCAGACTGCAAAATTTCTTGATGATAACGCTACTTATCTCGGAAGTCAGCTTGAATGTGAGTTTGGCGGGAACAGATGCTTTGGTATAGCAGCGAATATGGATTTTCTGCTTGTTTGCAGTTACGAAGAAAACGGAGAGAACCCGGAGTTGGTTATCTATAAAAAGAGATAGGAAAACACTCATTTGCCGCACGGATTTTGAATCAGCAAGCTTATCGTTTTTTTCAAGTAAATCTATATCATAAAAGATGCCGATTCTTTCGGAACGGAAAGATAAAACGCAGGAAGCCGAAACTTTTGGCTTCCCGCATTTTTGTGTTCTTCGTTTCTCAGCGCTTGAACTCCAGCCACATGTCCACGTAAATCTGCTGGGTTGCTTCATCCAGGGTCTGAACCATTTCGGCGCCTTCGATCAATTCGGCGGGCGGATTGATGGTATCGTCTGAAAGATATTCTTCCGACAGGAACTCAGCAGCCATATCGTTGCAGCTGGCGTAATCGATCAGCTCATACGCCATGGCGGCGACTTCGCCGTCCAGAAGGAAGTTCAGGAAAATGTAGGTGGCGTCCATATGCGGAGCGTTTTTGCTTACTACGTAGTTATCGATGCCGCAGGAAAGGCCCTCCTTGGGATAGGCAACGGAAATATCCATTACATCGCGGCCCGCAACGATCATGGAGCCGTACATAACGCCGGCTGTGGCGTCGCCGGCCACCAGCGCGGTGTGGGCGGTGTCAGAGTTAAACACGCATACGTTGTCCTTAAGCATAAGCAGCTTTTCGCGGATTTCGGCAAGGTGCGCCGGATCCGTCTCATTGATCGAATAGCCGAGGGACAGCGCCACCATTCCGATAATGGTGCGCATTTCGTCTACCAGAACGAGCGATCCTTTAAAGCTTTCGTCATACAGAGAATCGATTCCGGTGATTTCAAATTCCACCGATTCCGGATCGTAGGCAATCAGCGGGAATACGCTGGTGTAGGGAATGGAGTATTTGTTTTCGGGGTCGAAGTAGGCACCCATATAGCCGTCCATGATGTTTTCATAGTTGGCAATGCGGGTACGATCGATTTCGGCCAGATAGCCGCTGTCAATCAGCTCGGCTACGGCATAATCGCTGACGACCATCAGGTCGTACTGGTCGAGGGAGTAACCGATTACGCCCAGCATTTCCTCGTTGGAGGAGAAGGGCGAGTAATTCACGCGGATGCCGGTGTAGTTTTCAAACTCGGCAATCACCTCGTCGGGGATATAGTAGGTCCAGGTGAATACGTTTACAAACTTTTCTTCTTCAGAAAGCTTGTCGGCGGCTTCTTTCGCGATTTGTCCGGCGGTTTCAATGGATGCGAATGCGGGAATGAATGAGAGTACCAGTGTGAAAACCAATAATAGGGCGGTGAGCTTTTTCATGGATGGAATCCCTCCTGTTAAGCATGTCGGTCGTTTTTGCCTTTAAACAGCTGCGAAAGCGCGACGGCAATCAGCGTCACGCCAAGCATGATGGTGCACATGGCGTTTACCGTAGGGGGTACGCTGGTCTTCACGCGCCCATATACGTAGACGGGGTATGTGGTAGACTGCGCGCCCGAGACAAAGAAGGAAATGACAAAGTCATCCAGCGACATGGCAAACGCCAGAAATACGCCGGAAAGTATCGCCGGCGCGATCAGGGGCAGAATAATGGTGAACAGCGCGCGTAAGGGAGAAGCGCCCAGATCCCGCGCGGCTTCCTCATAAGACGGGTCCAGCCCCGTCAGACGCGTGCGTACCAAAATCAATACGTAGGGTATGCAGAAGGTGGAATGGGCCAGAATCAGCGCCGTAAGGCCGCGTTCCAGGCCGATTAAGGAAAATGTAACCAGAAATGCAAGCCCCAGAACAATTTCAGGCAGCATGATCGGTATAGAGGATACCGTTTCCAATATGCCGTCCCGCTTAAGCTTACGCCTGGCAAGCGCCACCGCGCCGAGCGTTCCGATGACAGCGGCAATCAGACAGCTGGAAACGGCGACGATCAGGCTGTTTTTCATGGCTTCAATGATCTGGCGGTTCTGCCAGAGCTCTTTGTACCATTTGGTTGTAAACTCTGTCCAGACGAGGCCGTCCTTCTGCTCGTTGAACGAATATAAAACCACCACGAATGTGGGTAGGTACAGAAGTATCAGTATAACGATCAGATAGAGATTGGGGATCAGCTTCCTGAAGCGCCTGCGTTTTTTCATATCAGAATACCCCCATACCCTCGCCGCCGGAATACCTTCTGTATACGCCCATGGACAGGAAGGTAAGAACCAGCACTACCATGGAAAGCGCGGCGCTGAGTGCCCAGTCGCGCCCGTCCTTCAGGTAAAAGTCGATCAGGTCGCCGAGGTAGTTGGTTTTTCCGCCGCCCAGCAGCTTGTTGATAAAGAACAGTCCCATGGAGGGCACAAACACCAGCGTGCAGCCGGAAATAATGCCCGGAAGAGACAGGGGCAGCGTAATGGTGAAAAATGCCGTAACCGGTTTTGCGCCCAGATCGCGGGCTGCTTCCCGGGCGGCAGGGTCCTGCTTTTCGATGGATGAAAACAGAGGAAGCACCATAAATGGGAGCATGGTATAGACCATACCAAAGATCACAAGCCCTTCGGTGTACATGAGCTTGAGCCTTTGAAATTTGGGCGCCTTTTCGATAAGGCCCAGTTTTACGATTACCCAGTAGAATGCGTCGTGTATGCTTTCCAGACAGGCATTCAGCATGCCCTTATTCTGAAGGATGATTCGCCAGCCGAACATGCGCATCAGCGCGCTCGTCCAGAAGGGGATGATGATCAGCATCAGCAGGATGTTTCTGGCGCGCTTTCCCTTTTTTGACATGAAATAGGCAAAGGGGTATGCGGTAAGCAGCGTTATGGCTGTGGTGACGGCGCTCATGCGGAGGGTTTCCAAAAGCGTTTTTACAATATCGCCCGAAAACAGATGCTTGTAGTTTTCAAGCGTGAAAACATACTGTATGCCGAACGCATCGCCCGAAACGAAGCTCAGAACCAGCACATATCCCATCGGCAGAATGACAAATAGTATCGTCCACAGCCAGAGGGGAAGCAGCATCAGGGAAGCACGTTTTTTCATACGTCCTCCTCCCGGATGACGGCCTGATGGCGTTCGTCCCAGTGAACATATACGCGCGTGCCCGGCGCGGGCAGATCAACCATAATAGCGGCTGCCGAGGCGCTGATTGTGCGCCCGTCCGTTTCAAGGGTCAGTTCGGTTTTGATCATGCTGCCTGCATAGCGATGGTTTTTTACAACGGCGGGTATATCAAAGCCGATGGCGGGATAGGTGGAAAAGCGGATGCGCTCGGGATGCACGCTCAATGTCAGTTTTTTACCGGGCGTTACCGGATCCTGCAAACGCGCTGTACCGCAGGACAGCTTCGCGCTCTTTCCATCGTCTGCCGCGCAGCCATCAAACAGCACGGCCTGTCCGATAAAGCGGGCGACGTATTTGGTTGACGGCTTCTCATAAATTTCTTCCGGCGTTCCGATCTGCTCAAACCCGCCGCTTTGCATAACGGCGATCCGGTCGCTCATGTTGAGCGCTTCTTCCTGATCGTGCGTAATGTATATAAACGCTATGCCCAGCCGCTTCTGAATGTCCTTAAGCTCTGACTGCATTTCGCGGCGAAGTTTCAGATCCAGCGCGCCCAGAGGTTCGTCCAGCAACAGGAGCTTGGGCTGCATAATCACCGCGCGGGCAATGGCCACGCGCTGGCGCTGGCCGCCGGACAGCTGGTGCGGCATGCGCTTTTCATAGCCCGAAAGCTGTACCAGCGATAACAGCTCGGAAACACGCGCCTTCCATACCGAACGCTTTGCCCCCTTGATGCGCATGCCGTAGGAAATGTTCTTTTCAACATTCATGTGAGGAAACAGCGCATAGTTTTGAAAGACTGTATTCACCGGGCGTTTTTCGGGCGGATATGCGGTTACGTTTGTACCGTCAATGAAAATCGCGCCGTCATCCGGCTGCGTAAGCCCGGCAATGATGCGAAGCGTGGTCGTTTTTCCGCAGCCGGAGGAACCGAGCAGCGTTACAAATTCGCCCTCGTGTACCGTTAGGTTTATGCCCTTTAATACCTGCGTTTCGCCAAACGACTTTTTGACGTTTTTGATCTCCAGCAGCGCTGCGGCCATACCGTAATCCTCCGGGTTATATTTCCGACCTTTTCAGTAAACATTATAATATAGTCATTCACATTTGAACATACAGTATCAAAAATATAACAGTTTTTTGCATGCGCAGGCAGCCTGGCCGTATGCGCAGATAGCCTGTTCTGTAGGTTTGTCAATGATCTTGGACGGTGAAAAGAGAGATCAAGTCTCTAGGGGAGAGCCAATTGAGAGGACGCATAGGGCGGGAGTTACTGCGACTTTGGTGTGCAGCTAGCTGCACACCAAAGTCGGCGCGGGACCAGAAGCGGTGGGTATCATAAAAACGCTTCTGATCTTCGCGGTGACTGCGTTCAACTTTACCATTGTGACGCGGCGTATAGGGAC
>JAZSRC010000014.1:0-16000 GCA_045538305.1 Clostridia bacterium | reverse complement strand
ACCGAAGTCAACATCCCCGTTCGACTTGCATGTGTTAAGCACGCCGCCAGCGTTCGTCCTGAGCCAGGATCAAACTCTTATGTTTAATCCATCTCTTAACCGTTTCCAGATGCGCCAACATCCTTCAACCGTTAAGCGTTTTTCGCTCAATTTTTCTTCCGAATCGACTGTCTTCTTCTTATTTCGTTCTCTGTATCGTTTTCAAGGATCGCGCCGCTCGCTCGGTCTCCCTCGCTGACAGCTAAACTATATTATCACATTCACCCCTCTTTGTCAACACATATTTTTGTAAACATTATGTTTCTTCGTTTCTGTATGGCAAATGATATCTCTCCGATTGGTTGACAGGCAACCGTTCCCACCCTATAATTACACATAGAAATGAATAGTGGGGGCGTAATCATCATATGGATAAGAAGATAAAAATATACAAATGTATATCGATACTCGGAATTCTCACCTGTATTATCCTGTTCATCAAAATAAAGACATTTGCCTCCAATTACGAAGAAGGAGTTCTGTTTGCATCTATTCTGATATCTGTCATCACTTTCTGTGTTTTCAATATCATCCGTGAAAGATTTAATTTGCTTGGAATCATTCTCGATTCGGCAGCCAGTTTTACGTTAGGCAACTGTTTGTTTAACAGCTTCATGGAAAGACCTTACTTATTTTCTTATGCGCCATCCATATCGAATACTGTACTGAAAAATTCCGTCGTATTTGTGCCGATCTTTCTGTTGTTGATTGCTTTATCCAACAACAGCGAGGACATTTTATACAGATTCCAGAGGGCGAATAAAACAAATTATCGACGTTCTCATCCCTCAAAAAAGATCTTGACCGTTTTTATTACCACAAGCATCCTGTTGATATCTTCCGGTATTTTTGGGGCAATATGCCGCATCTTTATTTCTTCCCCGTCAGATCCTGTTACAGCCGTTCATACGATGATTAACGGAAATTCCATCCTTCGGGATATCTGGCGATGTGTTTCTCATTCATCTGCATGGTTATGCTGGCAAAGCCTGATCTCCGGGAGCCTTTTCTTATTGCCATGTATTATCAGAAAAACAGTAAATCGAAGAAAGCTAATAATAACGGCAGCAAGTCCCTACTATTTTGTTTTTTCTGTGATCATAACCGCCGTTTGTCTTATATTCTGTATTCGTTCAAATATCTATCAGTTATGCTGCCGCTTCATTGAAGGCAATAATATTTTTCAATCTCTCTTTACTTGGTTCAAAAGCGGTTATTCTGTCGACAGTCCGACAAGCATTGAAACGCCGCTGAACCGGTTTATTTTCTATTCGCTTTTTATTCCGGTTGCATTGGCAATCCTGTATATCTGGTATACCATTCGCCTTAAGCGTCACTCCGATTTTTTGAACTTACTGTACAGGCTAGCAGTTTTGCCTTTCTATTTACTATTGGCGCTCGCAATCACCTGCACGATGCATATGTATACAGCCAATCTGTGTATGCTTATATTGGTAAGTATTGTATTCCTTCTCATTATTACCGTATTGATTATAGCGCTGAATGCGTTTGTTTCTTTCGCAAGCATTATTTCTTTCATCAACTCTGCAACCGAATTAGGTACCGCCAGCCATCTTAACCCCGACGATAAACATCAACGTATAGCGCTGGAGGTCCTGCGGCAGGAAAGCTTTAACGACGCATCGACAACGTTGTATGACTATAAAAACAATCGCAGCTAAAACACACGAATCACGAAAAATCATTGCATTCGCGAATCAGACGCATTATAATAACCATGGAAGAGTTCAGATAAGGAGAGCGCTTATGAATTTTGAGAAGCTGACTTCATATATCGACGGTTTGAAAAACGAGGGCATTCCCGGATGCGATTTGATCGTATACAAGGACCACGAGGAAATATACCGGCATTTTACCGGCTACCGCGACCGCGAAAAGGGAATCGCGATGAACGGAAAGGAGCTTTACTGGATTTACAGCGCCTCAAAGGTTCACACCTGCACGGCGGCGCTTCAGCTGATTGAGCAGGGAAAAATCGGCCTGGATGATCCGGTACATAAATACCTGCCCGCATACAAAACGCTTTCGGTTATTGAAAACGGCCATGTGCGCGCGGCATGGACCACCATGACTGTGCGCCATCTGTTCGCCATGCAGGGCGGCTTAAACTACGATATTGAATCGCCCTCCATCATGAAAGCAAAGTTCTATTCCGGAAATAAAGCCGATACCATCACGCTGGTAAACGCTATTGCCGAGGAGCCGCTTTCCTTCGATCCCGGCACGCACTATCAGTACAGTCTGTGCCATGACGTGCTGGCGGCAATTGTTGAGGTTGTTTCCGGCATGAAATTTTCGGAATATCTGAAAAAGAATATCTGGGACAAGCTCGGCATGAAGGATGTGGGCTTCCACCTGACCGAGGAAAAGAAGGCACGCTTTGCAACGCAATACCAGTACGACGATAGCACGCACACCAGCACCCTGTCCAATCGAGGCGATCGGAATTGCTATCAACTTACCCCGAACTACGAAAGCGGCGGCGCAGGTCTTCTGTGCTCGGTAGAGGATTACATCCTTCTGTCCGACGCACTGGCGTCGGGCGGCGTAGGCAAGACGGGCGCACATATATTAAAGGAAGAAACCATTACCCTCATGCATACCAATCAGCAGACGGGCGACGCGCTTATCGACTGGCAGACCCACAAACGTCTGGGCTACGGCTACGGTCTCGGCGTTCGGACGATGATGGATACGCAGTATTCAAAGGGACCGGAAGGCGAATTCGGCTGGGACGGCGCCGCCTGCGCATATACAATGATCGACCCGAAGAACCACATAAGCTGCTATTATGCCCAGCAGGTATTCGGCTGCGGCTACGGTTATTACACCATTCATCCCACGATACGCGATCTGATTTATGAAGGACTGGAGGCATAATTACCCATGACTGCAAAGGAAAAACTGTACGCACTTGAGAAGAAGCTCGCCGCCTATCATCACGCAATGGGCATACTGATGTACGACGGCTCCACGACCGCGCCCTCCGCCACTGCGGCCAACCGCGGCGAAACGCTTTCCATGCTGGGCGAAGAAGCCTATAAGCTCAACACCAGCCCTGAAACCGTTTCTATCCTCCAGGAGCTTGCCGCCGACAAAGACGCACTGGATGCAAAAACCCGCCGTCTGGTAGAGCTGCGCCTTCGCGATATGGAAGAAATCAGCAAGATTCCCATGGACGAGTATCTGGCCTATCAGAGGCTGATCAACGAATCCGACGACGTATGGCATAAAGCCAAGGCGAACGATGATTACGATTCCTTCGCGCCCTATATCGACAAGATCGTCGAATACAATAAGAAATTTGCCGCCTATACGCACCCGGAGATGGATCCTTACGATTGCGCGCTCGACCGGTTTGAAAAGGGACTCACAAGAGAAACCTGCGACGAGTTTTTCGAGAATCTGAGAAATACACTCGCACCCACCGTTGAACTGGTAAAGAATGGAAAACCGGTGGATGAAAGCGCGCTGCACGTTCCCATGCCCATTGAGGTTCAGAGAAAGCTGTCCGACATCCTGATGGACATCCTCCTGCTTGACCGCTCACATGTCGGCATCGGAGAAACCGAGCACCCCTTTACCACAAGCTTCACCCGCCACGATGTACGAATCACCACACATTACTATGAAGACAGCTTCGCTTCCAGCATGTTCAGCGTGATTCATGAGGGCGGACACGCACTGTATGACGCCAATACCGCCGTTGAGGATGCCTACAACAGTCTGGGCAGCGGCGTTTCCATGGCCGTACATGAAAGCCAGAGCCGCTTTTTCGAAAACATCATCGCCCGTTCCATGCCGTTTGTCAAAATGCTTGCACCCAAGCTCAGAGAGCTGTGCCCTGCGCTGAATGCCTATACCGACGAGGACCTGTACCGTGCGTTCAATGCCAGCAAGCCCTCATTGATCAGAATCGAATCCGACGAACTTTTTTACGGATACCATATTATGATCCGCTACGAGCTTGAAAAGCGCCTGTTCGCGGGCGAAATCACCTCAAAAGAGCTTCCCGCAGAGTGGAATCGCATGTACAAGGAGTATCTGGGCGTAGACGTTCCCAACAACCGTGAGGGCGTGCTGCAGGATACCCACTGGAGCGGCGGCATGTTTGGCTATTTCCCCAGCTATGCACTCGGCAGCGCCTATGGCGCGCAGCTGCTTGCCCGCATGCAGGAAACCGTGGACGTATTCGGCGATGTGGAAAAGGGCGACTTTACCGCCATCAATCAGTGGCTGTGCGATCATATCTGGAACTACGGCAGCCTGTTTGAGCCCGGTGTACTCATGGAAAAGGCGTTTAGCGGAAAGTTTGATCCGTCCTACTATACCAATTACCTGAAAAACAAATACGAAGCCATTTACGCCTGATATTCTCCAGATTTCAATTGTATATTGAAGGGGCTGTTTTCTCACAGTCCCTTTATTGTTGCCAATCAAATCGATCATCTATGTAATCACAGTATGTATTGATGATTGATAATACAGCATCAATATGCTACAATTGAAGAAAGAAAGGATGGTAAAGAATGAAAAAGATATGTATCGCGTTCATTTTGTTACTGTTGATATTCATGCTGACAGGCTGCGCCTGCAAACATGATGAAACAGCGCTCGTCAATGTTCAGGAAGCCGCTTGCGAAATTGCAGGCTATACCGGCGATACCCAGTGTACCAAATGCAATAAAATCCTTTCGGCCGGACAAACCATCCCTGCCACCGGGCATGAGCCAGGAAGTCTGATTGATGTACAAGCTGCAGACTGTACCCATGACGGCTATACGGGCAATCGCTTGTGCACTGTATGCAGCAAACAGGTGGAGACGGGTATGGTGATTGAAAAAACGTCCCACATAGCCTCCCAGCCTAAGGGTGTAAAGGAGGCCTCCTGTACTGAGGAAGGCTATTCCGGAGACATCTCCTGTGTGCACTGTGGCGAAATGCTGCAGCAGGGCGAAAGGATCGCCATGCTGTCCCATACGCCGGGTGAACCCGAAAAAGTTCAGGAGCCGACATGTGTAACAACCGGCTTCAGCGGCAATATCTACTGCACTGCATGCGGTTTACTGCTGGAAAAGGGCTTGAGCATTCCGCGTCTTGATCACGAATACAGCGCTCCCGCAGGAAACACAGAAGCAACCTGCTCAGCAGAAGGATATACCGGCGATCTGAGCTGCATCCACTGCAATTTCATTCAGCAAGGCGAAGTGCTTCCCCGTCTTAAACATAATTATGATCAGCATGTCTGCACCGCCTGCGGCTGGCCTGAAGCAGGCTTGTATGATTCACAGGGGAAAATGATGTACACCTGGCAGCAGATGGTGGATCAGAAATTGATCACAATCAGCAAACAATCCATGGATGGTCTTAACGCCGCCTTTGTGAGCGCAAAAGACAAGACCGCGATCGCAGGTACGCTGGTTATCAGCGACCAGATCAACACCCGCTTCAATACAAATGTATACGTTTCATGGAACGGATTTGCAGGCTGTGAGAACCTGACCGAAGTTTATCTTCCGCCTCATCTGACAAAGGTCACCAACAGAGCCTTTGACAACACAGGCGTAGAAAAGGTTCACTTCGGTGGCGAAATCACAACAATCGACGTGGCAGCATTCAATTCCTGCGATCATCTGAAGCGCTTTGATATTCCAGAAGGCACAAAAGAGATCTATGCAAATGCTTTTGCCGGATGTACTGCTTTGGAACATGTAACGCTTCCTTCCACAATCAAGCATATCGGTCAAGGCTCCTTCAAGAATGATACACTGATTACGGAAATTGTGTTTCCTGAAGGCCTTGAAGGGCTCAGTTCAGGTTCTTTCCAGAACACCGGGTTGCGCGAAGTCGTTCTGCCCTCTACCGTAACGACGCTGGATTATACCGGCACCGGAAACGCCGGACCTTTCGCCAATTGTAAGCAGCTGACAAAAATAGATCTGTCCAAGACCCAGATCACGCGGCTGCATGGCACTCAGTTTACCGACTGCTCTGCTCTGGAATCTCTGCTGTTGCCTTACGGGCTGAAGGAGATGAGCGCAGTCAGTCTCAACGGCACAAATCTCACAGAACTCTATCTGCCTAAGGGCTTTAGTACGCTGTTTCTGGGCTACTATGACAAATTGACTTGCGATATCACTACAATCTATTGGCCTCTCAGTTTTATAGACAAGGATCAGGTTTTTGCCAACCATCACTTTGATCGGGTATATTTTGAAGGTACCGAGGCGCAGTGGAGTATGTTTGCACCCGAGGGAGTAGATATTACAGAAATCGTGTTCAATTATGTATATGAATAATGGAGAGTAATGTATCATGAAAAAAGCATGGCTGATTCTCGTGTTACTATGTCTGACGCTCATGGTAAGCGGCTGTGGGTGCAAGCATGCGGAAACTTTTGTGGTAAATGCAGTAGATGCAAGCTGCACAGCGGCAGGTCATACCGGTGATGTTCAATGTTCAAAGTGCAATGAGATCGTCCAGAAAGGCGAAGTCATTGCTGCAAAGGGACACCTTGCCAGCGAATTGACAGAGGTGAAAGAGGCAACCTGCGCTGCTGAAGGCTATACAGGAAATCAATATTGCATGACCTGCGGCGAACAGGTTCATACCGGCGAAACGATTGCGAAGCTTCCTCATACAGCTTCCGACCCGATCGGTGCATCGGAAGCAAGTTGCAATAGCGATGGCTATACCGGCGATACGGTGTGTTTGGTTTGTTATGAAGTATTGACGACAGGGACGGCAATCCCCATGATAGAGCATACTTGCGCAGCGGAACGAACCGCCGCTACTGCGCCTTCCTGCGAAGGGAATGGCTATACCGGCGATGTGCTGTGTACCGTCTGTACAGCGGTTGTAGAAAAGGGTGAAGTAATCCCCGCCATTGGACACAGCTGGAGTACGCCCGAAAACATCGTTGAAGCCACCTGCCAGACAGAAGGATACACCGGCGACCAACGCTGCAGCCTTTGCAGCCAGATCCGGCAGGGCAATAAGGTAGAGAAGGGCGCGCATGCCTTTGAGCAGCACGTCTGCATTACCTGCGGCTGGATGGAGCCTGGTCTGTACATTGAAGAGAATGAATTGGTCTTCACCTGGCAGCAGCTTCTGGATTACGAAATAGTGAAGATTGAAGATGACTTATGGGGAATGAAAAAGCTCTTTTATGTTGATGCCAAAAATATCAAGGGAAAGCTGGTCCTCAGCGAAGAAGCCGGCGTGACGTATCATCTGGCTAAGAGCTTTCAAGATTGCTATGATCTGCGTGAAGTCTATATTCCCTCTACAGTAACCGTCCTGCCGGAGTACTGCTTCAGTGAAAGCGGATTGGAAAAGGTACATTTCTTCGGTCAGATCGCAGAGATTCCACGAAGTGCTTTTGCAGGATGTACGAACCTGAAGGAGATCACCATTCCAGAAGGTGTGGAAGTCATTGGCTATCAATCCTTCTTTGGCTGTGTGAATCTGGAAAAGGTAACGCTCCCGGATAGTTTGCGGGAAATCAATGGTTCATTCACGAACTGCCCGGCGTTGAAAACGATAGAACTGCCGGAAGGACTGACCAAAATTACAAGCTACTCATTCCACGAAACCGGCATTGAGCAGCTAACATTGCCCGCATCGCTGCTTACGACCCACGAGGATCCGCAAGGCAGCTATCAGGGCAACGGCGCATTTTCACATTGTGCTGCGCTGCATACGATCGATATGTCAAAATCTCAGGTTGAGTACATCTCTAAGTATGAGTTTACGGACTCTGAGCAACTGACCACACTGATACTGCCGGAAGGACTGAAAGGTATGTATGCTTCTGCAATTGACGGCACAGCAATTACCGAGCTGAAGCTGCCCCGGGGCTTTACGGTACTGAATAAATTTGAGTGGTCCGTTCAGCAGCTGCCCTCAACACTCAAGGTTATCTACTGGCCGGTTTCCTTTAGAGACTCTCAGCGGGTTTTGGAAAAATTCCCGCTTGATACCATCTATTATGAAGGCACCGAAGCACAGTGGAGCACCATCGCCAGCGAAGGCCGCTATGCCAATGTGAACGTCGTTTGCAACTACACATACGAATAATTCAACGGACTGACGGTATATCCGCCAAGAGGGATTACTGATGAAGATAAGGAAAATATTGACGTTGCTTTTTGTTCTTCTGTTTACGCAGCAATCCTGCCTGGCGGAGATCACCGTCAGTCCTTTGCAATGGGAACAAAGCCGGGAAAATGCTCTGCACGCCTTTGCCCGCAGTTTGCTGCTGCCGGAAACAGAGCTCAGCAGATTATACGCTCAACATCTGAATCAAAAAGATACCTTCACACATACAAGCCAGGCAGTTGTCGACACAGTGCTGGAAAAAGGCGTTTGGGGACAATTGGGTAATGAGCTGCTGCTTCTGCTGACTGATCCGACGTCTAAGATTGCAGACCAATTTCTTGAACTACTGGGCGTTTATGAGGACAATGACGTCCAATCTCTGTTGCAGGATATCGTTGTGGAGGTTCTCGCAGGCACGGAAACGCACGAGACCTTGTGGGATTCCTTCGTGATGGAATACATTCCTGACGGAACAGATCTCGTTGGCGAGTTGGCCAGTGATAAAAGCGCAAAATTTTTTGGAGCGTTTTTGAATTCCCAGGTGGAAACCTACAACAATGTAAGCATGAAGCTGCTCAAAGATCAAGGCCATATCGTGTATGATGCCGGCGGGACGATGCAAATTGTCAATAAACCGGCATACTACCAGTATATTAATTTGAGTGCCTTTACAAACACCAATCGCTTCAGACAAACGCTGGATGAATACTGGGCGTTGATGGAAAAAAACGGCGATATCACCCGGATGGTAGACGGGAGCGTAATGATCCGCAATTACGACGCCTATTATGAGTATCTGGAGCTCAGTTGGACAAATGTGGGCGTCACGAAGGGCGCTGACGATGCATTTAAAATCTATCAGCAGGGAATGGACACCTATTGGAACTCCCTGGTTTCGTCCAATGCAATCACCCTTGGCGCAGACGGAAAGTCCATCATCATCAATGATGCGACTGCCTACAGGATTTATGCCAATGGCACAAACCGTATGCAAAATCTAAAAAAGAGCAGCCGCTGGGATACCACAGCAACCTGGCTGAACGCAGCCGGGATCGCGCTGTCAATCATCAATGTAAATGTTGAATATGGCAGGGCAAAAGACACCTTTGGACACATGGTCGAGAATTATGCAGTGAACATGCCGCTGCTGGATGCAATCTGTGACGGAACCGAGCAGGGCAGCATCATTTATCAAGTTTGCGACAAGCTGCGCTCAGAGATTCAGAAGGGCATGAATCAGGTGAAGCTGAATCTGGCGACAGTAGAAGGCGTCAAGAGTTTTCTGAAACTGCTCACAGAAGAAGGCATTGACGTATTAATCGATAAGTTGAACAATCCGGTTGTCAGCAGTATCCTACTGGGCGGACAGACTGCAGGCATGATCCCGCTGGTGAAGGATGCTGTAACACTTGCCGAATGCGAAAAAGAAATGATTCAGCTGTTGACGCTGGAAAACCTTCTCAGTAATGCGATCGGCCAGGCATCAAAAAATGAAAAAGCAGCTGCATTCTATCTGCTGGAGATCTACTATGCCGTTCATAACCGTGGTTTGGAGTGTTGTCAGAAATATTATGCAACCTACTACGACCGGAAAGGCTCTGTAATGGATGTACTTCTGAAAAAGCAGGATATCCTTAAAGAGCAGCATGATCTGTTTGAAGAACACATGGAACTGAGAAGGGCATTTGTTGAATATTTGGGTGACGAACTGGGTTTCAATCTATATGTGACGGGAGAGAATCCCTACGATTACACGATTTATGACAAACAGCGCCTCGAACTGATGGCCAATGCATCCGAATACGCTAAAAAGCTTTCGAGCAGTTCCACCCATACACTGTGTCTACATGCCGATGGGACAGTGTTTGATTTCGGCGCAGCAGTGCCTGGACTAACCAATCCAAAAACCTCTCTTGAAACAATGTACGGCACCATTTCTCTGGGTACAGACTATGACTGGAAAGATATCGTACAAGTATCCGCAGGTCATAATTTTTCCGCCGGCTTGCGAAAGGATGGCACCGTGGTAGCAGAGGGCATAAACGATTATCAGCAGTGCAATACCGACGACTGGACGGATATCATTGATATCGATTGCGGCATAGTCAGTATGATAGGTGTACGCAAAGACGGCACTGTTGCTTTTACCGGAGCTCTGCTGGAAGGCTGTGAATATGATTATGCCTCATGGACGAATATTATTGAAGCAGCTGTCGGATATACCCACATCGTCGGTCTACGTGCGGATGGAACAGTCGTAGCGACCGGCGACAACGATTACGGCCAGTGCGAAGTGGAGCAATGGCACGATATTGTTGCAGTAGACGCCGGCGTTAAATACACGATCGGTCTTCAGGCAGACGGAAATGTGCTGCTCG
Source organism: Clostridia bacterium (assembly GCA_045538305.1). GTDB lineage: Bacteria > Bacillota > Clostridia > Christensenellales > Aristaeellaceae > SFHK01. Next base: position 5,462 of record JAZSRC010000014.1, on the reverse strand, counting down.
CAGGCTGGCTTGACCAGGATATTCCCTTCGACTCTTCCGTGTGGAAAGATATCGTTTCTATTTCAGCCGGCAGTTTCCATATGGTTGGCCTGAATTCCTACGGTTTGTGCGTCAATGCAGGCGCTAGGGTCAGCATAAACTACAATACCGATTACTGGAGCAATCTCGTTGCTCTTTCCGCCGGTAACGGATATACAGTCGGAATTCAGGCAGACGGTAAACTGGTCGCACTGGGCGGAACAAGCTCCTGTTCCTTCCATGGAATTCTGGATCAGGTACCTTTATCTGTGTGGTTGAAATGAACCGCCACGATACAGATCATCAAGGGCTGCAGTGAAATGCAGCCCTTTTCTTTGCAGAAGCATTGAAAAGAAAAATTGCCGCGCAAGTAATTATATTGAGAGATTCTCAGTACTGCGGGAATAACGCAGCGCAGAGGCGACAAATACAAACAAAAAGAGAACCGCCCATCAATCAGAGCAATTCTTTCAAAAAAACCTTGACTGCCGTACGCGCGCGTACAATATAGGAAAATCAGTTATATCGCGCTTTATCTTCAGCGCTGCCTCCCAATCCTCAATTGACAGCCAAATTCACATGGTGTAAAATGTATTTACCTATAAATACTGTCAATCTAACATTTATGGATATTACAGAAAGGGGGCTCGCTTTCCCATGAGTAAAAAGCCTGTGCTGAATCCATACCTTCCCTCATGGGAGTATATCCCCGACGCAGAACCCTATGTGTTTAACGGGCGCGTATATGTATATGGTTCGCATGATCGCTTCAACGGCTGGGTATTCTGCCTAAATGACTATGTATGCTGGTCCGCGCCCACAGATGACCTGAGCAGCTGGCGCTATGAGGGCGTAATCTATCGAAAAGAGCAGGATCCGCGCAACCCCGACGGGCATATGTGTCTGTACGCGCCGGATGTAACCGTAGGTCTCGACGGACGGTATTACCTTTATTATGTTCTTGACAAGGTCAATATTGTAAGCGTAGCCGTTTCCGATTCTCCCGCAGGCCCGTTTGAATTCTACGGCTATGTGCACGATGAAAACGGCGGCCTTCTGGGCGAACGCGAAGGCGACGAGCCGCAGTTTGATCCGGGCGTACTGACGGAGGATGGAAAAACCTATCTGTTCACGGGCTTTTGTCCAAGGTCCGATTCACGCCGTCATGGGCCGATGCTGACGGTTCTGAAAGAGGATATGCTCACAATCTGCGAAGAAACCGTGTTTGTCGCGCCCAGCGCTCCCTACAGCAAGGGCAGCGGCTACGAAGGCCATGAGTTTTTTGAAGCCCCTTCCATCAGAAAGCGCGGCGGCAAATACTATTTCATCTATTCCTCAATCTGGATGACGGAGCTTTGCTATGCCATAGGTGATTCCCCTCGCGGCCCGTTTGCATTTGGCGGCGTGATTGTTTCCAATAACGACATCGGTATTTCCACCTATAAGCCAAAGGAAAAGCCCATGTATTACGGCGGCAACAACCATGGCAGCATTGTGGAAATAGAAGGCCAATGGTACATATTCTATCATCGTCACACCAACGGAACCAATTTCTCCCGCCAGGGCTGCATAGAAAAAATCTGCTTCCTCGAAGACGGACACATTCCTCAGGTCGAAATCACCTCCTGCGCAGGTACACCACTTCCCGGAAAGGGCGCCTATCCGTCCTACATTGCCTGTCACCTGACCGCAAGGGATGAAGAGGCGTATGTAACAGGAGATAGCGCATGGATGGACAGCCGTTTTCCAAAAATCACGCAGGAAGGCGGCGACGGCTGTGAAATCGACGGCTATGTCTGCAATCTGCGCGACGGTTCGTCCGCAGGCTTCAAGTATTTCGATATGCAGGGTGTTACCGGCATAACCATCAACACGCGCGGCTATGCAAACGGCTTTGTTTCCATAAAGACCGAATGGAATGGCGACACCATCGCACGCATTCCGGTTCAGTATACCAATATCTGGACCGCGGGAGGCGCGCAAGTAAGCATCCCCGACGGCGTACGCGCCCTGTACTTTACCTTTGAAGGCGAAGGAACGGTGTCTCTCGGCGCGTTCACTCTGCACGCACAATAAATTATAATATATAAAGGAGAGAACTATGGATAAATACAGCCATCGCAAATCAACCGCCATCGTTACGGTAAAGGATGCAGCCGGAACTCCCATGCCCGGATGCAAGGTGCAGGCAAAACTGAAAAGACATGAGTTTCTGTTCGGCTGCGGCGTATTTTTCCTCTCCGGGCTTCTGAACCCGATCGTACCTACAGAACGCAAGGAGCTTCTCGCGATTTACTGGGACGCATGGAAAGAGCTATTCAATTACGGCACCCTCCCCTTCTATCAGGGCCGATACGAGCCCAGAGAAGGCGAAACCATGCAGGAGGAAACCCTGCGTGCGGCTAAATATCTTCGTGAAAACGGCTGTCTGGTAAAGGGGCATCCGCTTTGCTGGCACACGGTCAGCGCAAAGTGGCTGATGCCCAAAACGAATGAAGAGGTTCTTGAAAACCAACTTTTCCGTATAAAGCGCGAGGTAAGCGCATTCAAGGATTATATCACGCTTTGGGACGTAATCAACGAAGTGGTAATCATGCCGATCTTCGATAAAGAAGAAAACGCAATCACCCGCTTGTGCCAGAAGCTTGGCCGGGTAGAAATGGTGAAAAAGGTATTCGACCGGGCGCACGAAACCGATCCCAACGCAACGCTGCTTCTGAACGACTTCAATACCTCCGAAAGCTACCGTCAATTGATCGAGGATTGCCTATCCGCAGGCATTCCCATTGATGTCATCGGTATTCAGTCGCACCAGCATCAGGGCTTCTGGGGTCTTGAAAAGCTGCATGAAGTACTTGACCGCTTCGCCTCCTTCGGCATGCCAATGCACTTTACCGAAAACACCTTCGTTTCCGGCGACCTGATGCCCCCGCATATTGTAGACCTTAACGACTGGCAAGTCCCCGACTGGCCCACCACGCCCGCAGGCGAAGATCGTCAGGCAGACAACCTGATCGCCATGATCGATACGCTCTTCGCCCACCCGCAGGTTGAAGCCTTCACAAACTGGGACTTCACCGACGGCGCATGGCTTGGCGCTCCCGCCGGCCTGGTGCGCAAGGACGGCAGTAAAAAGCCCTCCTACGAAGCGCTCAAGCAGCGCATCAAGCGCGACTGGCACACTGAAATCGCTGTGCAGACCGATGAAAACGGCCAGTTCACACTGGACGGTTTCCGTGGAACCTATGAAATTACATCAGGCGGCAAATCAAGCGAAATCGTACTTAATAAAACAAACAAGAACCTCACCGTAACCTTCTGACAGAATAAAGCGGCGCCGACGGCTAAAATCTATGCCGTCAGCGCCGCTCTTTTTGTCACAAAAAGACTTTATCATCGCCAAATCAGGTATTTACCATCATTCCGTCATAGGAAACCAGGAACCCCGGCAGACGCTTCTCCATTTCCTCGTGCGGGACCAGCCCGTTATGAGAAAAATGATTCGCCACAAACACCGTATGATCATCCGCCGCGCCGATTGAATATAGCTTCTCGCGCATCAGGATATTGTCCTTGATGCCCATGTGACCTATATAGTCAACGTCCAATATGCCGTTTGTGCAATCCAGCGACGCCATCGTCAGGCGTTTTCCCTTCAGGTGCTCCAAATGCTCGTCGGTAAACTTATCCGTGTCGTGCGCGTACAAAAGCGCTTCGTTCCCCTTTTCAATCAGATAAAAAAGCGGCTGAATATTCGCGGCCACCGCATGAACTGCCGGAAAGGGTATTATCGTATAGTCCATGATCTGTACAGGTACATAGGGCGAAAGCACCTTATACTCCAAAACGCCCTCCTCCAATATTCCTTTTATCATTTCATAGCCAGGCCGGCTTCCGTACACCGTCAGTGGTGGCTCGGTTTTGGGCGTTTGCGAGTAAGGATACCTTCGGTTTCCGAATTCCTTCACACAATAATGATCCTCGTGGATATGGGTAATCAGCACATGCTTCAATTGTGAATAATCAAGGCCGTGCTTGAGCGCCTGCATGTACGCATCAGCGGGAAAATCAATCTTCAGACAATCGTCAATCAGTGCGCCGGACCGAGTTCTTACCTCATTATTACCCACTCTTCTGGCATATTCGCACATTTTGCATTTACAGAAAACGGCCGGCACGCCTTCCGCCGCCGCGGTGCCCAGATACATAAGCTTCATAATCTAACGCCTCCGCATATTCTTTTTTTGAGTATACCATACTTTTGTCCAAACGAAAATCCCATAATCACAGAAACTTCAAACCAGAACTCAAAATGAATGTGCTTGACACAGAGAAAATATAGTTGTATAATATCCGCGTCCGTAAAGCTGGGAGCACCGTATACGCGGTGTTCCTTATCTTGCTTTCGGCAATTTTGCATGCATGGGATGCATGGAATAAGAGAGGTTCATAGTATGGCAGAAAACATCCAGGAAGGCGTAGTACTTACTCCCGACGGAAAGCGTAAGCTTGAAGAAGAGCTGAACGATCTTAAGGTAGTCAAACGCGCCCAGGTTGTAAAAGATATTGCCGAAGCCCGCGCGCACGGCGATCTGAGCGAAAACGCCGAGTATGACGAGGCAAAGAACGAGGAAGCCCGCGTAAACAGCCGCATTATGCAGCTGGAAGAGCTGCTCGCCAATGCCATCGTCGTTGACGAAAAGCAGATCAGCACCGATACCGTATCCGTAGGCACCGTCGTAACCGTATTCGACGAGGAATATCAGGAAGAGGACGAATATGTAATCGTCGGCTATACCGAAGCCGATCCCTCCAAGCTTCATATTTCCGCCGATTCCCCCATTGGCGCAGCCCTCATGGGCAGACGTGTGGGCGAAGTTGTCGACGCGCAGACGCCCGGCGGCGTTATCAAACTTGCCATCCGCAATATCAAACGCAGATAATAAGCAGGCTTATGTTTCTTGGGCCTGCCTCCTTTGGCAGGCCTTTTTTCATGATTATCCGCGCCGGAATACCGGCGCTTACGTAAAGGAGCTAAAACTTATGGCCGATGAGAAGCAGGTTGTTTCCACTGTAGAAGCCGTTTCAGAGCAAAATGAAATCCGCATGAATAAGCTGAATGATCTGATCTCTGCGGGCAAGAACCCCTATGAACTGACCCGCTACGACAGAACCCATCTTTCCGATGAAATTCTCGCTTCCTTTGATTCCCTCGAAAATCAGGAGGTTTCCATCGCCGGCCGCATGATGAGCCGCCGCATCATGGGCAAGGCTTCCTTCGCCTACCTTCAGGACAGAAACAGCGGCATCCAGATTTATGTTCGCCGCGACGACGTGGGCGAGGAAAGCTATGCCGAATTCAAGAAAATGGACATCGGCGACATTCTGGGCGTTACCGGCAAGGTCTTTAAGACCAAAACCGGCGAAATCTCCGTGCACGCGGA